>JAESUC010000056.1 GCA_016763285.1 Pseudomonas sp.
GGCGTTTCCGGACTAGCGCTTTCAAGCTGCAGCTCCCACAGGACAGTAGCCCAACTCCGAACGCCTATCCAAGTGCCAGAGGGTTTGCAGCATCAGCTCGCACACCTGGCAGACGCGGAATTTAAGCACTATGCCGAGCAGCAGGAGAAGGTTGACCTGTATGTCACTCTGCTGGAAAGAGGTGTTTTTTCTCACCATGGCCAATACCAGGAAAACAAACTTGAAGAGTTGATCCGTGCGGAACCCCTGCTGGAATACCATGGGTTTTACTACACCCAGAGCGAGCTCCAGCTTTACGCTCTATCGCATTTATTGCGTCAGAACCATTCAGACCCGTGATCCGAAAGTCGCTGAACACCCCCCGGCGCCTTCAGCGGAAGGCAAAGCCCGCCGTCAGGAAGCAGGGGATGTGCTTGCAGTGCCTATAAGGGAACACTGCCCCCAGCGCGATCAGCCCGTACCGCCCACGGTAATCTGATCGATCTTCAAGGTCGGCTGACCCACGCCCACCGGCAGGGACTGGCCGTCCTTGCCGCAGGTGCCGACACCGCTGTCGAGCGCCAGGTCATGACCGACCATCGAGACCCGATTCATTACCTCGGGGCCATTGCCGATCAGCGTTGCGCCCTTGACCGGCGCGGTGATCTTGCCGTCTTCGATCAGATAGGCTTCGCTGGTGGAAAAGACGAACTTGCCGCTGGTGATATCGACCTGCCCACCGCCCAGGTTGGCGCAATAGATGCCTTTCTTGACGGACTTGATGATGTCCTGCGGATCGCTTTCGCCGGCCAGCATGTAGGTGTTGGTCATGCGCGGCATGGGCAGGTGCGCGTAGGACTCCCGGCGTCCGTTGCCGGTGGCAGGCACGCCCATCAGTCGGGCGTTGAGCTTGTCCTGCATATAGCCCTTGAGGATGCCGTTCTCGATCAGCGTCGTGCAGTTGGTCTGGTTGCCTTCGTCGTCCATGCTCAGTGAACCGCGACGACCCGGTAGGGTGCCGTCGTCGACGATGGTGCACAGACTGGACGCCACCTTCTCACCCACTCGGCCGCTGTAGGCCGAGCTGCCCTTGCGGTTGAAGTCGCCCTCCAGTCCGTGCCCCACGGCTTCATGCAGCAGCACGCCGGACCAGCCCGGCGCCATGACTACCGGCATGCTGCCAGCCGGGGCCGGAATCGCGTCCAGATTGACGATAGCCTGGCGCACCGCTTCACGGGCATAGCCCATGGCCCGTTCTTCGGCTTCGAAAAAGCGGTAGTCGGTGCGCCCGCCCCCGCCCGAGCTGCCGCGCTCGCGGCGACCGTTGTGCTCGATGATGACGCTCACGTTGAGTCGGACCAGGGGGCGGATGTCGCCGGCCCAGGTGCCGTCACTGGACGCCACCAGAATGGTGTCATGTACCCCACCCATGCTTACCGAGACCTGGGTGATGCGCGAGTCCAGGCTACGGGTATAGGCATCCAGGCGCTGCAGAAAGGCCACCTTGTCCGCCTGGGCCATGACTTCCAGAGGATTGTCCGCAGCATACAGGGCCGTATTGTTGCCCCGATCCCAGGCCTTCACGCTGCCGGTCTGACCGGAGCGGGCAATCGAGCGCGCGGCCCCCACTGCCTGGCTCAGTGCCGGCAGGCGTACATCATTGCTGTAGGCAAAGCCGGTTTTCTCACCGGACTGGGCGCGCACACCAACGCCCTGGTCGACGTTGAAGCTGCCATCCTTGACGATGCCGTCTTCGAGTACCCAGGACTCGCTGATCTGGTGCTGGAAATACAGGTCTGCGGCATCCACCCCGGGCGCAGAGACCAGTTGACCGAGCACAGCGGCGACGTTGTCCGGGCTGAGGTCAGCCGGCATCAGCAGACGATTTTCCACTTGGGCTAGTACATTACTCATTCAGTCTGACTCCTTGGTGGCCACAGCTATAGTCTCCGCGGGCACGAACCGCCGATGCCGGGCAACCGGCATCCGCATGCGAATAGTGTTGATATGGTCGGGATCGATGCTCTGACAGAGCACCGTTTCGCCCTCGGACAGCGAGGCCTGGACCTCGCCCCAGGGATCGATGAGGCAACTGTGGCCAAAGGTCTCACGCCCGCCGGGGTGTCGCCCACCCTGATTGGCCGCGAGAATGTAACACTGGGTTTCGATCGCCCGGGCGCGCAGCAGCACCTCCCAGTGGGCCGCACCGGTGACCGCCGTGAACGCTGACGGCACAACGATCAGGTCCGCCCCGGCACGGCGCAGGGCAATATACAGCTCGGCAAAGCGCAGATCGTAACAGATGCTCAGACCCACTCGCCCGACCGGTGTATCCACACACACCACGCTGTCACCGAAATCGTAATCACGCGACTCGCGGTAGCTGCGATGATTGTCGGCGACATCCACGTCGAACAGGTGCAATTTATCGTAGCGGGCCACCTGCTGGCCGCGGTCATCATAGACCAGGCAGCAGGCCATCGGCTTCTGACCCGCGGCCCGCGCCAGCGGGATGCTTCCGCCAATCAGCCAGATGCCATGCTGACGCGCCTGCTCAGCGAGAAAACGGGTAATGGGTTGCTGGCCCGAGAACTCCTCGTCGGCAATCTGTTGCAGACTGCTGTTGCCGAACGCGGCAAAACACTCGGGCAGCAGCACCAGTTTCGCCCCCGCGCTGGCGGCCTGGGCGATAAGGGGCGCGGCCTGATCCAGGTTGGCCTGCACATCGGGTCCACTGATCATCTGGATTGCTGCTACCTGATGCATGCTGCTCACTCCTCGAGGGCCGCCTCGTTGTCAAAGGCCTTGTCGAATTCGACCGTGGGTTGCTGCCAGTCACCACTGACCCGGTATTTCACCGAGGCAAAGCGGGCTACCCGGTCGCCGAGTATCTTGTCGGCCAGAAACAGCGCCCCGCCGATATAGGGCGCGCCGGCAATAATGGCTGCCAGCGGCAGGTTGTTGGTTACCGGCAAGGTTACCAGCATACCCATGTCAATGCTGCCGGCGGGCAGATCCAGCTGACCATCGAGCTGCATTTTCGCGCCGGGGCCATCCATGACCAGAGGGCTCAGCGTGCGCATGACACCGTCGGTCAGAGCGAGATCGGCATCCAGTGTGTCATAGGCGGTGCCACGTCCGAACAGATCACTGAAATCCAGGCGCAGGCGTCGCGTCAGTGCGTTGAAATTGAGCAGCCCGAACACGCGCAGGGCATCGGCCGACCCCTCTCCGCTCTGCAAGGTCCCGTTGGCAGCATCCAGCTGCAAAAGACCACTGCTGCGGCTCAGGGCAAAGAAGGCGGGCGAACCGGGCCAGCGCAGATCGGCGGTGGTAGCGAATTGCTTGCTGGTGACAGTCGGCGCGTAACCCCAGGCACGCAGCACCTCCCCGATGTCGCCGGTGCGGACGGCGCCGCGGAACTGCGTGGCCAGGCCGTCCTCCAGCCAGTCCAGTTCACCGGTCAGGCGCAGACCGCGCAGGTCCACGTCCAGCTGTCTGATAGTCGCTCCCAGGTCCGCAGGACGCATCTGGAAGCTGACCCGTCCGACCGGTTCCTCGCCCCAGTGCAGGGCGTCTATGACCACATCCAGCGGCGGCAGGCTCGCAGAGTCGACACCCGCCAGAGGGTCTTCGGGAGCCAGCGGAGCGGCCAGCGCATCGACCCTGGGCTCGGTATCGGTACGGGCCAGGACAAGACGCTGCATGTTGAGCACGATGGGCCGGGCCTGCAGGTCGGGGACCGTTACCTGTCCCCGAACACGTGCCTGATCCAGGTCGAACAGCCAGCCCTGATCATTTCGTACGCCGTTGACCGCCAGGTCCGTCAGGGTCTGGCCAAGGCCTGCAAACCGGCCCGCTCTCAGCTCGATCGAGCGTACCTGATCAAGGGCTGCCGTAGCGCGGCGCGGCGGCAGACCTGAAACGGCAGACGACCCGGCGCCGGGCAATGCGGCGCGATAGGTCTGCAGCCATTGCTGCCAGTTTGCCAGGTCGAGCTGCTCGAAACGCCCGGCCAGGCTCAGACCAGGCGCCGAGCCCGATTGCGGATCACCACTGCGGTAGCGCAGATCACCGCGCAGCCCGGCCGCCCCCGTATGCACGATTCCGCGCAGGTCGGCGCCCAGATTGAACTGCCAGCGCTGGCGTTGATCAGCCATGAACAGCGCCAGTTCGCTTGCCATGCTTGCATCGGCTGCTTTCGCCAGGGGCGGCGGCAAATCCAGCCGGATTCCGGCCAGATCGCTGTTGATACGCAATGTGGTGCCTTCGGGGTCGAACGTCGCCTGCGCCTTCCAGGCCAGCTGCCCCTCTGCCAGGCCTGGCGGAACCTCGGACAACATGGGCCACTGCAATAGCGACGCAATACTGTGTTGCCCACTGAAACGGGCCCGCTGACGCCCCTGGTGCCTGTCTATGCTGCCTGCGACCCGGCGACCCAGGAACAGGGCCTGCAGATCGGTGGCCTCCAGACCGCCCGAGCTGCTGTAGGAAAAGACGCCCTGCAGGTCTCCCAGAGCCGCCCGGAGCGGGGGAATCTCCAGCTGCCGGGCTTCGAGCCGCCATTGTGCCTCCACCTCAGGGGTTGCGGCATCGCGCAGGGGCAACTGGACTGCAAACCGACCCTGGACCTGACCGTCGCCGGTCCAGCCCTGCAGTCGGTCGCCGGTGGCGGAGGCCAGGGGCGTGTCCTGCAGCAGCCGCAGACCATCCTGCAAGGGACCGTCAAACTGGCTGGCCACATCGAGATGCAGCGCATCACCGGGCTGCCGGCGCCCGGTACTGACCTGGACGTCAGTCAGCCGGGTTGTCCAGAGCCGGGCACTGGCCTGATCGACCAGCACCTGCTGGTTGTCCAGATGCAGCGTGGCGGCAACCTCCTCAAGCCTGGGCCAGCCGGGCTGGAATGCCAGGCTGCCGGACTCGAGCCGGGCGTAGAGACCCAGTCGCCGATCCTCCGGTCCGGCATCGCGCAGCAGGGAGCCCTGATACTCGAATACCGCCAAGGGAACATCGCCCTCCATCTCCGCCTCGGACAGCCATTGAGCCAGTTTCGGATTGAACGCCGGAGACAGGGTCGGCAGGTAACGCTGGCTGAAACGTGCTTGCGAGCCACTCAGCGACACACGCAGGTCCATGGTCGGCGTGCGACCCGGCGGCGGCAGATGCAACTGCAACGCAACCCCGGCGACCCCGGCATCGCCCTCGGCGCGCATCCCCGGTGCCTGCAGGCGCAAGCCGTCTGCTTGCGACCATTGCCAGTTCAATTGGCCTACCAGTTGCTCATAGTCCCAGCGCTCGGGAAACAACCGCGGCAGATGGATCGACCAGGCATCACTGTCGATCCTCAGTTCGCCCGCCTGCGCACTGCCCGAGAGACTGCCACTGAACCCCTGCAGCGCCGGAGCGCCCTGCCAGGCATTCACCCCGACCTCCTGCAGCAGCGCGCGGACCTCGAGATCACGCCACCGGGCCGGCGAGCCTGTGCCCTGCACATGCAAGGCGCGCAGCTCTCCAGTGGGTGCCAGACTGGTCAGGGCCTGGGCGGCCTTTTCCGGCAGCAGCTTGACGGGCACCATTTGCGCCAGCAGATCGAGCGACAGGCGATCCATCTGCAGCTGCCAGTCGCCGCTGCTGACGTCCCGCTGAAGCTGCAGCCGGCTGCGCGGCCAGCGCTGCTCGTCCAGGCTGAAATTCAGTCCCTGCACGCGCAGCTGTTGACGCTCGCCCCACTGCAGGGCGAACTCGGCGGCCAACTCGCGCAGCTCTGGCAGCGCCTGATCGGCGTCCATGCGTACGAGGGGCACGTCGAGCTGCCCGCGCAGGTACTGCAATTGCCGGCCCTGCCAGCCGCCCCAGAACTGGCCGCCGGCCACCACCGCATCCAGCGGCGCGCGCCCCAGCCAGGCGGGCGGCAGATGATCGACCCAGTCGAGTGGCGGCAGTTCGATAAAGAAGCCCACGGACATGTCCTGCCAGGAGCGGCCGTCATCCAGTGCGCTCAGCTGCCAGCTGATCTGCTGACCCTCGGCGAGCGCCACCCGACCATCCAGGCGATGCCAGCCCTGTCCGTTGAGCAGGGTGATTTCCCCGTCCTGGAAGACCCATGGCGCCCGCGCGTGGGGGCTGATCAGAATGTGCGTGTCCAGCAGGGTTATCCGGCGTTGCTCGAACAGCATGTCGAGCGCCGTGTCCAGGTCGTAGTTGCCGGCAAGCCGTTCACCCAGTCCATGCAGACGCCAGCGGCCCTCGGCGTCCTCGATCAGCTCCAGCGCCAGGCCCTCGACCTGCAGCGCATCCATGACCAGACGGCGCTCCCAGAGACTGGTCCAGATGTCGACGCGGGCCGTTACACGGTCCAGCGCAAGCAGGGTCTGACTGGCCGGATCACTCTGCTCGTGCACGCGCAGGCCGCGCATCTTCAGTACCGGCTGCCAACCCTGCATCTCCCCCTGCAGGCCCTCCAGGGAAATGGCCCGCCCGGTGGTCTCCTGCGCCCAGTCCAGCAGCTCGGCCCGATAATCGGCAATCGCCGGCACGAACTGTCGGCCGAGACTGACGTAGGCGGCAGCCGCCAGCAGCCAGACCACCAGCACGACGATCACGCCTTCGAGAATGCGGGTCAACCAGCGTTGAGTGGACATCAGGTCAGGCGGACCTCACATCAGCACCACGTCGTACTGTTCCTGGGTATACACCGGCTCGACCTGAAAACGGATAGGCCGCTCGATGAAGATTTCCAGATCCGCGACGTTCCCCGATTCCTCGTCGAGCAGGCGGTCGATCACGGCCTGTGAGGCGAGCACCGTGTAGGCGCCAGCCTGGTAGGCACGAGCCTCGCGGAGGATCTCGCGGAAGATTTCGTAGCAGACGCTTTCCGGCGTCTTCTGGATGCCTCGCCCGGTGCAGCACGGACAGGCTTCACAGAGGATCTGTTCGAGGCTTTCGCGGGTCCGCTTGCGGGTCATCTGCACCAGGCCCAACTCGGTGATGCCGATGATGTTGGTCTTGGCATGATCACGCTCGAGCTGCTTTTCCAGGGTGCGCAGCACCTGGCGCTGGTGCTCCTCATCGACCATGTCGATGAAGTCGATGATGATGATGCCGCCCAGATTACGCAGACGCAGCTGCCGCGCGATAGCCATCGCCGCTTCCAGATTGGTCTTGAAGATGGTCTCTTCGAGATTGCGGTGGCCGACGAATGCGCCGGTATTGACGTCGATGGTGGCCATGGCTTCGGTCTGGTCGATCACCAGATGCCCGCCCGACTTGAGCATGACCTTGCGCTCCAGGGCCTTCTGGATCTCGTCCTCGATGCCATAGAGATCAAAGATCGGGCGCTCTCCAGGGTAATGCTCCAGGAGATTCTGCACCGCTGGCATCAGTTCCTGCACGAAGACTTCCACTTTCTGGAAGGTCTCGCGGGAATCCACGCGGATCTTTTCGGTACGGGGGCTGACCAGATCCCGCAGGGTGCGCAGGGCCAGCGGCAGGTCTTCATAGATGCTCGAGGGGGCCGTGGCCACCTGTGTCTGCTGGGAGATCTGCTGCCAGAGGCGGCGTACGTAGCGGATATCGGCGAGTATCTCCTCTTCCCGGGCAGCCTCGGCTGCGGTACGCAGAATGAAACCACCCACCTCGTCCACGCCTTCGCCCTCGATACAGCTGGCGACCACCTGCTTGAGTCGCTCGCGCTCGGACTCGTCCTCAATCTTCAGGGAAATACCCACATGCGGGGTGCGCGGCATATACACCAGAAAGCGTGAGGGGATCGACAGATGCGTCGTCAGCCTGGCGCCCTTGGTACCGATCGGATCCTTGGTGACCTGCACGACCAGGCTCTGCCCCTCGTGCAACAGGGCGGTAATCGACTCAACCGCCTGGCCCTCGCGGTCGGACACCTCCGAGGCATGGATGAAAGCCGCACGCTCGAGTCCGATATCGACAAAGGCCGCCTGCATGCCTGGCAGCACGCGCACCACCTTGCCCTTGTAGATGTTACCGACAATACCGCGGCGCATCGTGCGCTCGATATGCACTTCCTGTAACACCCCGTTTTCCACCAGGGCCACCCGGGTTTCCATCGGGGTGATATTGATCAGTATTTCTTCGCTCACAGGCTCTGCTCTCCAGACC
>JAESUC010000057.1 GCA_016763285.1 Pseudomonas sp.
CATGGAGTTTGACGTTGTCATCGTGGGCGCCGGGCCTTCGGGTCTCGCCGCCGCTTGTCGCATCAAGCAGCAAGCAGCCGAAGCCGGCCAGGAAGTCAGCGTCTGTGTAGTAGAAAAGGGTTCCGAAGTGGGTGCCCACATCCTCTCCGGTGCCGTGTTCGAGCCGCGCGCCCTGAACGAACTCTTTCCGGACTGGAAAGAAATGGGCGCTCCGCTGAACGTCCCTGTCACCCGTGATGACATCTACATGCTCACCGGCGCCGAGAAGTCGGTCAAGCTGCCGAACATGCTGGTGCCCAAGACCATGCACAACGAGGGCAACTACATCATCTCCCTCGGCAACCTGTGCCGCTGGATGGCCGAACAGGCCGAGAATCTGGGCGTGGAGGTCTACCCCGGCTTCGCTGCACAGGAAGCGCTGATTGATGAAAACGGCGTGGTTCGCGGCATCCTGACCGGCGACCTGGGCGTGGATCGCGAAGGCAATCCGAAGGAAGGCTTCTATACCCCCGGTATGGAATTGCGTGCCAAGTACACCCTGTTCGCCGAAGGCTGCCGTGGTCACATCGGCAAGCAGCTGATCAAGCGCTTCGAGCTGAACTCCGAAGCCGACGCCCAGCACTATGGCATTGGCATCAAGGAAATCTGGGACATCGATCCGGCCAAGCACCAGGAAGGCCTGGTGGTTCACACCGCCGGCTGGCCGCTGGAAGTGACCGGTAACGAAAACACCGGTGGCTCCTTCCTCTATCACACCGAGAACAACCAGGTACTGGTCGGTCTGATCGTCGATCTCTCTTATAGCAACCCGCACCTTTCGCCCTTCGATGAATTCCAGCGCCTCAAGCACCACCCGGTGGTCAAGCAGTACCTGGAAGGCGGCAAGCGCGTGTCCTACGGCGCTCGCGCAATCTGCAAGGGTGGCCTGAACTCCCTGCCGAAGATGGTCTTCCCCGGTGGCGCGCTGATTGGCTGCGACCTGGGCACCCTGAACTTCGCCAAGATCAAGGGCAACCACACGGCGATGAAGTCCGGCATGCTTGCCGCTGACGCCATTGTTGAAGCCCTGAAGGAAGGCCGTGAGGGCGGCGACGTACTGAACAGCTACCCCGAGAAGTTCAAGGCCAGCTGGTTGTACGAAGAGCTGTTCGGTTCGCGCAACTTCGGTCCGGCGATCCACAAGTTCGGCGCCCTGATGGGTGGCGCGTTCAACTTCGTCGACCAGAACATCTTCGGTGGCAAGATTCCGATGACCCTGCGCGACAAGACGCCGGACTACGCTTGCCTGAAAAAGGCCTCCGAAGCGCCGAAGATCGACTATCCCAAGCCTGATGGGGTTCTGAGCTTCGACAAGCTGTCCTCGGTGTTCATCTCCAACACCAACCACGAGGAAGACCAGCCGGTTCACCTGACCCTGAAGGATCCGAGCATTCCGATCGGCACCAACCTGCCCCTGTACGACGAGCCTGCGCAGCGCTATTGCCCGGCCGGCGTATATGAGGTGGTGACCCAGGACGACGGTGAGAAGCGCTTCCAGATCAACGCCCAGAACTGCGTGCACTGCAAGACCTGTGACATCAAGGATCCTTCGCAGAACATCAACTGGGTTGCACCTGAGGGTACCGGCGGTCCGAACTACCCCAATATGTAAGCCGCGCTACCGCGCACCAACAAAAACCCCGGCCAAGGCCGGGGTTTTTTATTGCAGTACAGAACTGTTTCTTGAACTGAGGGCATGCTCCGCGGGAATGACGCCCCTGGGAACGTCGAGCCCCGGGGCACCGGCAATACTAGAAACCCTGGGCCTGCAGCTCCGGCTCGTCCTTCAGTGCGATCACGTCCACGGCGACCGTCAGCTTGTGCTCCCCGCCTCCGGTCATCACGCCCTTGAGCGGCGTCACGTCCGCGAAATCGCGACCCCAGCCGAGGATGATGTAGCGCTCGTCCGGGGTGCAGCCGTTGGTGGGATCGATCTCCAGCCAGCCCCAGCCGGGAATGAACACCGACACCCAGGCGTGCGTGGCATCGGCGCCCACTAGCTTCTCCTGGCCCGGCGGCGGCAGCGTTTCCATATAGCCGCTGACATAACGCACGGCCAGACCCAGGGAGCGCATGCAACCGATGGCCAGATGCGCGAAGTCCTGGCAGACGCCGCGGCGGTTGGCCAATACCTCGCTCAGGGGCGTGGCGACCGTGGTGGAGTCGGGATCGTAGGAAAACTCGTTGAAAATCCGCTGATTCAGATCCAGCACCGCATCCAGCATGTTGCGACCGGGCAGGAAGCTGTCCATGGCGTAGCGCGCCAGGCTGTCATGCTGATGCACGAAAGGCGAATCCAGCACATAGAGCCGCGCATCCAGGCAATCGCGATTGCTGAAGCGGGGATCAGCGGTAGTGTCACTGACGGCCTGCTCCCAGGCGATGGTGGAGAAGAAATCCTGGGTGGGCCGTGGCCGCGTTTCGATCTCGCTGGTCACGCTGACCTGAAGCTCGTCGTGCAGGGCTTCCAGGGAGAAATAGACCACGCGGTTACCGAAAAAATCGGTGCGCTCACGCATCCGCATCGGCGTCGGCGAGATCTCCACCTGGGCATTGGCACAGTGCTGCCAGGGCAGATTACGCGGCAGAATGCGGGCCTCGTTATGACTCAGACTGGCCGAGCTGCTGTATTCGTAACGGGTGGTGTGGCGCAGCTGAAATCTCATGGCAAGGTTACTCTACCCGGGTGTTGTTACCGTGATGCATGGTCACCAGCTGACGCGGCGCCTCGACATGACTGAAATGACTGTGTGAAATCGCATTGGACAGCTCGGCCATCGGCTCGATCAACTGGTCCAGCAGGGTCGTCAGGGCCTCACGGGCCGATTCCGAATGCTCCAGATTCGCCAGCATGTCGATATCCACCAGGTGCAGCTGGCTCGTGGCCTGAATGATCAGACGTTTCTCCAGATTGCGGTAGGGCGAGTTGCCCGGCGAAGGCAGTTTCTCGACCTGGCGCTCCAGGCGTTTGAGCATATAGCCGATGGACCGTGGATTGGCCTCGTCAAACAGCAGCAGATCCAGGATCGCCGAGGGATGCAGCTGGGAACGATAGCGGCGGCGATACACGGTAAAGTTATCCGTGGTCGCCAGCACCACTTCCCACAGCGGTATGCCCGGCTGTGACGCGGTCAGCAGGGCAAGCTTGAGCAGCTCCAGGCTGCTCAGGGTCCGCTCGATAAAGCGGCCCATATCCAGAAAGCGCCAGCCGTAGTGGTGCGGCATGGTCTCGTTGCAGAGACCAAAGAAGGCCGACAGATCCAGCACCGTCGCTTCCAGGTGCCGTTGCCCGGCAACGATACCCCGCGCCCGGGACATCCCGTTGAAACGCTGGCGCATGCTGTTGATGGCGCGCCAGCTGTCATCGCCCAGGTGGTCGCGCACCGCCCTGCTGTTACGCACAAAGTGCCCGAACAGGGTCGGCATGCCATCGGGCTGATCTTCGGCGAACAGCTGCATCAGCCGCTCCCGGGCCACCAGGTATTCTGCGGAGAAGCGCTTGTGGCCGGCTACCGCAGCCAGCTCCGCCTCTTCGGTTTCCGGATCCGGAGCCACGCCCAGCGCAACCAGCAGGTCCGGCAGCACGTTGGCTCCGTTTTCCTGTCGGTCGTTCTGCAGCAGCCGGCCAAGCGCCTCGCGCAGCAGCCGCCCACGCACGTCCAGGCGCTCACCATAGCGGCCCAGCCAGAACATGCTTTCGGCGACGCGGCATGGCAGGTCCTTGCCGTCACGCGTGACTACAATCGGACCCAGGGCCTGACGCAACATGCTGATATGCGGCTGTGGCACCGGCGCCATCACCCAGACGTCCTTGACCGTGCGACTCTGCATCAAGGGTGAGCCGGGCTCCCCGACCCAGGCCAGCCCGCCGGGCATGATGCGATAGCTGCGCTCATAGACCGGCTTGTCCAGATCATCCGGCTCGACCAGGCTGAAGAAGCGCAGGGTCGTATGCTGACGCTCGATTTCGCGGCTTTCCGGATTGAAACCCGGCGTGACGCTGGAAGCGACAGGCCGCTGGGCAGTGAACAGATAAGGTCGGCGTTCAAGATCATGCCGCAGGGCCTGCACGTCTTTCAGCGTCATCTGATCTGCGCGGATCATCTTGCCGGGGTGCGAGACGTCTCGCAGAATCCATTCGTCCAGGCTCTGCTTGACCTGTTGCAGATCCTGCCGATCGCCACACCAGAGGGTTTCCCGGCAAGGCAGCATCAGGGTTTCGCCCAGCAAGCGCTGGCACAGCGCGGGCATGAACGCCGCGAGCGCCGGGTGTTCCAGCACACCGGCTCCCAGGGCGTTGGCGATACGCACCTCGCCGTTACGCGCCGCCTGCAGCAGACCCGGCACGCCCAGCAAAGAGTCGGGGCGCAGCTCCAGGGGATCGCACCAGGGGTCATTGATCTGCCGAACAATCACGTCCACCTGGGTCAGACCGCCCAGGGTCCGGACTGATACCTGGCCGTCCCGCACCACCAGATCGTCGCCCTCGACCAGGGAAAAGTTCATGTAGTTGGCCAGCCAGGCGTGCTCGAAATAACCGGCACTGCCGGGGCCGGGCGAAAGCAACACGATGTTCGGCTGCTCCTTCTGGGCGCTGGCCATGCTGGCCAGGCACCGATGCTGGGCTTGCAGAAAGCCTGCCAGGCGCTTGATTGGTGCATCACGGTAGATACTGGGCAATGCGCGGCTCAAAGTGATGCGATTTTCCAGGGCGTAGCCGGCGCCAGCGGGTGATTGCGTGGAATCCCCCAGCACCTGCCAGCGCCCCTGATCGTCACGCACCACGTCGGTGCCATGAAATATCAGCAAGGGCCGGTCAAGCTGGGTCGGGGAGTCGGCGGCCGCAAACAGGTAGCCGGGGTGAGTAAACACCAGTTCGGGCGGCAGCAGACCCTCATTGATCACCTTTCGCTCGCCGTAGAGATCGTCCAGCAGATGCTCGAGCAGGCGACTGCGCTGTTTCAGTCCCGCTTCGAGCAATTCCCACTCGGCTGTATCGATTACCCAGGGCAGACAGTCCAGTTGCCAGGAGCGCAACTGACCCGGATCATCCTCGTAGGGATTGAAGGTCACGCCGTTCTCGTGCAGCAGGCTCTGCGCTTCCTCGCTGCGGGCTACCAGCGATTCACTGCCCAGCGCGGCGAACTCGTCGAGTAGCCCCTGCCAGTGGGCACGGGGCTGGCGGTCACGATCGAGCAACTCGTCATGATCCGGGTAGCCCGGGTAGTCGCCGAGCAGCGATTTCAATGCGTGATCCAGACTGCCCGATGGCTGCATAACTGCTTCCTGAAAGAGTTCCCCAAGCGAACATCCCTGTATCGGCTGAGCAGAGGCGCACGTGAGCCAAATTCGCACGCCGCGCATATCAAGGTATTGCCAGCCTCACTCCGGGGCCGCCGGCATTATAAACCAGCAGCGGGCACCCTGGCACGACGCAGGTCGAGAGTATGCGGATATTCCTGGCCAGGTGCCTGCATTATGCGACCGAAGGCACCCTGGCTGTGTCCATGGGACCAGAATCTCGCCATCCGCCTTGCCTCGGCCTCATTGGCGTTGACCGGGAACGTCTCGTAATTGCGGCCGGCGGGGTGCACCACATGATAGGTACAGCCCCCAATTGAACGATTGTTCCAGCGATCCACCAGGTCGAATACCAGCGGTGCGTGCACCTGAATCATCGGATGCATTGCCGACGGGGGCTGCCAGGCCCGGTACCGCACCGCGGCCACCGCCTCCCCTGGCTTGGCGGTGGACTGTAGAGGGACCTCATACCCGTTGCAGGTGAGTACATGCCGGGCCGGATTGAAGTCCTGCACCCGCACTTCCATCCGCTCGACCGAGGAGTCCACATAGCGCGCAGTGCCACCGCCACTGACCTCCTCACCCAATACATGCCAGGGCTCGATGGCCTGCCGCAGCTCGACCGAAACACCCTGGTAGCGGACCTCCCCCACGTGGGGAAAGCGGAATTCGAGGAAGGGGGCAAACCATTGCTCCTCGAAGGCGAAGCCGTGCTCGTTGAGGTCGGCCAGCACCTCGCATAGATCCTGCCAGATGAAATGCGGCATCATCCAGCGATCATGCAGAGCCGTGCCCCAGCGGACCAGGGGCTTGCGATAGGGTTTGGCCCAGAAGCGCGCAACCAGGGCGCGAATCAGCAGCTGCTGCATCAGACTCATCTGCGGATGCGGGGGCATTTCAAAGCCACGCAGTTCCAGCAGGCCCAGCCGCCCCGTGGAACTGTCAGGGGAATACAGCTTGTCGATACAGAACTCGGCCCGGTGGGTATTACCGGTGATATCGGTGAGCAGATGGCGCAGCAGCCGATCGACTATCCATGGCTGGGGTACCTCACCCTCCGGCATCTGCGAGAGTGCAATCTCCAGCTCATAGAGTGCTTCATGACGGGCCTCGTCGACCCGTGGTGCCTGGCTGGTCGGCCCGATGAACAGGCCGGAAAACAGGTACGACAAACTGGGATGGTGCTGCCAGAAGATCAACATGCTGGCCAGCAGATCCGGGCGGCGCAGGAAGGGCGAGTCGGTCGGCGTACTGCCGCCCAAGGTCACGTGGTTGCCCCCGCCGGTGCCGGTGTGCCGGCCGTCGAGCATGAACTTTTCACTGCCCAGGCGCGTCAGGCGAGCCTCTTCGTAGAGGATTTCGGTATTGGCCACCAGGTCCTGCCAGTTGGTCGCCGGCATCACGTTGACTTCGATCACCCCCGGGTCAGGCGTGATCATGAACTTCTCGATGCGCGTATCCGCTGGCGGCGCGTAACCCTCGATGCACACCGGCAGCTTCAGGTGCGCGGCGGTCTGCTCGATGGTAGCCAGCAACTGCAGGTATTCCTCCAGCTGTGTCAGCGGCGGCAGGAACACGAACAGCGTGCCGTCGCGGGGCTCCAGGCAGAGCGCAGTACCTATCACGCCCTCCTCGGTCAGGTCCGGCATTTGCTCCTGCCAGTCCTGCCCCTCAGCCTGATGATGCTTACCGCCGCTATCCTTCAGGGCAGCCTGTGACTCGCTGTAGCGGCTGGCGACCTCGCCGTGAATGTCGGCCAGCGCCGGCGGGGCCTCGAACAGGGAACGCGGTTGCGGCTCCTCGAGCTTGCGCAGGGGCAAGGCCGATAGCGGCAGGCGCAAGCCCATTGGCGAATCGCCGGGCACCAGATAGAGGTTCTCCCGCCGCACCGGCCAGCGGCTGCTCTGCCATGTATCCTTTTTCGAATCCCGCGCCAGCGGCAAGGCCAGACCGGTCATTTCATCCAGACCGCGTTCAAGCAGACGCACCAGCCTGGCGCGCGCCTCATCGTCCTTGAGGTCGCTGTCCGCCAGCCCCACGTCACTGGGCTGCTGCTGCTCCAGCCACAGGTAATAATAGGCGTCCTCGTAACAGGGAATCAGGTAGCGTTCATCCAGGTCCAGCCGCCTGGTCAACTCACGCGCAAAGGCCCGGGTCTGTTTCTCGTCCACCTTGTAATCGCCGTTGATGTCCGCCAGCCAACGGTCGTCCTGCCACATCGGCTTGCCATCACGGCGCCAGTAGCAGGCCAGCGCCCAGCGCGGCAACGGCTCGCCGGGGTACCACTTGCCCTGCTGATAATGGATCAGCGAATGCGGCGCATAGTGGGGACGCAAACGCATCAGCAGCTTCTCGGCCAGCCCGCGTTTGGTCGGCCCCTGGGCCGCGATGGTCCATTCTGGTGCGTCCATATCATCGATTGCCACAAAAGTGGGCTCGCCACCCATGGTCAATCGCACATCCTGCTCGGCCAGTTGCCCGTCGACCTGGTCTCCCAGTGCCTTGATGCGCTCCCATTGCTCCTCGGTGTAGGGCTTGGTGACGCGCGGATCTTCGTGCACCCGGGTCACGCTCATTTCGAAATCGAAGCTGACCTCGCATGGCTCCGATGCACCCGTGATCGGCGCCGCACTGGAAGGTTCAGGCGTGGCGGCCAGGGGGATGTGCCCCTCGCCGGCAAACAGTCCGGAGGTGGGGTCAAGGCCTACCCAGCCCGCGCCCGGGATGAAGACTTCGGTCCAGGCGTGCAGATCGGTGAAGTCCACCTCGGTACCGGAAGGTCCGTCCAGGGCCTTCACATCCGCCGTGAGCTGGATCAGATAACCGGAAACGAACCGCGCAGCCAGACCCAGTTGGCGGAAGATTTCCACCAGCAACCAGGCCGAATCACGGCACGAGCCACGCTTGAGCTCCAGGGTCTCCTCCGCGGTCTGAACGCCCGGCTCCATGCGGATCAGATACTCCACATCCTGGGAAAGACGCTGATTGATCGACACCAGAAAATCGGTGATCGCCTGTTTTTCCTTCGAAAGCGACTGCATCCAGGCCTTGAGCAACGGGCCCTCTGCATGCTTCTCCAGATAGGGGCCCAGCTCCTTGCGCAGTGCCTCGGGGTAACTGAAGGGGAAATGTTCGGCGTATTCCTCGACGAAGAAGTCGAACGGGTTGACCACCGTCATCGGCACCACGAGTTCGACGTCCACATGCAGGTGATCGATCTTGTCGGGGAAGACGACCCGCGCCACGTGATTGCCGAAGGGGTCCTGCTGCCAGTTGATGAAGTATTCGCCACCGCTGATCTTCAGGCTGTAGGCATCCACCGGCGTACGGCAGTGGGGGGCAGGCCTCAAACGGATCTGATGAGGTGCGACGGTGACCGGCTTGTCGAAGTCGTAGCGGGTCGAGTGCTTGAGTGCAACGCGGATGGTCATGAATCGCTTCCCGAATCAGAATTGGTTATCCCCTCCAGCATAGCAACCCCTGTGCCACATGCCTGACAAAACCTGTTTCAGACACGAATGCGCCACGCAAATTGCAAACCGGTGCTAGGCTGATACCAATCAGAGATTACAGTTGTATTATCTGTCAGCGAGCTTTCCGACGAAGCTCCTCCTCGCGCTGGTATAGCAATTGCATCTTCTGTATCCAACATCACCGGAGCGGACAGAGTAGCCTAATGAGCAAAGTTAACTGGGAAAACTACGCCTCCAAGGGCTTTTTCGATGAGTTGATTGCGGCGCCTGGAAAGCCCCGCCCCGAAGCTGCCATGCTGTGCCAGTACCTGGCGGATCTGGACGCACGCGAGATCAGCGAACACAAGACAGCGGCCGAAGTGGCCATTCAGCTGATGGGGATCACCTTTACCGTCTATACCGAAGGCAACATGATCGACCGGGCGTGGCCGTTCGATATCGTGCCGCGCATCATCCCGCTCAGTGAGTGGCAGAAGACCGAAGCCGGACTCAAGCAGCGCGTTCAGGCGCTGAACATGTTCATCGACGACCTGTACCACGATCAGAAGATCATCAAGGACAAGGTCTTTCCGGCCGAGATCCTGCAGAAGTCGGTCAACTTCAGGCCGCAATGCGTTGGCGTGCATCCGCCGCATAATGTCTGGGCGCACATTTGCGGATCAGACCTGGTGCGTGACAAGGACGGCACCCTCTACGTGCTCGAAGACAACCTGCGGGTCCCTTCCGGCGTGTCCTACATGCTGGAAAACCGCAACGTGACCAAGCGCGTCATGCCCGAACTGTTCGCCGGTGGGCGCATCCAGCCGGTCGACGACTACACCTCGCAGCTGTATGACATGCTGGCTTCCATGTCGCCGCGGCCGGGTGATGATCCCTGCATCGTCATTCTCACGCCGGGTATCTACAACTCGGCCTATTACGAACACGCCTACCTCGCCCAGCAGATGGGCGTGGAGGTTGTGGAAGGGTCGGATCTGGTGGTTGGCGAGGATGACTGCGTATACATGCGGCGTATCGACGGGCTGAGCCGGGTCGATGTGATCTACCGCCGGGTCGACGACATGTTCATCGATCCCGAGGTATTCAACCCGGAATCGATTCTCGGTGTGCGCGGCCTCATGCGCGCCTGGCGCAAGGGCAATGTGGCCCTGGCCAACGCTCCCGGAGCCGGGGTGGCAGACGACAAGGTGGTTTACGCGTTTGTGCCGGCCATCATCAAATACTACCTCGACCAGGAACCGTTGCTGCCCAACGTCCCCAGTTATCTGTGCATGTTCGACAAGGACCGCGAATACGTGCTGGCCAATCTGGACAAGCTGGTGGTCAAGCCCGCCAACGAGTCCGGCGGCTACGGCATGTTGATCGGCCCGCATTCAACCAAGAAGGAGCGGGAGAAATTCGCCGAGCTGATCAAGGCCGACCCGCGCAATTACATGGCCCAGCCTACCCTGAGTCTATCTACCTCACCCACGCTCTGTGCCGACGGCATGGAGCCGCGCCACGTTGACCTGCGTCCGTTCATCCTCTCCGGCGAGACGCCCTGGGTGACCACCGGCGGGCTGACCCGGGTGGCTCTGACCAAGGGCTCCCTGGTGGTGAATTCATCCCAGGGTGGCGGCAGCAAGGACACCTGGATCGTCGACCTGGCGGGGAACTGATTATGCTTTCGAGAGTTGCTGAGAACATCTACTGGCTGGCACGCTACATCGAGCGCGCCGAAGATACCGCCCGCCTGCTGAGCGTCAACAGCCATTTGCTGCTCGACCTGCCCCGCCCGACCAAGCTCGGCTGGAGCGAAATCATTGCCATCACCGGCAATGACGAACTGTTCGACGAGCTGTACGAAACCCGCGACGAGGCCAGCGTGCTGTCGTTCATGTGCGGCGACGTGCGCTATTCGGGCTCCATCCTCAGCTCCCTGGCGGCTGCCCGGGAGAATTTGCGCACCACCCGCGAGATCATTCCCCGCGAGATCTGGGAAGAAATCAACCAGTTGTATCTCAGCGTCAAGGAGCAGGTCGAAGCCGGTATCACGCCGCGCCGCCGCGATGCATTCCTGGGTCGGGTCATCCGCAGCTGCCAGACAGTCAATGGTCTGGTCGAGGGCATGCTCAGTTATACCCAGGCGCGTACCTTTCTGATGCTGGGGCGCCAACTGGAGCGCGCCGACATGACCACGCGGATCATCGATGTGCGCTCGGCCAATTTGTTGCCACGCAGTCCTGACGACCTGATGCCGTTCGAGAACCTGCAATGGATGAGCGTGCTCAAGTCCCTCAGCGGCTTCCAGATGTACCGCCAGCATGTGCGCCTGCGCATTCGCGGGCCGGACGTACTGCAATACCTGCTGCAGGATCGGCGTTTCCCCCGTGCTGTGGCCTGCAGCCTGGAACGGCTGGCCATAGCGCTGAAGAGTCTGCCCATGCACGAAGCCGTCCTGGACGAGGTGGAAAATTGCCGTACCCACCTCGCCGATGCCGAAATCATCCGCATGGCAGCCGATCCAGACCGCCTGCATGCCTTCGTCGACGAAATCCAGATCGACTTTGACGAAGTGCACGAGGCCATACGTCGAACCTATTTTGCCCAGCCCGAAGAGCCGGGCCAAACTAATGCCCAGAGCCAGGGTCAGAGTGACGGCGAGGACCAGAAACAGAGCCAGACCCAGTCCAAATAACGCCTCGCCCCAGGGAATGACAGCGCAATGAGCTATTTTGATCAGTTGGTCAGCCGTGGCGAGGGGCACCAGCTCTTCGATTATCATCCCAACGGCCATGTACAGCGCTGCCAATGCGGCCAGGCGATCTTTTTCGACAATACCCACTGCCTGCGCTGCGGGGCGGAGCTCGGGTATCACGCCGAACAGGGCATGCTGTGTGCCCTGAAGTCGGAGAAAGACAGCTCTGTCTGGCGCGTCACCAGCGCCGGGCCGCTCAAGGAAAAGACATTCTCTCGCTGTCAGAATCTGGCCAGCGCAGCCCAGTGCAACTGGCTGGTAACCCATGCGGAAACGGCACCCTTCTGCAGTGCCTGCGCACTCAACCTGGTCGTACCCGACCTGAGCGCGCCCGAGAACGCCGAGTACTGGCACCGCACCGAGGAAGCCAAGCGCAGGCTCATTGCCCAGCTGGTCATGCTCGGGCTACCCACGGTTTCCAAAACCCTGGATCCGGAACAGGGCCTGGGCTTCAAGCTGCTGCGCCAGATACAGGGCGGCCCGGCGGTCATGACCGGCCATATGGACGGCGTGATTACCCTGGATGTGATCGAAGCCGATCCCGCCCACCGCGAGCGTGTGCGCCAGAACATGCACGAACCCTATCGCACCCTGCTCGGACACTTCCGCCACGAGTCGGGGCATTACTACTGGGACAGGCTGGTACAGGGCAGCCCCTGGCTGGATACCTTTCGCGAGCTGTTCGGTGACGAGCGGCAGGACTACAAGCAGTCCCTGCAGAAGCACTACAGTGAAGGCCCCCCGGCGGACTGGAACAACACCTACATCAGCAGCTACGCCGCGTCCCACCCCTGGGAAGACTGGGCCGAGACCTGGGCCCATTACCTGCACATGACCGACACCCTGAATGTCGCCCTGGATTTCGGCATCAAGCTCGACACCCTGGAACTCAAGCCTGACCAGTTCAAGACCAGTCAGCTCGATGGCTGCGCACGCGGCAACGACGACCAGGTCGCGTTTCTGTCGTTCATCAATCGCTGGGTCCAGTTGAGCAGCGTGCTCAACGTCCTTGCCCGCAGCATGGGGCAGTCGGACATCTACCCCTTCGTGCTCACCGTACCCAGCCTGCGCAAGCTCTACATGGTGCACAGCGTGGTGGCGGATTACACCAACCCCCTGTGATCAGGCGGCGATGATCGGTATCAGTTCGGGGGTAACCTGGGGTATCAGTGGATCATCAGGCAGCGGCGCCAGGCCATGCCGCGCACGGGCGCGCTGGCAATCGGGGTTGGCCACGCCGTTCTCGCCATGCCAGGCGAAGTCACGACAGCTGGAAGACCGCTGCTCGTAGATATTGCAGCGCACGCCCTCGCCCACGGTACCCATCAGGGCCGTACAGCGCGGTACAGGCTGATTGGTACCCTGCATGCAGCTCAGGTGGGGTGAAATCTGTTCCGTCAGATGGCCGGGTACCAGACCGCCTTCGCAGGCATCGGTCTCTCCCCAGTAGAAGGAAACCCTGAAAGTGGCACAGCAGGCACCACAGTTCAGACAGGGCGAAGGGGCGTTCATGGCATTGCGTTACTCATATCGCTAGGGTGTGCGATTTGTACAGGGTCTGTAGCCCCCGGCACAAGGGGGCTGGGGCGGCGTTACAATTTATTTTTCAGTTCCGTTGTCGGGCATGTCCCCTCGCCCCTGTGCCGGACCATTCATGAGCTGATCGGTGTGCCCCACGGCCGCGATAAAAGGTAACATCAGGACTCCATCCCCAAGAGCCACGGATATCCGAATGTCTGAGTCATCCATCATTGCCGGCCTGCATACCGGACGCCTGAGCCGCATCGCCACGCACATTGATCAGGCCTACATACAGCCGGGCAAGTTGCCGGGCGCCCTTACCCTGGTAGCACGGCGTGGCGAGATCTGCTGGCTGCATGCCCAGGGGCTCATGGATGTGGAGCGCAACAAGCCGGTAACCCGCGACACCCTGTTTCGCGTGTACTCGATGACCAAGCCGATGACGTCGATTGCACTCATGCAGCTCTACGAACAGGGCCGCTTCCTGCTCGACGATCCGGTGCACAAGTACATCCCGGCCTGGCAGAACCTGCGGGTCTACAAGGCCGGCATCCACCCCCAGTTCATGACCACGCCCACCGAGCGACCGATGACCGTGCGCGACCTGCTCACCCATCAGTCGGGCCTGACCTACGGCTTCATGAACCGCACCAATGTGGATGCCGCCTACCGCGCGCTGAAGCTCGATGGCGGCGCCGGCCTGACGCTGGAGCGGCTGGTGGACGAACTCTCGCGCCTGCCCCTGGAATTCTCGCCGGGCACCGCATGGAACTACTCGGTGGCAACCGATGTGGTCGGCTACCTGGTGCAGGTCCTTTCCGGCATGAGTCTGGAGGATTACTTCATCGAGCATCTGTTCAAGCCGCTGGGCATGCAGGACACCTACTTCACGGTGCCCGCCGACAAGATCGATCGCTTCGCCGCCTGCTACCAATACCAGCCCGGCGACCGTTTCAGCCTGCAGGATGATCCCCAGCAGTCCTCGTTCACCCGGGCCCATGGCTTCCTCTCCGGCGGCGGCGGCCTGGTCTCGACCATCGATGACTACTACCGTTTCGCCCAGGCCCTGGCCAACGGTGGCGAGCTGCAGGGGGCGCGCATCATCGGTCGCAAGACCCTGGAGTTCATGCGCCTGAACCACCTGCCGGGTAATCAGGACCTGCCAGCGGTATCGGTGGGCGCCTTCAGCGAGACGCCCTATGAAGGTTCCGGCTTCGGTCTCGGTTTCTCGGTCAAGACCGACGTCGCCAAGTCGCATACCAACGGCTCCGTGGGGGAATACGGCTGGGGCGGCATGGCCAGCACCAATTTCTTTATCGACCCGGTGGAAGATCTGCTGATGATCTTCATGACCCAACTGATCCCCTCCTCCAGTTACCAGATCCGCCAGGAATTGCGTGCGATTATCAACGGTGCGATTGTCGACTGAGGTGGCAGGAGCGGCGGCCCCGCCGCGAAGGGGGCCGGGTCCGTGCATTCCGCTTCGCGGTCAGGCGACCGCTCCTACCGGGCTGGTGATCCCACAAGAGCTCCGTGCTGACGCAGAACCGGTAGGAGCGGCGGCCCCGCCGCGAAGGGTTTCGGTCCGAGCAGCCAGTTTCGCGGTCAGGCGACCGCTCCTACCGGGCTGGTGCTACCACTAGAGTTCCGTGCTGACTCAGAACCGGTAGGAGCGGCGGCCCCGCCGCGAAGGGTTTCGATCCGAGCAGCCAGTTTCGCGGTCAGGCGACCGCTCCTACCTGGGATGGTATTCCCACAAGAGCTCCGTGCTGACGCAGAACCGGCAGGAGCGGCGGCCCCGCCGCGAAGG
>JAESUC010000058.1 GCA_016763285.1 Pseudomonas sp.
AGGGCCTGCAAATGCAGGCCCTGTTTGATTGGTGCGGAAGATGGGACTCGAACCCATACACCCTAAGGCACTACCCCCTCAAGATAGCGTGTCTACCAATTCCACCACTTCCGCAAAACTGTTGGCTTACTCGACAGGAGGTACATCGCCTGCCGTTTCGGCCTGAGGAGCCTGCTCTTGCAGAACAGGTACATCTTCTTCAATCACTGGAACATCTTCTTCGATGCCCAGCGGCGCTACATCGCGCTGCATTGCCGGAGCGGGCAGGCCCGCATCGCGGATCACGTCAGCCTTGTTGCTGGCGTAGAACGCCAGACCCAGCGAGGTGATGAAGAATACAGCGGCCAGCACGGCAGTCAAGCGGCTGAGGAACGTTGCCGAACCCTGGCTGCCAAAAACAGTGCCTGATGCGCCAGAGCCGAAGGAAGCACCCGTTTCGGCACCCTTGCCCTGCTGGATCAGCACCAGGCCGACCAGCGCAAGCGCTGCCATAAGGTGAATAACCACTACCACGGTCTCAATCATTACACTCGTCCTGCGGCACGTGCTATCGCACCAAATTCATCTGCATTGAGGGAAGCTCCACCAACAAGCCCCCCATCGATATCCGGCATGGCGAAAAGTGCCTCGGCATTGTCTGCCTTGACGCTGCCACCGTAAACAATCTGAACCAGCTGCGCCTGCTCGTCATCAAGCATGGCGAGGCGCGCCCGGATCATCGCGTGCACATCCTGAGCCTGATCGGGCTCAGCTGTCAATCCGGTGCCAATGGCCCAGACCGGCTCGTACGCGACCACACCCTGCGCCAGCCCACCGACACCAAAGGCATCGAGGATGACCTTCAACTGGGTGCCGACCACCTCTGCAGTCTGACCGGCGTCGCGCTGCTCGAGCGTTTCACCGACACAGAGCACCGGCCGCAACCCGCAGGCCAATGCCGCAGCAAACTTCTTGCGTACCACCTCGTCGGTCTCGCCGAACAGACTACGTCGTTCGGAGTGACCCACGAGTACAAATTCACATCCCACGTCCCGCAACTGGGCTGCCGAGATCTCGCCTGTCAACGCTCCGGGCTCAGCCTGATACGCGCAACTCTGACCGCCAACGTACAATGGCGATCCGGCCAGGCACTCCAGGCAGTGCTGAATGTACAGGGCCGGCGGAGCAACCATGAGATCGACGTTGTCTGGCCAGTCCTGCTGATTCAGCCCTTCGAGAAGGCTGTCAACGGATTGCCGAGTCCCATGCATTTTCCAGTTACCGGCGACGAGCAGACGACGCATCCTCAACCTCTCAGTTCGAGCGGGCGCCAATGTTAACCAAGTTGCCCCGAGGACACAACCGCATTTTCACTCTGCCTGCCGGTCACGCGAACAACGCCCGGACTTCGCTGGCCAGGGCCTCTGCCTCGGCCTGCACCTGGGTGGCATCCTGCCCTTCGACCATGACCCGAATAAGCGGCTCGGTGCCCGATAGACGCAGCAGCACCCGGCCACTGTCGCCCAGTCGCGATTCCGCCGCGCTGACCGCCGCCTGCAATCCCGGATCGGCCAGGGGCGATGCCGTCCCTCGCTGGTAGCGGACATTGATCAGCACCTGCGGGCACTTGTGCATCCCCTGGCGTGCCTCGGCCAGGCTCTTGCCCGTGCGCTGCAACGCCTTGAGGACCTGCAGCGCCGAGATGATGCCGTCCCCGGTACTGCAATGGCGCAGATAGACCAGATGTCCGGAGGACTCGCCGCCGAGCACCCACTCCCGCTCGCGCAGCTCCGCCATGACGTAGCGATCGCCCACTTTGGCCCGCACAAAATCAATGCCCTTCTCGCGCAGCGCGAGCTCCAGGCCCAGGTTACTCATCAGCGTACCCACCACGCCGCCCTGCAACTGGCCCCGCTGGTGCAGGTCCATTGCCATGAGGTAGAGCAACTCGTCACCATCCACTGCCTCACCCTGGTGATCCACCATCAGCACACGATCAGCGTCACCATCCAGGGCAATCCCCAGGTCTGCGCCACGCTCCAGAACCTGGGCCCGCAGCGCCGTCAGATCGGTCGAGCCAACCTTGTCGTTGATATTGACGCCGTTAGGCTCGGCACCGATCACCGACACATCCGCGCCGAGCTCGCGAAACACGCTCGGCGCCACCTTGTAGGCGGCCCCGTTCGCGCAGTCGAGCACGATCTTCAGCCCCTTGAGGCTGGTATTGGCCGGCACACTGCTCTTGCAGAATTCGATGTAGCGTCCCGAGGCATCGTCGACCCGCGAAACCTTGCCCAGGGAAGCCGAGTCCACCACGACCATCGGCAGGTCGACCAGCCTCTCGATTTCAAGCTCGAGCTCATCCGGCAGCTTGCTGCCCTCGGCAGAGAAGAACTTGATGCCGTTATCGTAAAACGGATTGTGCGAGGCACTGATCACGATGCCTGCATCGGCCTGGAAGGTGCGGGTCAGATAGGCAATCGCGGGCGTAGGCATCGGCCCCAGCAGCTGCACATGGGCCCCGGCGGCGGACAACCCGGCCTCGAGCGCCGACTCGAACATGTAGCCGGAAATGCGCGTGTCCTTGCCGATTACCACCCGGCACTCACCCTGCTTGCGAAACGCCGTTCCGATTGCCCAACCCAGCTTGAGCACGAATTCAGGGGTGATGGGTGGCGTACCTACCTGACCACGAATGCCGTCGGTGCCGAAATACTTTTTATTCATCTGTGCAGTTCCTGATCGTGTTCTTGTTAGCTTAGGCGCCGGCCGCCATGACGGCTTCGGTCATTCGTACCGCATCCACCGTGGGCGCCACATCGTGCACGCGTATGATTTTGGCGCCGGCGCGAACGGCGAGCGTGGCCAGCGCCAGCCCACCGGCCAGACGCTGGTCAACCGGCCTACCCAGCAACTGGCCGATCATGCTCTTGCGAGACACGCCCACCAGAAGCGGCAGACCCTCGGGAAGCAGACGCTGCATGCCTGCGAACAACTGGAGGTTATGCTCGAGCGTCTTGCCAAAGCCAAAGCCCGGATCCAGCAGCAGACGCTCAGGCCCGATACCGGCCCGGGCGCAGGCGGCTGTTCGCTCGACCAGAAAGGCACTGACCTCTTCGATCACCGAGGTATAGCGCGGCGCCTGCTGCATGGATTGCGGATCGCCCTGCATGTGCATCAGACACACCGGCAAGCCCGTGGCGGCGGCTGCATCAAGGGCGCCGGGGCGCTGCAAGGCACGGACATCATTGATCAGGCCCGCGCCTGCAGCAGCGGCCGCGCGCATCACTTCGGGTGTACTGGTATCTACCGAGACGACGGTATCGAATCGTTGCCTGATCGCTTCAACAACCGGGATGACGCGATCGAGCTCCTGCTGCGGCGTGACCAGATCGGCCCCGGGACGCGTCGATTCGCCGCCCACGTCAATCAGCGTTGCGCCCTCGTCGAGCATCTGTTCGACGTGGCGCATGGCCTGGTCGAGATGCACGAAGCGGCCACCATCGGAAAAGGAGTCGGGCGTTACATTGAGAATGCCCATGACATGGGCATTGGAAAGATCAAGCTCCCGGTCGCCGCAGGGCAACCGGGAGCCGGGTTTGGCAGTTGACATACCGGCTCAGTGCTCTCCGGCCGGTCCACCGATAATGCTGTCACCGCGCTTGCCGGAGGGGTCCTCTTCGGTCGAGGAACCTGTGGCAGCGCCCGGCCCCTTGCGGTCATCGGAGTTCCAGTCCTTGGGCTCGCGCGCAGGCTTGCCTTCCATGATGTCCTGGATCTGGTCGGCATCGATGGTTTCATACTTCATCAACGCCTGGGTCATCATC
>JAESUC010000059.1 GCA_016763285.1 Pseudomonas sp.
CAAGGCGCCCAGCAGCTCGGCGCCGCCGACGCCGCCGTCCATACCGCCAGCAGCGAAGGACAAGCCGGCCGCCGCAGCCGCCGACAATGCGGCGGTGGAAACCACGGTGCGGGTCGACACCGCGCGCCTGGACGAGATCATGAACATGGTGGGCGAGCTGGTGCTGGTGCGTAACCGTCTGGTGCGCCTGGGACTGAGCAGCGGCGATGAAGAGCTTAACAAGGCGGTGGGTAATCTCGACGTGGTCACCGCTGACCTGCAGTCCTCGGTGATGAAGACCCGGATGCAGCCGATCAAGAAGGTGTTCGGACGCTTCCCGCGCGTGGTCAGGGATCTGGCCCGCAGCCTGAAGAAGGAAATCAATCTGGACATGATCGGTGAAGAGACCGATCTGGACAAGAATCTGGTCGAGGCCCTGGCCGATCCGCTGGTCCACCTGGTGCGCAACTCGGTCGACCATGGTATCGAGCTGCCGGCCGAGCGGGAAAAGGCCGGCAAGCCACGCACCGGCAAGGTGGTGCTGGCGGCCGAGCAGGAGGGCGACCACATCCTGCTGACCATCACCGACGACGGGCGGGGCATGGACGCGGAAGTATTGCGTGCAAAGGCCGTCGAAAAGGGCATGATGGAAAAAGAGGCGGCCGACCGGCTGACCGAAAGTGAATGCTTCGACCTGATTCTGGCGCCGGGTTTCTCCACCAAGACCGAGATTTCCGACGTGTCCGGCCGCGGCGTGGGCATGGATGTGGTCAAGACCAAGATCTCCCAGCTCAACGGCACGATCGGAATCACATCGGTCAAGGGCCAGGGCACCGTGATCGCGATCAAGGTCCCGCTGACGCTGGCGATCATGCCGACACTGATGGTCATGCTCGCCGACCAGGCGTTTGCCTTGCCGCTGGTCAGCGTCAACGAGATCTACAACCTGGACCTGTCGCGCACCAACGTGGTGGACGGCCAGGAGGTCATCATCGTGCGCGAAAAGGCGCTACCGCTGTTTTTCCTCAAGCGCTGGCTAATGCCGGGCGTCGAGGATACCTCGGACCGCTCGGCCGCGAGCGTGGTCATCGTCTCGGTCGGCACCCAGCGTGTCGGTTTCGTGGTCGACCAGCTGGTGGGGCAGGAGGAGGTCGTGATCAAGCCGTTGGGGCGGATGTTGCAGGGCACTGCGGGCATGTCCGGCGCCACCATCACCGGCGACGGTCGCATCGCGCTGATTCTGGATATCCCCAGCCTGCTCAAGCGTTACGCGCGCCGCGGCTGACCGGCGGGCGTCGATCAAACGGATATGGGCACGCCGCCGCAAGACGGCGTGCCGTCAAGTTTCAGGAGAGCAGATAGCCTATGGCAGTCAAGGTGCTGGTAGTGGACGACTCCGGGTTTTTCCGGCGCAGGGTGACGGAGATTCTCGCGGGTGACACACAGATCCAGGTGGTAGGCACCGCTTCCAACGGGCGCGAAGCCGTGGAGCAGACACTGGCGCTGCGTCCGGATGTGATTACCATGGACTACGAGATGCCGGTCATGGACGGCATCACCGCTGTACGGGAAATCATGCAGCGCTGCCCCACCGCTGTGCTGATGTTCTCGTCGCTCACCTACGAGGGCGCGCGGGTCAGTCTGGACGCCCTGGATGCCGGCGCCGCCGATTACCTGCCGAAGAATTTCGAGGATATCTCGCGTAATCCCGACAAGGTCAGGCAACTGCTTTGTGAGCGGGTGCACACTCTTGCCCGCACCAACCGCCGCTCCCTGGGTCTGGGCGCGCCCATCGCGCCCAGCGCACCTTCTTCTTTCTCGGCCCCTGGCGCAAGCCCGCGGCCGGGCATACGCACGCCCGAGCCGGCGGCACCCCGGTCAGCCCCTGCGCCGGTGCGCAACAGTCCACCGCCGCGGCGCAAACATTATCAGCTGGTGGCCATAGGCACCTCTACCGGTGGCCCGGTGGCCCTGCAGAAGGTCCTGACCCAGTTGCCGGCGAACTTTCCCGCCCCGCTGCTGCTCATTCAGCACATGCCGGCCGCCTTTACCAAGGCCTTCGCCGAGCGGCTAGACAAGCTGTGCCGCATCAGCGTCAAGGAAGCCGAAGACGGCGACACCCTGCGTCCTGGACTCGCGTTGCTCGCCCCGGGCGGCAAGCAGATGATGCTCGACGGACGTGGTGTGGTACGCATCCTGCCCGGCGATGACCGGTTGAACTTCAAGCCCAGCGTGGACGTGACCTTCGGCTCTGCGGCCAAGGTGTTTCGCGACAAGGTCCTGGCAGTGGTGCTGACCGGCATGGGTGCGGACGGCCGCGAGGGCGCGCGCATGCTCAAGCAGTCGGGCAGCGATGTCTGGGCCCAGGATGAAGCCAGCTGCGTGATCTACGGCATGCCGATGGCGATTGCCAAGGCTAATCTGGCCGACGGCATCTACAGCCTCGACGACATTGGCCGTCACCTGGCAGAGCTCAGCTGATGGACATTCTCAGCATCATTGGCGTCATCCTCGCCTTTGTAGCCATCCTTGGCGGCAATTATCTCGAGGGCGGGCATGCTGGTGCGTTGATCAACGGGCCGGCGGCGCTGATCGTGTTTGGCGGTACCCTGGGTGCGGCCTTTATTCAGACACCACTCAAGGTATTCAAGCGCGCATTGGTGATTCTGCGCTGGATATTCGTCCCCCCGAGCAACCGGCTCCAGGAAGGAATCAACCAGGTCATCGAATGGAGCACCATCGCCCGCAAGGAGGGGCTGCTGGGGCTTGAGCAGATTGCCGAACTGGAGCGCGACATCTTCGCTCGCAAGGGCCTGCAGTTGCTGGTCGATGGCAGCGAGCCCGAGGCCCTGCGCAGCATTCTCGAGGTGGACCTGTTGACCCGCGAGAATCATGACCTGATGGCAGCCAAGGTGTACGAGAGCATGGGCGGCTACTCCCCCACGATCGGCATCATCGGCGCTGTCATGGGGTTGATCCACGTGATGGGCAACCTGGCCGATCCGTCGATGCTGGGCACCGGTATTGCCGTCGCCTTTGTCGCGACCATCTATGGGGTGGCGCTGGCCAACCTGTTTCTGCTGCCGGTGGCCAACAAGCTCAAGGCGGTGGTACTGCAGCAGTCGCGCTACCGCGAAATGCTCGTCGAGGGCCTGCTGTCGATTGCCGAAGGCGAGAACCCGCGCTCCATCGAGATGAAGCTTGAAGGCTTCCTCGACTAACCGCAGGAGCCAGGCATGCGCCGCAGACGTCAGGAAGAACACGAGAATCACGAACGCTGGCTGGTCTCATACGCCGACTTCATTACGCTGCTGTTCGCGTTCTTCGTGGTCATGTATTCGATTTCCTCGGTTAACGAGGGCAAGTACAAGGTGCTCTCCGATACCCTGGTCGGCGCTTTCAACCAGACCCAGCGCACCATCGATCCGATTCAGGTCGGCGACAACGTACCGCGGGGGCTGGATACCGTCGAAAGGCCGGGAGACACCGGCAAAGCGGGTGAGGGCGATGGCGGCGATGCCCTGGAGGATATCGCCACTGCCATGCGCTCGGCCTTTGGCGAGCTGATCCAGGCGGGCGACCTCGAAGTCCGCGCCAATGAGCTGTGGATCGAGATCGAACTGAATTCCGGCCTGCTGTTTCCCAGTGCAGACGCCTTGCCCCTGGACGCGGCCTTCCCCCTGATCGAGCGTATCGCCAAAATACTGGCGCCCTACGAAAATCCGATCCATGTCGAAGGTTTTACCGATAATATTCCGATGCGTTCGCGTGCTTATCCCACCAACTGGGAGCTCTCTGCTGCGCGGGCGGCAAGCGTGGTACGCATGCTGGATAACGGCGGGGTCGACCCCCAGCGGCTGGCTGCCGTTGGCTATGGCGAGTATCGCCCGGTAGCGGATAACACCACGGCGGCGGGGCGACGCGCCAACCGTCGAGTGGTATTGTTGGTGTCGCGCTTCACAGACAAGCGACACGAGGCCTTTTCCGGTGAAGCTACCAGCGAAGTAGACAGCATGCGCGAAGCACGTATCGAATCCGGCGCTGCAGCGGGTTCTGGCACGAGTCCTGCTTTGTAACTTGCTGGTTCACCGGAAGGCGCACGCCGCGTCAATCTGCTGTCGGAGGTAGGGCATGAAAGTCTGGGCTGTATCCAATCAGAAGGGCGGGGTGGGCAAGACGACCACCGTGGTCGCCCTGGCCGGCTTGCTGGCCGATCAGGGTCAGCGTGTACTCGTGGTCGACCTGGATCCCCATGGGTCGATGACCAGCTATTTCGGCCATGATCCCGATAGCCTGACCAGCAGTGTGTTCAACCTGTTCCAGCACAAGGGTCAGGTACCCGAGGGCCTCGCTGCGGCGCTGCTGCTCGAAACCTCCCACGAGAACATCAGCCTGATGCCATCCAGCACCTCGCTGGCCACACTCGAGCGCCAGTCTGCCATGCAGGGTGGTTATGGTCTGGTGCTCTCCCGTGCCCTGACCCAGTTGTGGGATGACTATGCCTTCGTGCTGATCGACAGCCCGCCCCTATTGGGGGTGTCAATGATCAACGCCCTGGCGGCCTGTGAACAGCTGGTGATCCCGGTTCAGACCGAATTTCTCGCCCTCAAGGGCCTGGAGCGCATGGTGCACACCCTGGATATGGTCAACCGTTCACGCAAGCAGGCGCTGCCGTATACCATAGTGCCGACGCTTTTCGATCGGCGCACCCAGGCGTCGTTGAGTACCTTGCGCGCGCTGCGCCAGGATTACGCCGATCATCTCTGGCAGGCCTACATACCCATTGACACCAAGCTGCGCGATGCCAGCCTGGCCGGCCTGGTGCCGTCGCGCCTGGACAACACCGCCCGGGGCGTGCTCGCCTACCGTGCGCTGCTGCGTTACCTGCTGGCCCAGTCGTTGCCGCGGCGCAACAAGGTTGCCTGATGCGAGCTGCACAGGCTGCTGCACTCGCTGCTGCACACGCTGCAATCGGGCCTAATGCTTGGCCGAAGCTGGCCGATAAACAGACATAGCGCTGCCTTGCCGGGCATGCCAAACAGATGTGACAAGACAGCCAATCGATGAACAAACCCTTACCCGTCCAGCAGTACATACCGCAGCAGACCATCCAGAGCTATCTGGATGCCCTGCTGCAGGACGCGTCCAGCGAGTTGCTGCTGGCCGAGCGGGAGCCGGTTGCCCGGGTTCAGCCCGAAGTGGTGCCCGCACCGGTCGTCGAGCCGGCGCCTGCGCCGGTCCCCGTTCAGCAGCCGGCGCCCGAAGTGACAGTCGAGGTCCGACCTGAGGTCGCGCTCGAACTGCAGCCCGAAGCACAGCCCGAACCGCCAGCCCAGCCGGTCTGGCGCGAGCAGGAGTTCGAGGCCCTGTTGTTTGATGTCGGCGGCCTGACTCTCGCGGTGCCCCTGGTGTCGCTGGGGACCATTCATGCGCTGGAGACGGACATTACACCGTTGTTCGGGCAGCCCGACTGGTTCCTTGGCATATTGCCGACCTCCGGAGGCAATCTGAAGGTGCTGGATACGGCGCGCTGGGTGATGCCCGAGCGATACAGTGATGCGCTGCAGGATGGCCTGCGGTTCGTCATCTCGGTTCAGGGCTATGACTGGGGGTTGGCGGTGCATGATGTCAGTCGCTCGATCAAGCTTACGCCCGATCAGGTGAAATGGCGTTCCCAGCAGGGCAAGCGCCCCTGGCTGGCTGGCACGGTGATAGATCAGATGTGTGCCCTGCTCGATGTCGCAGCGCTGGCCGGGATGATCGCGGCGGGGCAGGGTGAGCACGAGAAGCGAAAGGGCAAAGCGGGCAGGGCATTGGTATAGCGCTGCCATGGGGTATGATGGTTAAACTGGAAGCAACAGCGGTATTCCGCTCAGATGCAGCGGGATTGGCTTATACGAAGATCGGGAACCGAGACAATGCAAAACAACAATGCACAGGGCGCTGAAGATCCGATCCTGCAATGGGTGACCTTCCGCCTGGATAATGAAAGCTACGGCATCAACGTGATGCAGGTGCAGGAAGTGCTGCGGCACACCGAGATTGCCCCTGTGCCCGGCGCGCCGTCCTACGTGCTGGGGATCATCAACCTGCGCGGCAATGTGGTGACGGTCATCGACACCCGCCAGCGCTTCGGTCTGACGCCGGCGCCGATCACCGACAACACCCGTATCGTCATCATCGAAGCGGACAAGCAGGTGGTCGGTATTCTGGTCGACAGCGTCGCCGAGGTGGTCTATCTCCGTCAGTCGGAAATCGAAACGGCCCCCAACGTGGGTACCGACGAGTCTGCCAAGTTCATCCAGGGTGTCTGCAACAAGAATGACGAGTTGCTGATCCTGGTTGATCTGGAAAAGATGATGACTGAAGACGAGTGGGCCGAGCTGCAGGGATTCTGAGCAGCATGATAGACGCCGGCGCCCTGCTGATGCTCTTCGTGGGACTGGGCCTCGGTGCCCTGGTCGCGGCGCTGGTGGCTCTCTATCTGGCCAACCGGCGTGTGGCGCGTCAGCTGCAGGCACTGGAGGACAGGCACAGCCAGCGGTTGCAGCAGCTCAAGAGTGAAGTCAATACCTTTCAGCAGGGCAGTATTCGCATGGGCGAGGATCTGATTGCCCTGCGCGAGCAGTTCAAGCGGATGGAAGACAAGCAGCAGCGGATCGAACAGCACGATCCCCAGTCCCTGCCCTACAACCAGGCGGCGCGTCTGGTCGGACTGGGCGCCAGTGTCGAGGATCTTACCCAGTCCTGCGGCCTGTCCAAGGCCGAAGCCGAGCTGGTTGCCAAACTGCATGCGGCGCGCAAACCCTGATGCCGGTTACGGCTCATCCTCGTTTTCAGGCGGTACAAAACCCTCCGGCGTCTTGCCCTTCAGATACCAGGCGAACGCGATGATCTCGGCAATGGTCCGGTACAGCGCTTCGGGTATCTGATCCCCCAGCTCCAGGCGCGCCAGCACCCTGGCCAGTTCGGCATTTTCATAGATCGGTACTTCATATTCCATGGCCAGCTGAATGATCTGCTCGGCCAGTTCGCCTTCGCCCTTGGCGGTCAGTGTTGGTGCCTGGTCGCCGTCGTATACCAGGGCTATGGCTTCGCGATTGCTACCCATCATGTCACCTCGTCGATCCAGCGTTGTTGCAGGGCCTGGTTGGGCTGTGGCGGCGTACCCTGGTGGCAGCTGATCTCGCCGACTTCCAGCCCCTTGGCCAGCAGGCGGTCGCGCAGCAGGGTCAGCTCGCTGTTGAGCAGTGTCAGGGTGCCCGGCTGTTCCGCCCAGAACTGCGTGGTAACCCGGCCCTTGTAGAGCTTGGCTATCGCCTGCAGAGAACCCAGATGGTCCAGGGCGAAAGCCAGGCGCACTTCCCAGAAGGGTGCCTGTTCTCCGGTCTTCTTGGCTGGCGCTTCATCTTCGCGCTGAATGCGCACCTGCACATGGTTGAACTGCTGGCCGTCGCGCAGCGGGATCTCCAGCTGCCAGGTGGTCTGGGTGCTGCCGTCGCTGAAGCTCTGCGTTTGCCCCAGGCTCTGCAACTGGTGGTGCTGGATCCGTGAGAGCAGCGCCGCAGTCAATCGCAGCAACGAGCCCAGATCGGTACTGTCGGTCAGTGCCTGCATGGCGCGCGGCGGTAATGGAAAGCCCCCGGGCGTCGCACCCATGCCCCGCGCCCAGGGCCCGGGGGGTAATGTCACGGCGGTCAGGGCCGTGGGTGGCAGTTGTTGCTGCACATTGACCAGCAGATTGATCAGCGCCGCTTTCAGATCGGCACCGGGTAGAGGGGGTGCGCCGGGTGTGACCGGCAAGGCGGCCAGGGCCGACAGCAGTTTGGCCAGCGCCGGCAGCGGCGGAGGTGCGTTGCCTGGCGCAGGGCTTCCTGGCGCAGGGCTTCCTGCCGAGGGTGTGGCGGCCCCTGCCTCGCGGGCACCGGCCGGAGCCTGGCCACCCTTGAGCAGATCCGCCAGTTGGGTCAGGTTGGGTTCCAGGAACAGGCCACTGCGCTGTACCGCCTGCTCCACGCCCCGCGGCGTCATCAATTGCGCCGGAGTGGCCACCTGCTGCAATACCTGGCGAACGGCGCTCTGTACCTGGGCGGCGAGTTTGTCCCCCGCGGTGCTACTGGTCTGCGCCGGAGCGCCGGCCGGGGTGCCCGGGGGCAGGGGGGCGGTCCTGTCTGCGCTGGTGCCGGCAGTTGCGCTTGAGGCGGCAAGCACCTGCTGCAGCCGGTTGAGCAGGGGCTCGGCCGAGCCCTGGCGCTGCAGCGTCTCGCGCAGACCCTGAGAAAGCGCCTGCTGCAATACCTGACGGGCCGGATCGGCGACCCGGAGTTCGCCCTGTGTGCCGACCCGCGCGTTCAGCAGACTGCCGGGCTCCAGAGGCTTGTTGGTCGTCAGTTTCAGGTCGAGTCCGCTGTTGGCGCCCTCGGTCAGTCGGGCGAGCACGGCAAAGCGGGCCTGATCCAGGGGTTGCTGGCTAAGTACCCGGGCCTGTACCGTCATGCCCGGCGGGAACTGCGCCGGGTCCAACCGGGTCAGCGCGGTTGCCGGGCCGGCCGGAGGTTTGTCCGCTGGCTGCAGTATGGCCATCAACTGGGTCTGGCTGATGGCCTGCAGCAATACCTGGGTACCGCTGCTGACCGCCCGTGGGCTGCTGGCGGTGATTTCCGCTCGCGGTGCAGTGGCTCCGGCCTGCTGTTGTGCCAGCCGCAGCACCAGATTGAACTGGCCCCCC
>JAESUC010000060.1 GCA_016763285.1 Pseudomonas sp.
CAGCGAAGCGGATGAGCCGACCGTCAACGAGATCAACGTCGCCCTGTTCCCGGTGATGTCCATCGGTCTGGCCGGCCCGGTATCCGAGAGCGAGCTGGTGTTTATCGCCCGCCAACTGCAGGAAAACATCGAAGCCATTCCCGAGGTACTGGAGGTCGAGATCGGTGGCGACCGGGAAGACCTGCTGGAGATCGTTGTCGACCCCCAGGCGTTGGAGAGCTATGGCCTCGACTACATGCAACTGTTCAACCTGGTCTCCAACAATAACCGCCTGGTCGCAGCGGGCAGCCTGGATACCGGCGAAGGCCGCATGTCGATCAAGGTCCCTGGCGTGATCGAGAACCTCGATGACGTGCTGAACATGCCCGTGAAAGTCGATGGCGACACGGTGGTGACCTTTGCCGATGTGGCCACCATCAATCGCGGCTTCAAGGATCCGCTGGGCTTTGCCCGGATCAACGGGCAGCCGGCCATGGTGCTGGAAGTCAAGAAGCGCGCTGGCGCCAACATCATTTCGACCACCGAGCAGACCCGCGCGATAGTCGAACAGGCCAGCGAGTACTTTCCAGAAGGGCTCGAGGTGCACTACATCATGGACGAATCCACCCAGGTGGAAACCATGCTCTCGGACCTGCTGAACAACGTACTGACCGCCGTCGTGCTGGTGCTGATCCTGATCGTCGCGACCATGGGCTTGCGCTCTGCGCTGCTGGTCGGCATCACCATTCCCGGCGCCTTTCTTGCCGCGATCCTGGTGCTGTATCTGATCGGTTTCACGATGAACATCATCGTGCTCTTTGCGCTGATTCTGGTGGCCGGCATGCTGGTTGACGGCGCCATTGTCGTCAGCGAACTGGCGGACCGTAACCTTTCGGAGGGGCAACCGCCCAAGCAGGCCTGGGGCAACGCGGCATCGCGCATGGCCTGGCCGGTGATTGCGTCCACCGCGACCACCATCGTGGTGTTTGGCCCGCTACTGTTCTGGCCCGGTGTTGTAGGGCAGTTCATGAGCTATCTGCCCGCAACGGTGATCATCGCCTTGCTTGCCTCGCTGGTCATGGCGCTGATATTCCTGCCCGTGCTGGGTTCGCTCAAGCGGCACCAGCCGGCGATACCGGAAGAAGGCTCCAGCCGAGCGGGCAAGGCCTATGGTCGGTTGCTGGCGAAACTGTTGCGGCGCCCCGGCCTCACGCTGGCCGGCATGCTAATGGTCATGGTGGCCGTATTCATCACCTACGCCAACTTCAACCACGGCGTCGAGTTCTTCCCGGAAGTGGAGCCGGAGTCCGCCCAGGTGCTGGTACGCGCACGGGGTGACCTTTCCATTCATGAACGCGACGCGTTGCTGCAGCAGGTGGAACAGCGTTTGCTCGGCCTGTCCGAGGTCAAGGCGCTTTACGCACGCTCACTGGTTTCGGCCAGCGGCGAGCTGCCGCCGGATGTGGTCGGCACCGTCCAGTTCCAGTTCACCGACTGGGACGAGCGCCGCCGCGCCAGCATCATTCTGGACGACATGCGTGAACTGACTGCTGACATTCCCGGCATCATTCTCGATTTCCGCAAACAGGAGAATGGCCCGGCCGCGGGCAAGCCGATCGAGCTGCAGGTGACCGGTTCAGATCAGGACGCCATTGATGAAGCGGTCGAGCTCATCATGGCGGAAATGAACCGCCTGGGCGGCTTCGTGGATATCGAGGACGACCGCAGCCTGCCGGGTATCGAGTGGCGGGTGAATGTGGATCGCGCGGCGGCTGCGCGTTTTGGCGCCGACGTGCTCACGGTGGGCAACGCGGTGCAAATGGTTACCAACGGTCTGCTGCTGGCCAAATTTCGGCCGGAGTACGCCAGCGACGAGGTGGACATCCGCGTGCGTTTCCCCGAGAACTGGCGTTCGGTTGAGGACATCACGCGTCTGACGGTAGAGACCCCCCGGGGCCAGGTGCCGATCGGCAATTTCGTCACCGTGGAGCCGGCGCCCAAGACCAGCGTGATCAACCGTATCGATGGCAACCGCGCCGTCACCATCAAGTCCGATCTAGCGGCCGGCGCTCAGGTGGGCGAGCGTCTCAACGCGCTGCTGGGCAGTGACCTTGATCTGCCGGTGGGCGTTCAGGTCAATACCGCTGGCGAGGGCGCAGACCAGCAGGAGGCCGCCAGCTTCCTCGGCATGGCCTTCGTGGTGGCCATCTTCCTCATGCTGCTGATTCTGCTGGTGCAGTTCAACAGCTGGTACCAGGCTGTGCTGGTGATGTCCGCCATCGTGTTCTCCACCGCGGGCGTCCTCATGGGACTGCTGGTCAACAGCCAGCCCTTCGGAATTGTCATGGTGGGGATGGGCATCATTGGCCTCTCGGGCATCGTGGTGAACAACAACATCGTTCTGATCGATACCTATAACCAGATCAGGTCGAATGGTGCTTCATCGTTTGATGCCGCCTGGCAGACCGGTTGCCTCAGGCTGCGGCCGGTATTGCTGACGTCAATCACGACCGTACTGGGCCTCATGCCCATGGTGCTGGCGATCAACGTCAATCTGCTGGAGCCCAGCCTCGGCTTCGGTGCGCCCTCCACCCAGTGGTGGACGCAGCTTTCCAGCGCCATCGCCGGTGGTCTCACGGTCGCCACCATACTGACGTTGTTCATCACGCCCTGCATGCTGGTGCTGGGGGATAATACACGGGCCTGGCTTGCGGCCCGTCGATCGGCAAAACTCGAAGAGCAGGCGAATTCCCATGTTTGAGATACGGCATCTTGATCCGCAGCTCTATCGTCAGCAGACGCGCAAGAGCACCCTGGTGGTGCTGGTCATTTTTGCCGTGTTGGCGATGTCCCTGTCGGCCCTGGTGGTTGCCCTGTTCGGCAGCCCCGAGGGCAGCAATTTTCGCTGGAATCTGGCTGGAGTGCTGTTGGGCCTGATCGCCACCATCATGCTGGTACGTTCATTGTTCTGGCATCAGAACTGGATGCAGCCCGCTGTCTACGGCTGGCAACTCAAGCGCAGCCTGATGAGCGTCACCAACGTGATGCATCAGGTGGAGGCAGGGGTACAGGCCGGCTCGCCGGAGGCCATGAAACTGCTGCGGTTCTACCATCTGGGCCAGGCGGAAATGCACCGGCTGGATGGTCATCCCCAGGCAACAGATGACCTCAGCGGGCCGATGGAAAAGCACCGCCAGGCGATGATCAAGATGGACCTTGAGCCCGACCAGTATCGCCTGGACCCAGCATGGCTGGAACGCCTGCGGCAAAAGCCCGACCCTTCGGTCTGAACGCAAGAGCCGGCTTTGCGCTGACGCTCAACTCCCTGTCTTGATCCGTGTCCAGCTCCGGGTATGCACCCGTGCCGCTGCCATGGGCAATGGCTCCAGGGTGTAAATCCGGGCCTGCACTTCCTGGGGTGGATAGGCGCCCGGGTTGTTTCTCAGCGCCTCGTTGACCAGTAGCGTAGCCGCTGCGTTGGGGTTGGCGTAGCCGACCTCGTTGCTGATGCTGGCCGCCACCTCGGGCTTCAATATGTAATTGATGAACGCGTGGGCCTGTTCTGGATTGGGCGCATCCGCCGGGATCGCCATGAGATCGAACCACACCTGGGTGCCTTCCTTGGGAATGCGATATTCGATCTTCAAGCCGTTGCCGGCTTCGCTGGCGCGTGCGTTGGCTTGCCGTTCTGAATCGGGTAGCTGAATGTCGCGATCGTCGCATGGCCGCAGTGAGCGATCTGCTGAGCGGGCGTAAAGTATTCCAGTTTTTGTCTGCAAGACCAGACGCAGACACAAACGCCGTTTCCGACAAGCAGACGGCTGCGGCGAACCTCTGTTTTTGTTCAGAGCTAAAGCGGTAGGCACCCAACACAACTCCTGCCGGGTTGCCGCCGGAATCGCTGTCAACAAAAGCACTCGCAATCGGGACTTCAATTTTCATGGCCGGTGCTCAAGCACCTTTGCTAGCAATCGCATCGAGTGACTTTTGATGTTCCTCGCACATTTGTATCGTGGATAATTCGAGAATTAGGTTGTTAATCTCTCAGATTCATTTCGGCTAACTGGAATGGGAGCAATTTCCTCTCATTATCTAGCGTTCGAATATCGAACTCATGAAAGATGCTTTCATTGAGATAGTCGTATGTCCTTAGATAATCAAACCCATGTTTTTCCACCTCATGTCGATTCGATAAGATAATAACTTTCCTGATCCCTGCCATATGAATTGCCAGATAGCAGAGTGCGCAAGGCTCTCCTGAAGCAATTAGAGTTGCCCCTTCCAATGAGACGTCTTTTGCATTCCTTGAAGCCTCCCTTATCGCCTGGATTTCAGCGTGTGCGGTGCAGTCCAGATGCTTGGCGACTTGATTTACCCCTTTGCCAATGAGGTCGCCATTTTGATTGAGAATAATTGCCGAAAACGGCAAGCCATCGGCATTAACACTGCTGACAGCCAAATCAATGGCGATTTCTGCACACTCCATGAGACGTCCTTCCGAAATAGCGTCACACATCAGCGATCTCAGTATTCAAAGATGGACTCAGGTTTGAAACGCTTAGTTCGAGGGCAATACTTTCGGCTCGATGCCTGGCATTAGCCACTGACGTCCGATGCCTCTCGTCACCAAATTCCTGATATTCGGCGGAAATTTCGTAGACTGTGTCCACCCCGAGATACTTACTTAGAGTCCGCAGGTGTGGCGCCAAATGACCAGACTCTTCTCTTATTCCACCTTTTTCAAAACCGAACTCTCCGCTGGAAGTGACTATGACCAATGTCTTGCTTGAGAGTAGAGGCTGTAAAGGGAAGTCTCCCCGTGAGAGATCAAAATCAAACGTTTTGTCGATGCGCACGATTTGATCGAACCAGGCCTTCAGCTGAGCAGGCATGCCATAGTTATACATTGGTGAGGA
>JAESUC010000061.1 GCA_016763285.1 Pseudomonas sp.
CAGGCCCATGGCCAGGTTGATCACAAAGAACGGAAAGGCCGGCACCAGGCGCAGGGCAAAGAGGTAGAACGCGCCCTCACGCTCCATACCCTGATCGATCGACTTGAGTTTGCTGCCGAAACGCTTCTGTACCCAGTCGCGCAACAGAAAGCGGCTGATCAGCATCGCCAGCGTCGCACCCAGGGTCGAGGCGAAGGAGACGATCAAAAGGCCCCAGCCGATGCCGAACAGGGCGCCGCCCAGCAGCGTCATGAGCGCCGCCCCGGGCAGGGACAAGGCCGTTACCAGTACGTAGATGCCAAAGAACAAGCCGCCGGACAGCCAGGGGTTGGCGCTGACCAGATCGTTCAGGGTCTGCTGGCGAGCCTTGATTTCCTCGAGGCTGAAATACTGGTTCAGATCGAACAGGAAGAACCCCGCAACCAACGCGGCGATGACGAGTAGAAAGAGAATCTTGCCGGTCTTCATGGTGCGGGCACTCCGGACAGCGAAATGAATAACGATGGATGTTAGCGAGCGTACAGCGTAGCCAACTGTTGGTGACGCTGGTGATTCAGACCGAGATCCGACTTGCCGGCGCGGCTTTCCGAGCGAAAGTGCACAACCCGGGCGTCGCTATCCAGGTAGAACTCGGCGTCGTCGCGAAAACGCATCTTCGGCGTAGTGAATATCACACGCAGGTAATCGGCCCGCTCGGTGACGATCTCGCCACCGCCGTGGGCAGCCACGGCGGCCTTGATGGCGTCCATGGTCGCTGGCTGATCGGCCTTGAACGGCCAGGGCGCAACCGACTTGCTGGTATCCACTGCCTGGGTGGACACGCCATTGGGGTTGCCGCTGAGCGGAGTCAGTTGACCGTCACGTACGCCAAGCTCCGGTACCTGGCTGTTCTGCCAGTAGATGTAGCCGAAGGCGACGGCGACCAGGGTGACCAGCACCAGAACAATGATCATGAGTATTTTCATGTGTGCACTTCCTTGCAGGATGGATGGAAATTTATCTTGTGCGCAAAACAATAAGCCAGAGCCCTTGACGGGTCAATACCTTGTGCGCAAAATAAATACCGTCTTCCTTACCCCGAGAACCGCCATGTCTGACTCGTTCGAGACAGCTCCCCTGTCTGATGCAAACAACCGGCTGATGTTACGCAACCAGTTGTGCCATTCGCTTTACAGCGCGAGCAATGCCATGGTGCGCGCCTACCGGCCCCTGCTCGAACCCCTGGGCCTGACCTATCCCCAGTATCTGGTCATGCTCGCCCTCTGGGAGCACGATGCCGTGCCGATCAAGCAACTGGTCGAAGATACCCGCTTCGACGCCGGCACCCTGACGCCGATCCTCAAGCGCCTCGAGCAGAAGGAGCTGATCCTGCGCCGCAAGGGGGTCGAGGACGAGCGCCAGTGGCTGATTGCGCTAACGCCCGCCGGCGAGCAGATGCGCACGCAGGCCAGCGACATACCGGTAAAGCTGTTCTGCATGACCAGCCTGACCCTCGAGCAGGCCAAAGCCCTCAAGCAGGCCGCCGAGCAGATCTACCACGACGTCAAGCACGGCACCTGTGGCGATGCCAGCGGCTGAAGGCCGCGGCTCAATCCAGCGCTGACAATGCACACAGGGTCTGGCCCGCACTGAAGCCGCCAAGCAGGGCACTGGCTGGCGCATCGCCTGTACCCTGCAGAATTCTATCGCGGTAGGAGCGAGCCGCCGGGCTGTCTGCGGGCCATTGCCGGTCGAACTCGGCCAGAAAGGCATCATGGTCGTAGTTCAGGCTCAGCGCCTCGACCACCAGCCCCGGCAATTGAGCCCGGTAGATCGCAGAGGGATGCGCGCGCGTGGCAATACGTGTAATCAGCCCGTAACGACCGTTGTTGAAGTTCGGCATCCCGGCCGCGCCGTTATTGATTGCGGCCAGCCCAGGCACGGCCAGTCCAGGCGCGGCCAGCCCAGGCACTGCTAGGCCCTCGCCCTGTGCGGTGTCTTCCAGATACAGCGCCGCTGGCGCACAGGTGTGACTGGTTGCCAGAACACTGACCCGGTTGGCGGCGGCCCAGGTATGCAGGGCCTGCTGTCTGTGCGGGTCGGCCAGGGCGCTGCGCGAACAGCTCCAGCCGGCCAGGGAGCGCTCGTCGCCATGGGTGATCGCAACCCGTCGGCCAGCCACGCTGACCACAGCCGTCGCCGGCCGACTGGCCAGGCGGGGTGCCATACCGGGCAGCTGCATCACGGCGTTGCAGAGCTGCCGGTGGATCGCATTCGAGCGTTCCACGGTGCCATCGTCCACCTCATCGGGGTAGGCGCAGCCGCAACCTGCCATGTTGTCATCAGGCCGCCCCAGTTCGGTCTCCACATTGCCGCGCAGCAGGGTATGTACAGCGACGCGGTCCTCGATGTCGGCAAAGATCACAGGGTCCACATCAAACCAGTGCATGTCGCCGTTGAACACCGCCCGCGCCCCGGGCTCGGCGGCCAGGCGGCGTTCCAGCGCGGCCAGGGCCTGGCGGTTGCCGTACAGTCCACCGACCACATACAGCGTCTGGCAGTCGAACAGAGGCTCACCGCTGAAGCTGTCAGCCGGCAGCTGATAATCCAGGGGGCAACTGCGACCGGCGGTCACGCTGCCACCCGCGAGCGTGAGCGTTGCAGCCATCCGGTCAGCAGGTACAGCGCAGTGCACAGCAGCAGGCCGTAGAGATTGGTGCCCAGCAACAGCGCATATTTGCCATCGCCGATCGCCCAATTGGCGGGAATCCAGCCAAGGGTAAGCGCGACACCCAGTGCCAGTCCGGTCCAGAAACTCAGGTGGAAGCCGGCCCGGGTGGGGCGCACCAGGCCGTGCAACACGAAAACGGGTGCCAGGCCCATGACCATGGTGCCGCTGATTGTCGTCGCCTTGAGGATGTCGGTCCCGGCCAGCATCGGCAGATTGCCCAGCAGCGCAAAGACCACCATGGTGCTCATGCCCACGCCCAGCGCCTTGCGACCCAGATCCTTGCCGGCCAGGGCAGGCAGCTCGCGGCCGACCAGTTTGGCCAGACTGGAGAAGGTCGAATCCAGGGTCGAGCCGGCGGCGGAGATCATCACGATGGTCATCACCACCAGGGCGCCCAGGCCCAGCGCGCGGGCCAGTTCGGCGGGTACGTTGCCCGAGGCGGCAATGCCCACCAGGTCCGCGTGCACGCCAATGAGGCTGAAGGCGAGAATCGCGAAGAAGCCGAGCACGCCAGCCACACCGAAGGCCTTGAGCATGCTCTTTTCTTCACTGATGAAGCCGCGGTCGGTCAGAACCGGATCGTGAAAGGGATAGCTGACCAGTTGCAGGCAGGCGACCAATAGCAGATCGACGCCGGCGTTC
>JAESUC010000062.1 GCA_016763285.1 Pseudomonas sp.
ATCCTGCTGCCAGGGCCAGCGTCCAGTCAATTCCACATCCAGGGTAAAACTCAGGAAGGTTCTCACCAGCACGATCAGCGCCAGCGTAGCCACCGAGTCAATCGTGAGATCCACAATCACGGTCATGATGATGTCGGCGGCGACCAGGAACTCCAGCCCGAGCAGAATGCCCCGCCCCAGCCGTTGCCGAACCTCATGGAACACGCCCCGGGCATCATATTGCTTGGCGATGTGATAGCCCGCTACGGCTATGGAATAGACCGCGGTCAGCGTGATGATCGCGATGCCCAGAAGTTCGATGATGTTGACGGCCCATTCGGCCACCAGAACCACATTGTCGTGCATATAGCCTCCCAGCTACGGTCAGTCTGGCGGGGTGATACCGTTGGCCTGATACCAGCGGTGCGGGTCGGCCTTGAGATTCCCGACCATGGCCTCGAGCGAGTCACGCAGTCGGTGTCGTGGTTCCCAACCCAGATAGTCCCGGGCACGAGTGATGTCGAGCTGGTAATGATCCGAAGCCATATCGATCATGAACGGCCGGATGAAGGGCTTTTCCCCATTGTCGATCTGGTCGGGCACGATCGGCTCCGCCTTCTCCTCCGCCCAGGCGCCCATCTTTGCCAGCGGTTTGGGCACGCTGAGGGTCTGCCAGTGCTCGCGGCCGTGGATCAGTTCGCCCAACCGGTCCTGCAATGCCTGGTAGCTTTCGCTGGCCTCTTCGCCAATCAGAATCGCAGCGTGGGGCAGCAACGCATTGCGCCGCCTGATGCAGCGGGCAAAGGCATCGACCATGTCTTCCTGATGCAGAAAGGCCTGACCCACATCGGGATCACCGGAATACAGATGGCTCTTGAGCGTCGCTTCGTAGATCCGCGCTATCTGATGGGCCAGGGTCGGCACGCAGTGGCTTTCATCATAGAGCCCGGCCAGACGCAGTACGGTGATGGGCAGGCGGTCGGCGAATTCGGCAATCACCGACTCGGTTTCCGCCTTGGATTCGGGGTAGGCCCATTTGGGCTCGATGGGCGTGGATTCATCGATTCGCTGCCCCGGTTCACCCGGGCGGTGAACCAGCATGGTACTGGAGTAGATGAAGCGTTCGACCTCCACCTGATCAAGCGCGTTCAGCAGATTGCGCGTGCCCTTGACGTTGACCTTCTCGTACAGCGGCGAATGCTCGCCGGTAAAATCGAAATAGGCTGCCAGGTGAACCACTGCAGCGATCTCTCGCCCATGCTCCCGGGCGACACGCCCTATGGTCTCGCGGACCAAATCGGGATCGGTGAGATCGAAGGTTTCGCTGAATTCGGCCTTCTTGCTCTCGTCGATATCCAGCGATACCACGCGATATTCAGACTGGAGCGCGTCCACCAGCGCGGTGCCGATATTGCCGGCCCCGCCGGTAATCAGGACCACCGGCCTCGTGGCACCCTCGCCCGAGACTGCGGAAGTGGAAGTTGCCATGTTCAGTATCCCTCTGCCCGTTCAGCGCCGGAATACGCCGCACGGGTGCGGCGCAAATCCGCCCCTGCGACGCTCGGAAGACTGCCCTGCAGGACAATCAATAGTAGTGCCGCGAGGCATTGACGATACGCCTGGCCATATCATCGTCCTGACACTTGTCAGCGATATCGCCCACGGTCACCACGCCGACAAAATCCTTGTTCTTTTCATTGTTCAACACGATCAGACGCTGTACATCGTTGGTCTGCATGCTCTGCAGCACATCCTTCACGTCATCGTCCTGAAAGCAATACAGCACCTTGCCGGTGAGGATGGTGCTGACCTTCTCGTTGGGGGATCGACCCTCTGCCACTGCCCGTACGGCGATGTCGCGGTCGGTAACCACCCCGACGATTGTTTCCTTCTCGGCGATCGGGGTAAAACCGCGCCCTGCGTCCCGCATTCGTTGCGAGGCTTCCAGAATGCTGGCGCTGACATCCAGGTATTCGGGTTTGCCGGTCATCACTTCTCTGACTTGCATCATGCTGGCCCTCTTCTGCGTCGGGCGATCTGCGGCAGATCGCGCTGGGTACATGCCGGCCCGCGCCATCCGGCGCAGAACCCGCTGCCTATACTTCTCCTGACTGGAGCGGGGGGCGAAAGTTTCAAGTGACTCGGCCATGCCGTCATGGTCGGGAACTTGCCGGCCGTTGCATGGCCCCACTAGAAGGCACCTGGCCTGGCACTTACGCACCTGCGTCCCCGGAAACCGATAAAGGAACATTCAATGGCAACGCGCGAACAGACCGCCAGCGCGGAGCAATCGGTGTATATCATCGACGGCGCCCGCACCCCCTTTCTCAAGGCACGCGGCCGGCCGGGGCCCTTTACCCCGGTCGATCTTGCGGTGCAGTGCGGCAGGCCCCTGCTGCTGCGCCAGCCCTTTGCACCGCAGGCGTTCGATCAGGTCATCCTCGGCTGCGTCAACGTGATCTCCGAGGAAATGAACCCGGCCCGGGTTGCCGCCCTGCGTCTCGGGCTCGGCGAAGACATGCCCGCGTTCACCGTGCAGATCAATTGCGGCTCCGGCATGCAGTCGATCGATACTGCAGCGCGCTACATACGCGAGGGCAGCGCTGACCTGATTCTCGCTGGTGGCACCGAGGCGCTGAGCCATTCGCCGCTGCTCCTGCGCCAGGATGCGGTGGAATGGTTGAGCGATCTGCAGCAGGCTCGGAGCCCTGCCGCCAAGCTGCAGGCAGCCAGCCAGTTTCAACCGGGCATGCTCAAGCCTGTGATCGGGATGGAGCGCGGGCTGACCGACCCGATTGCCGAGCTGAACATGGGGCAGACGGCCGAGGTGGTCGCCCATCTATTCGACATCACGCGCCAGCAGGCGGACGAATACGCCCTGCAAAGTCATCAACGCCTGGCACACGCCCAGGCCGAAGGCTGGCTGGAGAATGAGGTTGTACCGGCGATATCCCGGGATGGCGACCTGTACCGGGCCGATGATGGGGTACGGCCGGACAACAGTCTCGGTGCGCTGGCCAGGCTCGATCCGGTGTTCGAACCGCCCCACGGTCAGGTGACAGCGGGTAACAGCTCGCAGATAACCGACGGAGCGTCCTGGATCATCCTCGCATCCGAGCAGGCCGTGAAGGACCATGGTCTCAAGCCGATTGCGAAGATCGTCGACAGCCAATGGAGCGCACTGGATCCGAAGATCATGGGCCTGGGGCCGGTCCTGGCGGTGACCGACCTGCTCAAGCGCAGCGGTCACGCCAAGGACGAGATCGACCTCTGGGAAATCAACGAGGCTTTTGCCGCGCAGGTGCTGGGATGCCTGGCGGCCTGGGAGGACGCCGAC
>JAESUC010000063.1 GCA_016763285.1 Pseudomonas sp.
CCGGTCCTGGCGGTGACCGACCTGCTCAAGCGCAGCGGTCACGCCAAGGACGAGATCGACCTCTGGGAAATCAACGAGGCTTTTGCCGCGCAGGTGCTGGGATGCCTGGCGGCCTGGGAGGACGCCGACTTCTGCCGCACCGTGCTGGATCTGCAACAACCCTTCGGCCCCCTGGACCGGGAAAGGCTGAATGTCGACGGTGGGGCCATCAGCCTGGGCCACCCGGTCGGCACCAGCGGCAACCGGATAGTCCTGCACCTGGTCAACGCCTTGCGGCGCAAGCAGTTGCGACGCGGGATCGCCACCGAATGCATCGGTGGCGGCCAGGCCGGCGCCATGCTGATCGAAATGCTAGAGGAGGCACACCCATGACAGGCAAGGTCTATTCTGCACTGACCAATCGCGACCGTGAATTCGGCCCCTTCCTTCAGGCGCCCTCCACGGGTGAAGGCGAATGGCGTCACTGGCACCTGGGTCGCGATGACCAGAACATTGCCTGGCTTGTGATGGACAAGGCCGATACCAGCACCAATGTGTTATCGGAGGCGCTGCTGCGTGAGCTCGACGCCCTTCTGGACCGGCTACGCGATGACCTGCCCAAGGCCCTGGTCATCCGCTCGGCCAAGGACAATGGCTTCTGCATGGGTGCCGACATCACCCAGTTTCGTGACCTCGACAGTCGCGAGCAGGCAGAGCAGAAGCTCAGCGACGCCCACCGGGTGGCACAAAAGCTGGTCGATCTGCCCTGCCCGACCATTGCCGTGATCCATGGCGCGGCGCTGGGTGGCGGCCTCGAGCTGGCCCTGTGCTGTGACTTCAGGCTGGCGGTACCCGGCGCCAGCTTCGGCACCCCGGAAGTGCAACTGGGATTGCATCCGGGCCTGGGCGCCACAGTGCGGCTGCCGGCCCTGATACCCCCCGTCGACGCCATGACCATGATGCTCACCGGCAAGAATCTGCATGACGCCAGGGCACTGTCCCTGGGGCTGATCGACCAGCTGGTGGAGGAACGGCATATCGCTGCGGCCGTCATGGCCGCCGCCAACGGCAAGATCGAAAAGGCCGAGCGCACCGGCTGGAAGAGCAAGCCCTTCGAACATGCCCTGGCGCGCCAGCTGGCCGGCAAGCGCATGCGTTCCCAGGCTGCCGACAAGGCGCCCCCCGAACACTACCCTGCCCCCGAGGCCCTGATCCGGTTGTGGGAAGACCACGCCGACGATCCCGAGACCATGTTGCGCCGGGAAGTGGAATCCTTTGCCGGCCTGCTGCAGACCCAGACATCACGCAACCTGGTACGGGTGTTCTTCCTGCGCGAGAAGCTCAAGGCACAGGCAAAGGCCCCGGCAGAAGACCTGGCCGACATGCCCGAGCTGCGGCATATCCATGTCATCGGTGCTGGCGAAATGGGCGGCGACATCGCCGGCTGGTGTGCGCTCAAGGGGTATGTGGTGACGCTGTTCGACATGCAGCCCGAGACGGTGGCCGACGCCGTCGGCAGGGCCGCCAGGCTGTGCAGGAGCAAACACCTGTCCCCTGCCGAAACCCGCGACGTGCTCGACCGGCTGATTCCGGATCTGGCCAACCACGGCGTCAGCAGAGCGGATCTGGTGATCGAGGCCGTACCCGAGGATCTCGAGATCAAGCGCAAGGTCTATGCCGATATGGAGCCGCGCCTCAAGCCCAGCGCCATTCTGGCCAGCAATACCTCGAGCATTCAGCTCGAGCAGTTGCGCGAGCACCTGGACAGTCCGGAAAGACTGGTGGGCATCCATTTCTTCAACCCGGTGGCGAAAATGCAGCTGGTCGAGGTGGTCGCCCACGATCGGGCGAGCGCCGGCACCCTGGCCCAGGCACGGCGCTTTGTCGGTCAGATCGATCGGTTGCCGGCGCCGGTCTCCAGCGCGCCCGGGTTCCTCGTCAACCGCGCCCTGACGCCGTACCTGGTCGAGACCATCTGCCTGCTGGATGAAGGCGTGGACGCAGAAGCCATCGACCAGGTGGCACTGGATTTCGGTATGCCCATGGGCCCGGCCGAGCTGGCTGATCAGGTCGGGCTGGACATCTGTCTGGATGTGGCCGACATGCTGCGCGAGCGGCTGGACACCCAACAACCGGCAACGCCTGAGTGGTTGCGCCGCAAGGTCGAGTCTGGCGAGCTGGGCCGCAAATCGGGCAAGGGCCTGTATGAGTGGAAAGAAGGCAAGCCGCGAAAGCGCAGCACATACGAAGCGGCACCGGCGGACACCCTGGACCGTCTCGTTCTGCCCATGCTCAACGCCTGCCAGGCATGCCTGAGAGAGAAGGTGATCGAAGACGCCGACCTGCTCGATGGGGCCATGATCTTTGCTACCGGTTTTGCCCCCTTCCGCGGCGGGCCGATGCAGTATGCCGGCACGCGCGGTGAGGACGAGATCCTGTCCCGACTACAAGAGCTGCGCGGCACCTACGGGGAACGCTTTACCCCGGACGCCGGCTGGCAGACCGACGCGCGCTAGACTGCCGGTCCCGGTCACAGGGGTGCCTCGCGGCTGGCGATCGCGGCGGCGGTATGAACCTGCCTGGCACGGTCGATCTCGTAGAAGAAATACGCGCATACCGAGGCGAACCCGAACAGGCACGCGGACAGGTTCAGTAGCGCCAGGCGCGTGACCTCCGCCTGGCCGACCTGGCTGGGCTCGGCCTGGACCGGAAAGCCGATCAGGTCCAGCCCCACGCCGGCGACCACATAGCCCACCGCAGCTGCCAGCTTGCCGGTGAAGGCCATGGCACTGAACAGAAAACCTTCCTGGCTGCGTCCGGTGCGGAACTGATGCTCCTGGGTCACATCGGCCATCATCGACGCCCCCGAGATCATCGCCAGTCCGGCGGCCACACCGGACAGGAAAAGCACGCAGAAAATCAGCGGCACGAACAGCGGATGGCCCTGCTCGGGGAACACGCCTGCCAGGCGCGCGACGACCGCCACATTGCCAGCCAGGGGGCCGATCAGCGCGGCGACGATGATCGTGCGCTTCTTGTCAAAGCGGCGATGCAGGGGTGCCGCCAGCATGATGCCGACCGGCCAGCCGACCAGCAGACCCACTGCGAGAAATGCGATCGAAGAGCTGGATAACTGCCAGAAATAGACATTCAGGTGCATGTTCAGTGTCTGCACAATGCCGATCGAAACCGCCACCAGCATGGTGCCGATAAACAGGGCGCGAAATGAGCGGTTGTGCCATGCCGCAGTGATGTCCTCACGCACCGGTGCGCGGGCCAGACTCTCCGACGCCTTGGGCAGCAACACAATACGGCTGCGCGTACCCCAGGCCGACAACAGTATGGCCAGCGCCATGATGATCGCGCCCGCCAGGGCGACCTTCGGATAGCCAGCCGGATTCAACAGGCCATTCTCGAACTCGACAGTATCCGGGAAGAACAGCGACAGCCCGCCCACAGCCACCAGGGCGGCAGCCAGCACGCCGCAGACCCCACGCCAGGCGGCGACGGACGTGCGCTCCTGATAATCGGTGGTCAGCTCTGCGCCAAGGGCCAGGTAGGGTACGTAGTAAAGCGTCATGGCGCCTCGTACCAGAATCGCAAAACCGGCGAGCCAGAAGAACAGCCCCATCTGTGACAGCGACGCGGGGGGCATGAACAACGCGAACCAGGCAACGCCCAGCGGTATCGCGGCCACCACCATGAAGGGATGGCGACGCCCGTATCGCGAGCGCCAGTGATCGGAAACATAGCCTGCCAGAGGATCGGTGACCGCATCGAAGATCAGCGCGATCATCACCGCCACGCCCGCCAGCGTGCCGCTCAGGCCCAGTACCTGGGTAAAGTAGAAAAACAGGAAAATATCGAAACCGGTGCTCTTGATGGTCTCGGCCACCTGGCCGATGCCATAGGCAAATTTCGTCTTGGCCGGCAGAACTGCAGTATCGTGCATAGCGTTTCTTCTTGTTATGTAGGGGAATGCCCGCGCGCCCTCAAGCGCCCGGCAATACAGCGTAAACCGCCCATTCGGGTGGTGCCAGGGGGCTGGGCTTTATGCTCAACTGCCCTCTGGCTGACCCGGATCATATAACAATATCATGGCCACATCAGAGCAACTTGCACACAGTATCGACTGCCGCTGGCTCCTTGCCCTCTACGCGCTGATCCCCCTGTCTCTGCTGGCGATTGTGGTCGATACGCTGCTGCTCAACGGCCAGGGGATCCACCAGTATCTGCCCGACCGACCCGAGCAATGGCCGTTCTGGACCGTCATTTTCGGTCTGCCGCATATCATCGCCAGCCTGCTGACCATGTCGGACCGGGAGTACCTGAGTTTCTATCGCCGCAGTCTGCTCTGGCCACTGATCATTTTTGCCGCTATTGCCAGCGCAGGTCACTTCGGGCCGCAGCCCCTGAGTTACAACCTGCTATTCGTGATTTTCGCCTTTTACACCATCTACCACGTCCTGGCACAACAACTCGGCCTGACCCTGATGATGATGGGTATCGCGCCGAGCAGGCTGTTCCGGTACTGGAAATGGACCTCGGTCCTTGCCGGCTTCGCCATCTACATCAACGTCTATGGTCAGCAATACATGGGCAACATGGCGTTCTCCCTGGGCGACAGGGTGATCGATATCCAACAGCTGTTCACCTGGATTGCGGCCCTGTTATGCGCCGCGCAACTTATCCTCGCCTGGCGTCTGGCGCCGTCCTCGCGCCATCGTATCGGCGTCTGGTACATGTGGAGCAACGTCGCCCTGCTGCTGTCGGCACTGCTGATCAATCACATTGGCTATACCCTCTTCGTCATCCTCATTCCCCGCGTCATCCACGATCTGACCGCATATACCGTCTACATTACCCACGACCGCAACCGCAACCGCCAGGGCCGGATCAATCCGCTCTACCGCCTCACCGGGGGCGGACGCCTGTCGCCGCTGCTGTTGCTGCCGGCACTGTCCATAGCCATCGCCTTCGTGCTCAGCAGTCATCAGCACTACCCGGTGATCAGCATCGCCATTCTGACCGTCTCCTTTCTGCACTACTATTTCGAAGGGTTCATCTGGCGCGGTCCCAACCCTCACCGCAACTACGTCAACTTCATCCGCTGAAGCCACCTCGTAACTCGCCGCAGCGTCGCTATACTGACTGTATCGCTGGCTGTGAGAATATTGATGTACCCATCCCCCCGCTATTTCGATGACTGTGAAGCCACTGTCGACGCCATCCTCGAGCACCTGGGCAACCGGATCGTTCTGGGCCTGCCGCTGGGTCTGGGCAAGGCCAACCACCTGGTCAATGCGCTCTACCGTCGTGCCTGCGCCGATCCGCACATTTCCCTGAGCATTCTTACCGCCCTGACACTGGAGAAACCGCGCCCCGGCAGCGAGCTGGAAAGACGGTTCCTGGAGCCCGTCTCGGCCCGCCTGTTCGACGCCTATCCAGCCCTGGACTATGCCCGTGCGGTGCGTACCGGCGAATTGCCGGACAATGTCCGGGTCAAGGATTTCTTTCTGCAGTCGGGCCAGTGGTTGGGCGTCCCGCTGGCCCAGCAGCACTATGCCTCGATCAACTACACCCATGCGCTCAACGAACTGGTCGATTCCGGCGTCAATCTGATCCTGCAACTGGTGGCACCGCAGCCAGGGCAGGTCGGCCAGGCAATCGAGCGATTCAGTCTCAGCTGCAACCCGGATATCAGTGCTGACCTGCTCGAGCTTCGCCGTGACGGCGTACCGATGCTCAGCGTCGGCCAGGTCAATGCTGCGCTACCCTTCATGGGTGGCGCCGCAGACCGACCGGCCAGCGATTTCGACTTTATCTTCCACGACCCGGACGCCGAGTTCGACCTGTTCATGCCGCCCAATAAACCCGCCTCCCTCACGGATCACGCCATCGGGCTGGAGGTCGCCAACCTGATCGAGGACGGCGGCAGCCTGCAGATCGGTATTGGCTCGATCGGCGACGCGATCACCCACAGCCTGCTGTTGCGGCATCGCCAGAACCCCCTTTACCGAGAATTGCTCGACGCTCTCGACGACCAGCGCGAACCGGTAGCCGAAGCGTATTGCCGGCCTTTTACCCAGGGCTTGTACGGTGTCACCGAGATGCTGGTGGAAGGGTTTCTGGAACTGGTCAGCGCCGGCATCATGAGCCGCGAGGTAGAGGGTGCGGTAGTACACGCCGGCTTCTTTGTCGGCAGTCCGACCTTCTACCGGCGGCTGGACGACATGCCCGCCGAGACTCGTCGCAAGATCGCGATGATGCCTGTCTCCTACACCAACGAGTTGTACGGAGACGAAGCGGGCAAGCGCGAGGCGCGCAAGGCCGCCCGGTTCGTCAACAGCGCGATGATGGTGACTCTGGGTGGAGCGGTGGTGTCCGACGGTCTGGCTGACTACCAGGTGGTCAGTGGGGTCGGCGGTCAATACAACTTCATCGCCCAGCCCTTCGCCCTGGAAGGCGGGCAATCCATTATCACGCTGCCGAGCACGCGTACCCGCAAGGGCAAA
>JAESUC010000064.1 GCA_016763285.1 Pseudomonas sp.
CAAGTGGATCGAGCCCTATACCGAAACCCGTCTCGACGAGTTGGCCGCCCAGGGCGTCAAGCGTCTGCTGGTAATGTGTCCTGCCTTCGTCTCCGACTGCATTGAAACCCTTGAAGAGATCGGTGACCGAGGTCGCGAGCAGTTCATCGAGGCCGGTGGCGAGGAATTGGTGTTGGTGCCATGTCTCAACGACCACCCGCAATGGATCGAAACCCTGGCCAACTGGTGCGAAACCGAGCCAACACCGGCCTGAACCGGTTTTGAACCGGTTTACTGTGGCCGGGCGCCGAGCCCGAGCCACTCCGACAGGGCCAGGTGCAGGCCCAGCCCTACCAGCACGGCGCCCATCACCCGGTCGAACCAGTGGCCCATGCTCACAAATGCTTTTCGCACGCGGGTATGACTGAACAGAACCGCCACTACGCAAAACCACGCTGCGGTAGCGAGCGCCAGGTAGACCCCATAGCCAGCTTGAACCATGACCGGCGTCTGCGGGCTAATCACGACGGTAAACAGCGAAAGGAAAAACAGGGTCGCTTTGGGATTCAAGCCGTTGGTTATGAAGCCGTTGGCGAAAGCTCGGCCAGCCGTTGTCGGTGCCGAGCCCAGTGTCGAGGATGTGTCCACCATGGGTTGCGCCCTCAGAGCGCGAATGCCGATATAGATCAGATAACCGGCAGCGAGCAATTTCAGCAGATTGAAGAGCCAGACTGACTTGGCAATGATCAGGCCTATTCCCAGCAGGGAATAGCCCACATGCAGGCAGATCGCACAACCGACACCGATGGCGGTCATCAGCCCGAGCGTGCGGCCACTGCCTACACTGTTGCGAATGACCACGGCGAAGTCGGGCCCGGGACTCATGACGGCCAGCAGATGCGCTGCAGCCACCAGTAGAAATTCGCTCAGATATTCCATCAACCGTCTCCGTAGAAAAGCCCGATTTTAACGGATTGTGGCGGTCGCTCGATACGGCCATACCACTGTCGGGTAGGGCTCCTTCAATACACGGTGCCCGGGCAGGGGTGCAACTAATCCACGCGCCGCCGTTCCAATACGTCATGATTGCAGTCTGACAATCAATACAGGGAATCTTGATGAAGAAACTATTGCTGGCCGCTGGCGTACTGACGCTTCTTGCAGGTTGTTCCGACAACGAAGTGGGCGATGTGTCGCTGGGGATCTTTACGCTGAAGGATATCAAGCTCAACTCGATGGTTGATCCGGTGGTAACCGGTGTCACCTGCCACATCGCGTCGGTAGAGGCCGACTTGAGTTTGTCCGATCCTAGCGACAGCGCTATTGCCTGTCGTCAGACCGGTGAAATTACCGCCGAAATGATAGCGCAGATTGATCGCAGCGATTCGGGTGAGATCGTGTTCCGGAAATCCAAGAGCGTCTTTTTCAAAACCATGAAAGTGCGCCGCATCTATGATCCCGCCAACCAGACCCTGATGTACCTGTCCTACTCAACCAAGGAGACCTCGGGCAGTTTCAAGCACAGCCTGTCGACAGTGCCGCTGTGGGGGACCCAGGCGTACGGTCAGACCAGCTTGGATGAGTCTCGCCAGTAGACCAAACCTGTCTTTCAGGCCGGATGGATGGCAAACCACTGCGCAAGTTTTATCTCACCCGCAGTGGGGATAGACTCCGGCTTTTCTCCGGGCTATGGTCACTGACCTGTGCAACACTTCAATGATGAAGTGCGCCTGACCTAAAGGAGAGGGTCATGCCAACAGGGAAGTTCAAGCAGCGGCATCATCGCGCTTGCCACGCCCCTGCTCGCAACCGGGCGCCGACGCCCCGCGCGCGGGCCCGCGAATATGGCGTCAGCCTGGTCGAGGTCCTGATTGCCGTACTGGTGCTCTCGGTCGGGGTGCTGGGCGCGGCCTCTCTCCAGCTCAATGCCATGCGTTACAGTGCCAGCGCAGGCTACAGCACCCAGGCCGCGATCATTAGCCGCGACATTCTCGATCGCATGCGTGCCAATCCTTCCGCTCTGGCCAGCTATGCCACCGCCTCAATCAGTGGCGCCTGCACAGCCAGTGCCGGCGGCGCGAGTATCGTACTGGCAGACATCGCGGACTTCACCCGGGCAGTTACCTGTCAGTTGCCGAGCGCGGATGCCAGCATAGCCGTCGCCGGTCGTCGGGTCACCGTATCGATTGCCTGGTCGGAGGCACGCATTCGCGCCGACGCGCCGGACACCGTCTTCGTCGTCTCATCGGTGGTCCGGTGAACCGGTGGGGCAATGCCCAGGCAAGGGGCTTCGGGCTGATCGAGTTGCTGATCGCACTGGCCCTGGGTCTGGTCCTGGTGCTTGGCGTGGTTCAGGTGTTCGTCGGCAGCAAACAGACTTTCGTGCTGCAGCGAACCGCTGCCGGCTTCAACGAGGATGCCCGTTATCTGGCCAGTCGTCTGAGTCGTGAACTGCGCATGGTCGGCATGTTCGGCTGTCTGGACTTGAACAGACTGCCGGCAGGCATCCGCAATGCCTTGCCCGCCGAGTTGGCGGCCCCTGTCGGGTACACGACCACGGCGGGCGTCAGCATTCTTTCCCTGATTTCGGCCGTACCCAACCACGAACGCTTCACGGCGCCCGGCACCCGTCGACCGGCCGATTACCGCGCGCGCTGGTTGATTGCTACCAATTGCCGCGATACCCACGATCTGCGCATCTCCGACGGCGCGCCAATCGCCGTGAGGCCGGGCGACGTGGTCATACCCCTGCGGAAACTCGAATATCGGTTTCGCCGCCATGGCATACAGCTTCGCAGCAACGGTGCCGGTCATTTCCAGAGCCTGATCGATAACGTCGCGCAGCTGGAGGTCAGCTTTGGTCTGGCGGCCACTGCAACTGGCCGGGAAGTCAGCGGCAGCTATGTGTCTGCCCTGGCAGCGGGTGACGGGCCGCGTATTCGCAGCGTGAAACTGCGTTGGCAACTGAGCGACACGCCCTCTGCGCCCTCTGCGGGCAAGGTGCGCGTACATGAATTTCAGCAGGCCGTAGCCCTGCGCAACCGTATCAACTGACACCCGGGAGGAACCGTACGATGCGCCAATCAAGCCAGCAACAGGGGACGGCCCTGTTGGTCAGCCTGGTTTTCCTGCTGCTGTTGACGCTGGTCAGTGTCTCGGCCATTCGCTCCTCGACCAGTCAGGAGCGGATGGTGGCCAACCTGAAACTCAAGGACGACAGTCTGGAGGCGGCGGAATCCGCACTGCGGCTGATCGAGCATCGCCTGGCCGAAGCCGCAGAGAACAACAAGCCCATGCCCACGCCCTGCACGGGCGCTGCATGCAACCTGCCCGATCGCGCATTCGATGTGGACGCCACGGGCGCCCCCGGTGCCGGCTGGGTGCAGATACCCACCTCGGCACAGACCAATCACATGCAGGTCTGGTATCGCATCACCAGTCTGGGCCAATCCCTGGCTCCCGCCAACACGGCCAGCGCGGATCCGCCCCACGAGGGGGCGGGCAATCTTTACCGCATTGTCGTGGTGAGCTTTTCGGGCGCCACCCGAACTGTACTGGAGAGTGTCTATGTCCATTACGCGGCCTGAGCAAAAAAGCGGTCGGCCGGTCCTGTCCCTGATGTCCGGGATGCTCGCAGGGCTGGTCCTCGGTGCGCCCGCGCAGGCGAGCTTCAACCCCCTTAGCGGGCCGATACTCACCGCGCCTGCGGTCCCGCCGAATGTGGTGATGCTGTTCGACAATTCCTCCAGCATGGTGCTCAACCGGATCGGCAACCAGACACGGCTGACGATCGCCCGCGATGCCGCCAAGCGCCTGATCGGCAACAATCGCCATGTCCGTTTCGGGCTGTTCGGCTTTCGCGACAGCGTCATCCACGCCGGCATGCCGGATGCGCCGGGTGGGCAGATGCTGGTAGAGGTGGGTGATATCGGCCCCGGCAGTCTTGCCGGAGATGCCCGATTCAATGCGCTGATCAACAGCCTCGACGCGATCAGCCCCGCTGCTGCGCCGCCCTATACCTACACACCTCTGGCCGAGAGCTATTACGAGATAACCCGCTACATGCGCGGGTTGCGGGCGTACTATCCGCAATCGGCAGCGCAGGCGCAGCGCTTGCAGTTTGTCAGTCCGGTCCAGTATCGCTGCCAGCGCAATTTCGGTCTGGTCATCACCGATGGTTTGCCAGCCTATGACAGCGAGTTTCCAACGGATGTGTCTGATGATCCGGATATCGACAATCCCCAGGTGGCCGGCAGTACCAATCTGCCGGACTGGGATGGCGACGCCTTGGGTGACGTGGTCAGCGCTGACCTCGGGGACGAGGGTAGTACCTTCTATCTGGATGACATCGCGCGTTTTGCTTTTGACACGGACATGCGCAACACCGCGCGTGCCGGCGTGTCGACCGATCTGGCTGGGCAGGACTGGGATGATCCGGCCTTTCCCATACAGAATATGCGCACTTACACCGTGGGCTTTGCCTTGAACGATGCCAGACTGCAGCGCACGGCGACGGGGGCTGGGGGCCGCTACTTTACCGCAGCCAATAGCCAGGAGCTCGATCACGCCCTGGGCAGCGCCCTGGCGGAGATCAATTCGGCTCCCGGCTCGGGGGGCGGAGCGGTAGTTGGCGGGCCCGAGCTGACGGCGGGATCGCGGTTCTACCGGACCCGCTACGACCCTGCGGACTGGAGCGGAGCCGTGGAAGCCTATCCGTTGGGCAGTAGCGGGCGTATCGGGCAACGGATCTGGAGCACAGATACCACGGTCAGCGCCAACAGCAGTGCTCTTTACCAGACCTGGCGCCAGCCCGTCGGGCAGCGCCCCGGCGCGGTGGTCCCCCTTGATCGCAATACCTATGCTGCGCTGGGAGCAGCTCAGCAGGCTGCGCTCGATCAGGCCGCTGCGCCCAACAGCGGGCAGGATCTGCTGGACTGGAGTCGCGGCCAGCCGGTAGCCGGCTACCGGGCCCGTACACGCGTCATGGGGGATGTGATCAACGCCTCCCTGGTGCTGGCCCGTGCCGGCGAGGCGCTTGGCGACCGGCAGTACGCCGGATACGGCGCCTATCTGAGCGACAAGCAGCAGGGCATGACGACCTCGCTGGTCACCGGTGCCAATGACGGCTTCATTCATGTTCTCGACGCAGCTTCGGGAGTGCAGCGTCTGGCCTTCATGCCGGCGGCCGTTCAGGCTGCTGCGGGAGCCAGGGCGCATATCGACTTTGTCCGCAAGGGTCACCAATCCGGTGTGGATGGCGCCATCACCCTGGGCGATGCGGTGCTCGGAAATACCTGGACCACGCTGGCTCTGACCGGGTTCGGTGCCGGCGGCAAAGGGCTGGCCGCGGTGCGGCTGTATGACCAGAGCCTGGGCAATGGCGCCCTGGGCGGGATGTGGGAGAAGGGGCCGTCAAGCCCGGGTTTTGCAGACCTGGGCCATGTGTATGGCAAGGCGGTGATTGCGAGACTGGACGGACAATGGGTGGCCATCACCGGGAATGGCTATGGCAGCGCCAGCGGCCAACCGGTCCTGTACGTCATCGGCCTGGCCGATGGTCGACTGATCAAGCGGATTGCAGCCGGCCCGGCAGATCCGAGCAGCGGCAATGGTCTGTCCGCTCCCCGCTTGGCGCTGGACAGCAGCGGCCAGGCGTTGGCTGCCTATGCCGGAGATCTGCACGGCAGGCTCTGGAAGTTCGATCTCTCCGGCCCGCCAAGCAACTGGACGTCCGCCTTTGCCGGCGACCCGTTATTCCGCACCGGCCTTGCTGCCGGGGACGTGCAGCCGATCACTGTGCAACCGGCCCTGGTAAGGCACCCCCAGGGCGGGCATCTGGTGTTGTTCGGCACCGGCAAGTTCCTTGAGGCCGCAGACCGCCTGGACGTCAGTGTGCAGGCCTTCTTCGCCGTGTGGGACAGGCCCGGCGGTAACGGCAACCTGAATTACACGCGCTTGCAGGCCCAGTCCATCCTCACCGAGTCCGGTGGTCAGGGCCGTTCCGTTCGCACGGTCAGCAGTCATCGCGTCAACTGGGGCGCGGCCAACGGGCTGGGCTGGTATCTGCCGCTGGTGCATGGGGCTGCCCGGGGTGAAAGGGTCACTCGCAATGTGCTGACGCGCGCAGGGCGGGTGCTGTTCAACACCGGCCTGATCGAGCCCGGCACCGATCCCTGCGTGAGCACCGCAAGCGGTTGGCTGATGTCGGTCGACAGCTTCACCGGTGGCATGTTGCCTGTCGCCACCCTGGACAGCGATGGCAACGGTCTGGTCGATGATCGCGATCCGCTGAGCGCGGGCGTCAGTCTGTCCGGTGGGTTGCCCGGTGATCTGGTGGTACTGGAGCTGCCCCGAATCAAGCCGCTGGACCCCGCTGATCCGTTGGCCCCCGGCAGCTGCAACCCGGCGACCGAGTTCTGCCCCTGTGATCCGAGCGTCGACGATTGCGTCTGCGATCCTGCTGACACGGCGTGCAAGCCCGTGTATTGCGGGGAGGAATACAACCTCAACCAGACCACCCAGACCCTCGAGTTGGTGGGCGGGGCAGCCCGGTGCAGCTTCCGGCGGGTCATGTGGCGCCAGTTGATGTGACCCTCAATCCACAGACGCCAGAAGAGGTGAACACATGAACAGATGTCCGGCCCCGGGCTTTACCCTGATCGAGTTGCTGATTGCCGTTGCGATTGCAGGCATTCTGGCGGCGATCGCGTATCCCTCCTACCAGGAGCAGGTACGCCAGACCCGCAGAGCCGAGGTGGCCAGCATATTGTTGGAGAACGCCCAGTGGCTGGAACGTCATTTCACCCGGCATGGCGCCTACGACAGCGGTGCGGTCAGCCTGGTGCTGCAGAGCCCGACCAGCGGCGGCGCGGTCTACCGCATAACCAGCGCACTGGGAGCCGATACCTATACGCTGACGGCCACGGCTGTTGCGGGGAGCCTCATGGAGGGGGATGCCTGTGCGGTCTACAGCATCAATCAGGTGGGGCAGCGCACGCCGACCGACGTGCGCTGCTGGCGCCGTTGAACAGCAGCCGATCGGTCAGGCGGCGGCCGGTTCGACCTTGTCCGGATCAGGCAGCAACAGGTTGAGTGCGATGGCGACAATACCGCAGAGGCTGATGCCCTGCAGGCTGAAATCCGAATTGCCGATCATCAGACCGCCAATGCCGAATACCAGCGTGACCGAGACGATACATAGATTGCGCGGCCGGGACAGGTCCACCTGGTTCTGGATCAGGGTGTTCATGCCCACCACGGCGATCGAGCCGAACAGCAGGCAGAGGATGCCGCCCATGACCGGCACCGGCATGCTCAACAGCGCCGCACCGAATTTGTCGATAAAGGCCAGGGCCATGGCAAAGACCGCCGCCCAGACCATGACGTTGGGGTTGAAGTTGCGGGTCAGCATCACCGCACCGGTCACTTCCGAATAGGTGGTGTTGGGCGGGCCGCCCAGCAGGGCCGCAGCCGAGGTGGCCAGACCGTCGCCCAGCAGGGTGCGCTGCAGGCCGGGCTTGCGAATGTAATCCTTGCCGGTGACCGAGCCGATTGCCAGCACGTCGCCGATGTGCTCGATCGCAGGTGCTATGGCGACCGGAATCATGAACAGGATCGCTGCCAGTTTGAACTCCGGCGTGACGAATCCGGGAACGGCGAGCCAGCTGGCCTGACCGACGGCGCTGAAGTCCACTACGCCCAGTATCCAGGACAGCGTGTAGCCCACGGCGACGCCCGCGAGGATGGGAACGAGCCGGAATATACCCTTGGCAAATACGGCGACGACGATCGTGGTGACCAGCGAGGCCATGGAAATCAGGATGGCCAGCGGATAGTCGACCAGTTGCGCACTGCCGTCACCGGCCTTGCCCATCGCCATGTTCGCGGCCACCGAGGCCAGCCCCAGGCCGATCACCATGATCACCGGACCCACCACGACCGGCGGCAGCAGACGCCGGATAAAGCCCGGCCCGCGCAGGTGCACCAGCAGACTGAGCAACATGTACATCACACCGGCGGCCAGCAGACCGCCCAGCGTGGCAGCCAGGCCCCAGGTCTGGTTGCTGTAGAGAATTGGCGCAATGAACGCGAAACTCGAAGCCAGGAATACGGGCACCTGCCGCTGGGTCGTGAACTGGAACATCAGCGTACCCAGGCCGGCGGTGAACAGCGCCACGTTGGGATCCATCCCGGTAATCAGCGGCATCAGCACCAGGGCGCCGAAGGCAACGAACAGCATCTGCGAACCGGCCAGCGCCGAGCGCCAGCCGGTGGTGTTGATGGGCTCCATCAGTGCACGTCCTTCTGCTTGGTGCCGAAGATCTTGTCGCCAGCGTCGCCGAGGCCGGGAATGATGTACCCCTGCTCGTTGAGCCGCTCGTCGACCGAGGCGGTGAATATCTGCACGTCCGGGTGAGCATCATTGACCCGCTGGATGCCCTCGGGCGCGGCGACCAGCACCAACGCGCGTATCTCCCGCGCGCCGGCGCGCTTGAGCATTTCGATGGTGGCGACCATGGAGCCGCCGGTGGCCAGCATCGGATCGATGATCAGCGCGGTGCGCTGATTCATGTTGTCGACCAGCTTTTCCAGATAGGTGTCCGCCTCGAGCGTCTCCTCGTTGCGTACCAGGCCGACCACGCTGACCTTGGCGCTGGGGATCAGACTGAGTACGCCGTCAAGCATGCCCAGGCCGGCACGCAGGATGGGTACCACGGTGACCTTCTTGCCGGACAGTTTTTCCACCTCGACCGGGCCGCACCAGCCTTCGATCTGCTGGGGCTCGAGCAGCATGTCCTGGGTGGCTTCGTAGGTCAGGAGCGAGGCGACCTCCTGGGCCAGCTCGCGAAAATTCTTCGTGCTGATGTCAGCCCGGCGCATCAGGCCGAGCTTGTGGCGAATCAGGGGGTGGCGGATTTCTTTCACATTCATGGTATTCACCTTGATGGGGTGCTCTGGGCCGGGCGCGGGAAATGCGCATAGCCTAAACCAATGCGCCATTGCGGTCACCCGCTAGCGGCCGCCTGCCTGGGTTTACTTGCCTTTGCGCGCTAACATCAGTATTTTGCCCAGCCTTTCAACAGCGACCCCTTTCTGGAGACAGTCCATGTCCGCCGATCTGGAACACATCAAGCAGGTGATGGCCGAAGCAGATTGCCTGTACACCGCCGCACAAGTAGAAGCAGCGATGGATCGCATGGCTACGGAAATCAATCGCGCTTTGGCCGACAGCAACCCCATTGTCTACAGCGTGATGAACGGCGGACTGGTCATCGCCGGCCAGCTGGTGACGCGGCTGGATTTCCCCATGGAGGTCGGCTACCTGCATGCCACGCGCTACCGCAACAAGTTGTCGGGCGGCGAACTGTTCTGGAAGGCGCGCGCCGAACATTCGCTGGTCGGTCGCACGGTACTGATCCTTGATGACATCCTCGACGAGGGGCATACCCTCGATGCGATTGCCGAATATTGCCGCGACGCCGGGGCGGCCCAGGTCCTGACGGCGGTGCTGCTCGACAAGCAGCATGATCGCAAGGCGTACAAGGGCATGCGCGCCGACTTCACCGGGCTTGATGTGGTGGACCGCTACATCTTCGGCTATGGCCTGGACTACAAGGGCTACTGGCGCAACGCAGCGGGCATTTTCGCCATACCGGAGTAAGGTCGAGCGCTGCGGACAGGCTCGTTGCAGCACTGTTACGCCTCGGCAGGCGTGGCTTCGGCAAGTCTCTGCCGAATAAGCGCTCCGGCTCGCCCGGCGCTCGGCACGAACAACCGTTTGCCAGCAGTAGCGCCTACGCCAGCCCGGGACAATTTCTGACGGACCCGCCCGTTGACGCCCACCAGGTAGACTTCCATCCCCCTTCGATCGAGCTCCTCCAGCGCCTTGGTGAACATCACCAGGGCGCTCATGTCCATGCTGGGCACGGCGTGCATATCGATGACCATATGTTTCACATTTTCCCCATGTCGGGCCATGGCGCTGAGCGCCTTGTCCGCTGCTGCGAAAAATAATGGTCCGGCAATCTGGTAGAGCGCGACGCTGTCGGGCAAGCCGGCCAGAGCCTGGTGGCTTTGGTGAGGCACGGCGCTGCCCTGGCTGAGATCGACCATCCGTTTGATGAACAGGGCAGAAGCCAGCAGCAGACCCACGCCCACCGCGAGAACCATATCAAACAGCACCGTCAGCACCAGGCAGGTGAGCAGCACCCAGGTGTCCTGCCGGGGTCCGATACGCAGCATCCGCAGCACATGCGGTATTTCACTCATGTTCCAGGCTACTACCAGCAACATAGCGGCCAGAGATGCCATGGGCAGGTAGGAAAACAGATCCGCCAGCAGTACCACGGCAAGGAGAATGACCAGGGCATGCACCACGGCGGCCATTGGTGTTCTAGCACCCGAGCGCACGCTGGTGGCGGTGCGGGCGATCGCTGCAGTGGCCGGGATACCGCCGAAGAAAGGCACCACCAGGTTACCCAGGCCCTGGCCCATGAGTTCGGCGTTGGGATCATGCCGGGTGTTGGCCATGCCGTCGGCGACCACAGCGCAAAGCAGTGACTCTATGGCACCGAGCATAGCGACGGCCAATGCGTAGGGCAGCAGTTCTCTCAGCAGATTGAAATCAACTGTCAGTGGTTGGCCGCTGGCGCCAGGCAAGGTCCACGGCAGCAACCATTGGGGCGCAAAGGGCGGAATACCGCCGTGGATAACACCGTCGATCTCGTAACTGAAACGCGAACCCAGGGTACTGACCGGTATCTCCAGGTGCAGAATGATCGCTGCCAGCAAACTGCCGACAAGCAGTGCAATCAGATGTCCGGGGACGCGACGGGTCAGATAGGGCCAGGCGATCAGCACGGTCAGGGTGACCGCTCCGACCAGGGTATCGCCGGGTTGAATGCTGGGTAGCGCAGCGCCCAGTGCTTGTAGCTGGTCGACGTAGCTATCGTGCTGGCCGACCCCCTGCAGGCCGAGAAAATCCTTGATTTGCAGTGTGGCGATGACGATCCCGATACCCGCCGTGAAGCCCAGCACGACCGGATAGGGCACGAATTGGATCAGACTCCCCATGCGCGCCAGGCTCAGCGCCAGAAGGATTACGCCCGACATACACGTGACCAGCAGGAGTCCGCCAATACCGTATTGCTGGGTGATGGGTAGAAGGATAACCACGAAGGCGGCGGTCGGGCCAGAGATGTTGAAGCGCGAGCCGCCGGCCAGGGCTATGATCAGGCCGCCCACAATGCCGGTATAGAGGCCATGCTGGGGTGCCACGCCTACGGCAATGGCCAGGGCCATGGCCAGTGGTATGGCGATGACGCCCACCGTGAGACCGGCGACCAGATCGCCACGCAGCATTTCCCGGCTGTAGCCCTGGCGGAAACTCTCGCGCAGAGCCGCAAAAAGGAGCGGTTGACGTTTTCTTTCTGCAGCCATGTCTGGGCGGTTCCTGAAGGGGTCCGTAACAACCAGGGACCCTGATAGCATACACCTCGCCGGGTCCCTATTGGACTTACGCAGTAGCCGCTTTGATCAGGGCCGCGGCTCAGGCGTTAGCGCCGCTCTAGTGGGGCGGGTCGGGGCTGGGTACAATGCACGGATTCGAATCGAGCCTTTGGCAGAAAAGGGGTAGCAGGTGCGTAAAGACAAAGAGAAGGTGATCGGTGAGCCGATGACGGATGAGCAGATTGCCGCGTTTCTGAGTGCTCGGCCATACGCCGGCGAATCGGTGGAGCAGCATATTCTGACCCGGGCCTACCGCGGGCTGCGGGCCCATGACTTCGAGCGCTTCATCGAGATGTTCAAGGCCGAAGGCCATGACCTCAATGCAACTGATGCGCAGGGCAGCACGTTTCTGCAGACCATACGAGGCCACGCCCAGGCCGAGGATTATGTGGCAGCGCTGGAACGTGCAGGCGCACACTAGCAGTCTGTCGGACTTAGGTCTGTTCTGCTGCGGAAAAGCCGGATTTGGACATTTCTCAGCCTCTTTTTCGTTCAATAGAACCACTATTCGCCTCAAAAGAGCCTGAAAACTGCCTCAAACCGGACTTTCCCTCGCTACGAACGCCTGAGTCCGGCAGGCTGCCAGGTTGGATTACACAGCGACGGCCACGGCCGTTCCATTGCATTTTGCAGGAGTATGAAAATGATCAAGCCTTTATCCATGATGGCTGTGCTGGGTCTGGCGCTGGTGCTGGTGGGATGTGCCCACAGTCCGCAGCAACTGAGCGTGCAGCCTGCGGTTCAGGTGCCGCTCAATCCGGTGGCCAGGCAGCAACCGGTGGTCGTTACCGTGCGTGACGCCCGGCAGTCGAAGATTCTGGGTACCCGCGGCGGTATCTACCCCGACTCGAGCAGCATAACGGTCAGCGAAGATACGCTGCCCAAGGTGCGCCAGCAGGTCGAACAGGCGCTGCGTCAACTGGGTTTCAATGTGGTGCCCGAGGGTACGCCCAATTCCAACAGCCTGACCGTCAGCCTGGCTGAGCTCAAATACCAGACTCCGTCCGCCTCCACCTATGTGACCGAGGCCAATATCGGCGCGATCTTTGTTGCCGAAGCGCAGGCCGCCAACACCCGCTACCAGGGCCGGTACGGCGCATCGGCGCAGCATCGGTTTGGCTATGCGCCCAACCAGGCGACCAACACCCGGCTGGTCACCGAGGTCATGAGCGATGCGCTCACCCGCGTGTTCAAGGACGCCGAGATCATTCGGGTTCTGCAGCGCTGAGGCGCACCGGCCGGACATCCCCTGTCCGGCCGTCGGGCCGGTGGTTCAATCCTTGACCACCGCCGGTCCGGAATCGTGCAGCATTTCATCATGCTCGGCCATGTTCCAGGGGAGCTGGCCCGGGCTGATGTGCAGGAAGTGCAGATACTTCTCGAAGTGATCGAGAATGTCGCCAATGATTTCCTGCTGATCGTAGCCGTAGACATCATAGGTCTGCCCACCACGGCTGAGGAATACCTCGGCGCGGTAGTAATGGTCTTCAGGCTTGTCTGAGCGATTCATCTCCGGAAAGGCAAAGCTCGGACGGACATACTCGCGCAGACGAATCTCGTAGAGGAAGTTGACCTGTCCGGGCTTGATCACTTCTATGTAGGCTCGTCCATGCTCCTGGTCAAACTCTACCTCGGTGGGCCAGCCCTGCTGTACCAGGCTCTGCTGCAACCCTTTCATCGCATCGATGGCGGTGCCAGCGATGAACTTCTCCACGGTCTCGCGATTGGGAAAGTTGACGATGCTGGCCAGGCGTTTCTTCCACATGGCTGTGGCGTTGCCGCCGCTATAACGTGCAGCCTGCATGTGGTGAACCAGGCTGGCATCGCGATGGCCTTCGATCACCAGGGCCCGCCACATGCCCACCGCCGCAACAATCATGATGATGGAGAAGGGTAACGCCGAGGCGATGGTCATGGTCTGCAGCGCGCCAAGCCCCCCTGCCAGCAGCAGTACGGAGGCAACCACGCCTTCGAGGATGGCCCAGAAGGCACGCTGCCACGCTGGCGTGGTCAGGGCGCCACCGGACGCCAAGGAGTCGATCACCAGCGAACCGGAGTCCGAGGAGGTGACAAAGAAGGTAATGATCAGGATCACGGTAATGAACGAGACGATCGAGGTCAGCGGTAGACGCTCGAACAGCTTGAACAGGGCGATGGCGTGGTCGTTCTGCACCTCGGTAATCAGCGCCGTATACCCCTCGTTCATGATCAGATGCAGCGCCGTATCACCGAAGACCGAGAACCACATGAAGGTGAAGATGGTCGGCACGAACATCACACCCACAACGAACTGACGAATCGTCCGGCCGCGGCTGATCTTCGCGATAAACAGGCCGACAAAGGGCGCCCAGGCGATAGTCCAGCCGAAGATGAACAGCGTCCAGTTGCCGATCCAGTCAGTACGGGTATAGGCCTGCAGGTTGAAGGTGCGCTCGACAATATTGCTCAGGTAGCTGCCGGTGTTCTGCAGGAAGGTCTCCAGGATGAAGATCGATGGCCCCACCAGAAAGACGAATACCATCAGGGTGACGGCGAGCACCATATTGAGGATCGACAGGTTCTTCACACCCTTGTCCAGACCGGCAACCACGGAAAACAGCGCCAGGCCGGTTACACCGGCGATGGTGATGATCTGTACGAATACATTGACCGGTATCTCGGGCCACAGATAATTGAGCCCCGCGTTGATCTGCGCCACCGAGAGACCCAGGGTGGTGGCGATGCCGAACATGGTGCCAAGAATCGCAAATACATCCACGGTGTGGCCGATCGGGCCATAGATGCGATCACCGATCAGAGGATAGAGCGCAGAGCGGATGGATAGCGGCAGGCCATGGCGGAAGGAAAAATAGGCCAGCACCAGACCCACCAGGCCGTAGATGGCCCAGATATGAAAACCCCAGTGAAAGAAGGCGATCTGCAGGGCCTGCTTGGCCGCATCCACGGTCTCGGCGGCGCCGGCCGGTGGCGAGGCGTAGTGCAGCACCGGTTCGGCCACGCCGAAGAACAGCAGGGCGATGCCATAGCCGGCCGAAAACAGCATGGCGAACCAGGCGGGAAAACTGTACTGGGGATCGGAATGGTCGGGCCCCAGCTTGATCGTGCCCCAACTGCTGAAGGCGACCATGACGACGAACAGCAGGAAGGCGGCGACGGCCAGCATGTAGAACCAGCCAAAGGTGTTGGTGATGTAGGCAAGCACCCGGGAAAACGCGTCGCCGGCCAGTTCCGGGTTGCTTACGGTACCGATCACCAGCAGCAGGATGATGATCACGGCGGGAGCAAATACCGGAAGAAGGATGGTGTTATTCCATAGCCGTTTTTTTTCGGTCATGACGCTGTCCTTTTTTGGAGGGGCAGGCGGCGTTTGAGCCGGAGGAGCAGTAAAATAGTTTTGCGGATCAATCAGATAAGAAGTATAGCCATTAAGCCGCATTTCGCGACAATGGTGGATTGATGCCCAAAGGGGCGGCAGGGAGTGCGGGCTGGCGGGTAGTACAGCGGGCTCCGCACCTGTTGGCGGGAGCCCGGGGGAGGGTGTCAGCCTTCGAGCTTCTTGCGCAGCAGCTCGTTGACCTGCTGCGGGTTGGCCTTGCCTTTCGATGCCTTCATCGCCTGGCCGACAAAGAAGCCGAACATCTTGCCGCGCTTGTTCTCATCGGCGGCGCGATATTGCTCGACCTGCTCGGCATTGGCTGCCAGCACCTCATCCAGCATCGCGTCGATCGCGCCAGTATCGGTGACCTGCTTGAGGCCGCGCTTGTCGATGATCTGGTCGGCATCGCCTTCACCGGCCGCCATGGCCTCGAACACCGTCTTGGCGATCTTGCCGGAGATGGTGTTGTCCTTGATGCGCGCGATCATGCCGCCGAGCTGGTTGGCGCTGACCGGCGACTGGCTGATATCCAGGTCCTCGCGGTTGAGCAGGCTGGACAGCTCGCCCATGACCCAGTTGGCCGCCAGTTTGGCATCGCCGCATTCGCGCTGCACCTGCTCGAAATAATCGGCCAGTTCGCGCTGGGCCGAGAGCACGCTGGCGTCATAGGCAGACAGACCGAACTGGCTCTCGAAGCGTTCACGCTTCTGCTGGGGCAGTTCGGGCAACTCGCCACGAATTTCGTCAAGAAATGCGGGCTCGATAATGACCGGCAGCAGGTCGGGGTCGGGGAAGTAGCGGTAGTCGTTGGCCTCTTCCTTGCTGCGCATCGAGCGGGTTTCGTCCTTGTTGGGGTCATACAGGCGCGTTTCCTGTACCACGGTGCCGCCATCCTCGATCAGCTCGATCTGGCGCTGTACTTCGGTATTGATCGCCTTTTCGATAAAGCGGAACGAGTTGACGTTCTTGATCTCGCAGCGTGTACCGAAAGCTTCCTGGCCCTTGGGGCGGATCGACACGTTACAGTCGCACCGCAGTGATCCCTCGGCCATGTTGCCGTCGCAGATGCCCAGGTAGCGCACCAGCGAATGGATGGTCTTGGCGTAGGCGACCGCTTCCTTGGCGCTGCGCATGTCCGGCTCGGAGACGATCTCCAGCAGGGGAGTGCCCGCCCGGTTCAGGTCGATACCGCTCATGCCCTGGAAGTCCTCGTGCAGGCTCTTGCCGGCGTCCTCTTCCAGGTGCGCGCGGGTCACGCCAACGCGCTTGATGCTGCCATCGTCCAGGGTGATGTCGACAAAACCCTTGCCGACGATGGGCAGGTCCATCTGGCTGATCTGGTAGCCCTTGGGCAGGTCGGGATAGAAGTAGTTCTTGCGCGCAAAGACGTTGGTCGGTGCGATCTCGGCGTTGATTGCCAGGCCGAACTTGACCGCGTTGCGCACTGCCTGGGCATTGAGCACCGGCAGCGTACCGGGCATGCCCAGGTCAATCAGGCTGGCCTGGGTATTGGGCTCGGCGCCGAAGGTGGTGGCGCTGCCGGAGAAAATTTTCGAGGCGGTGGTGAGCTGGGCGTGGATTTCCAGGCCGATAACAATTTCCCATTGCATAGTCTGTTCTCGATCCTCTCAGTAGCCGGCCGGAGCGCGGCTGTGCCAGTCAGTCACTTGCTGGTACTGGTGTGCGATATTCAGCAGGCGCGCCTCGCTGAAATAGGGGCCCAGCAGCTGCATGCCCAGGGGCAGGCCGTTGGCAAAGCCGGCCGGCAGCGCGATGCCCGGCACGCCAGCGAGGTTGGCGGTAATGGTGTAGATGTCGGTCAGATACAGGCTGACCGGGTCGTTGATCTTCTCGCCGATCTTGAACGGCGGCGTAGGCGAAGTCGGACAGAGAATCACATCCACCTGCTCGTACGCGGCCATGAAGTCGTTCTTGATCAGCCGGCGGATCTTCTGCGCCTGCAGGTAGTAGGCATCGTAATAACCGGCCGACAGCGCGTAGGCGCCGACCATGATGCGGCGCTTCACTTCCGGCCCGAAGCCCTCGCCACGCGAGCGCTTGTACAGGTCGGTCAGATCGGCGGGATCGTCGCAGCGGTAACCGAAACGCACGCCATCGAAACGCGACAGGTTGGAAGACGCTTCCGCCGGCGCGATGACGTAATAGGCGGGGATCGCCAGCTCGGCATTGGGCAGGCTGATTTCTTTCACTTCGGCGCCCAGCGCCTGGAACTGCTTGACCGCGGCATGGATCGCGTCGGCGGTCGCGGCGTCCAGACCGTCGCCGAAATATTCCCTGGGCAGGCCGATACGCAGACCTTTCAACGAGTTGTTCAAGCCGGCGCTGTAATCGGCCACCGGTTCGTCGACGCTGGTCGAATCGCGCTCGTCGAAGCCGGCCATGACCTGCATCATCAGCGCGCAGTCTTCGGCGGTGCGCGCCATGGGGCCTGCCTGGTCGAGGCTGGAGGCGTAGGCGATCATGCCCCAGCGCGATACCCGTCCGTAGGTCGGCTTGAGGCCGGTCAATGCGGTAAAGCCCGCCGGCTGACGGATCGAACCGCCGGTATCCGTGCCGGTTGCCGCGGCGCACAGGCGTGCGGCGACAGCCGAGGCGGATCCGCCGGATGAGCCGCCGGGCACATGCTCGGTATTCCACGGGTTGCGTGTCGGGCCGTAGAAACTCGACTCGGTGGAGGAGCCCATGGCGAACTCGTCCATGTTGGTCTTGCCCAGGGTGACCGCGCCAGCGTCGATAAATCGCGCTGTGACTGTGGACTCGTAGGGCGCAATGAAATTGTCGAGCATTTTCGACCCGCAGCTGGTGCGCAGCCCGCTGGTGCAGAACAGGTCCTTGTGGGCCAGCGGGATGCCGGTCAATGCCGTGGCGGTGCCGCCGGCGATACGCGCATCGGCAGCCTTGGCCTGGGCCAGTGCCAGTTCGGGCGCCACCGTGATGTAGCTGTTGAGCAGCGGGTCGAGTTGCTCTATGCGCTTGAGGTAGTGCTCGGTCAGTTCGACGCTGGATAACGTCTTGCTCTGCAAGGCCCGCGAGAGCTGGGCCAGGGTGTTCTCATGCATGGGATGGTCTCATTGCTGGGCGCAGCCGGGTGCGCAGGGGCATGGTGTCGCAGGGGTCGGCCGGGTGGCCATCGAGGTGCCTCATTCAATGACCCGGGGCACAAGGTAGAGTCCGTCTTCGGTGGCTGGGGCAATCGCCTGCAGGGCCTCGCGCTGGTTGGTCTCGGTGACCGCGTCGGCACGCAGGCGCTGGGTGGTTTCCAGCGGGTGTGCCAGGGGTGCGACGCCCTGGGTGTCAACCGCCTGCATGCGGTCGATCAGGTCCAGAATGCCGGAGAGTTTGGCCGTGGTGGCGGGAACATCGTCTTCGCTCAGGGCAATACGCGCCAGATGAGCGATGCCTTCCACCGCTTTGCGGTCTAATGCCATGGTACAGTTCTCCGTGAAACAGGTCTGAGCGGGATGAATTTACCTGATGTGCTCAACATAAGGTGGTTTTGTCGCTTGAAACCGGACAAAGGGACGAATTTACCACAGTCTCACCTTGCCCAAAAACCCCGCCGTTGTTAGAGTTGCGACACTTCTGGAAGTACCGATCAGTTACCTGCGAGCGCATTCATCACCGCCGCCCTGCCAGTTCGGCCGCTCGACGCCCCCGGAACTATTTCCAGGTATGTCAGGCTCTGCAGCAGGTAGCTTATCAGTGTTTCTTTTACGATTAACCCACGCGTCCTAGGGTGTACTCAACGCATGTTCAAAAAAATTCGTGGCATGTTTTCCAGTGATTTGTCCATCGACCTGGGCACTGCCAACACGCTTATCTATGTCCGCGACCGCGGCATTGTACTCAACGAACCCTCCGTAGTGGCAATTCGCAGCCACGGTAACCAGAAGAGCGTTGTCGCCGTCGGTACCGACGCCAAGCGCATGCTCGGCCGCACGCCGGGCAATATCCAGGCTATCCGACCGATGAAGGATGGCGTCATCGCCGACTTCAGCGTGTGCGAAAAGATGCTGCAGTACTTCATCAACAAGGTGCATGAAAACAGCTTTATCCAGCCAAGTCCGCGGGTGCTGATCTGTGTACCCTGCAAGTCTACCCAGGTCGAGCGCCGCGCCATTCGCGAGTCGGCGCTGGGCGCTGGCGCCCGTGAGGTGTTCCTGATCGAGGAGCCCATGGCTGCAGCCATCGGTGCCGGTCTGCCGGTCGAGGAAGCGCGCGGTTCCATGGTGGTGGATATTGGTGGTGGTACCACCGAGATCGCCCTGATTTCGCTTAACGGCGTGGTCTATGCCGAATCCGTCAGGGTCGGTGGCGATCGCTTCGACGAAGCGATCGTGACCTACGTGCGACGCAACTATGGCAGTCTGATCGGCGAGTCGACCGCCGAGCGCATCAAGCAGGAAATCGGGGTCGCCTTCCCAGGCGGCGAGGTACTCGAAGTCGATGTGCGCGGGCGCAATCTGGCCGAGGGTGTGCCCCGTGCATTCACTCTCAACTCCAACGAGGTGCTCGAGGCCTTGCAGGAATCCCTGGCCACGATCGTCCAGGCGGTCAAGAGCGCGTTGGAACAGTCGCCGCCGGAACTGGCTTCGGACATTGCCGAGCGTGGTCTGATCCTGACCGGCGGTGGTGCCCTGCTGCGCGACCTGGACAAGCTGCTGACCCAGGAAACCGGTTTGCCAGTGATTGTTGCCGAAGAACCTCTGACCTGTGTCGCCCGTGGCGGTGGCAAGGCGCTGGAGATGATGGACCAGCACACCATGGATCTGCTCTCTACCGAGTGACCAGACACCGGTCTGCGCCTGTGCGGGCAGCTACGGCTGCCCGTGCACGGGCAATGACGGGTCGAGGCTTGCAGCTGCGAGGAGCTCGCCATCAAACCGCTGTTTATCAAAGGCCCTTCGCTGGGCGTACGGGTATTGGTTCTGTCGGTGCTGTCCATTGCGCTGATGGTGGTTGACGCGCGCGTCGCCGCCCTGCAGCCGTTGCGTTCCCACCTGAGCCTGCTGCTCACCCCTGTCTACTACCTCGCCGACTTGCCGGTGCGAGCCTGGGATACCGGCTATCAATTGCTGGAAAGTCGGCTGGACCTGCTCGCCGAGAACGAGCGGCTGCGTGCCGAAGCCCTGCTGACCAAGCGCAAGCTGCAGAAGCTGGCCGCCCTGACCGAACAGAACGTGCGCCTGCGCGAACTGCTGAATTCCTCCTCCCTCGTCGACGAACGGGTGCTGGTGTCGGAACTGGTGGGCGTGGACCCCAATCCCTTTACCCAACGCATCCTGATCAACAAGGGCGCGCAGGACGGGGTGTTCCTGGGGCAACCGGTGCTCGATGCGACCGGTCTGATGGGTCAGGTGGTCGAGGTGATGCCCTACACCGCGCGCGTACTGTTGATTACCGATGCGACCCACAGCCTGCCCGTTCAGGTGAATCGCAACGGATTGCGCGCCATCGCCAGCGGCACGGGTAACAACGAGTGGCTGGAGTTGCGTTTCATCGGCGATACCGCGGATATCCGCGAAGGTGACATTCTGGTCAGTTCAGGGCTGGGGCAGCGCTTTCCGGCAGGTTATCCGGTTGGCCGGGTGATCTCCGTCAGTCAGGATCCGGCACAACCCTTTGCCGATGTGCGTGTGGCTCCAACCGCCCAGCTCAATCGCAGTCGTTACATGTTGCTGGTTTTCAGCGCCGAGTCCGGCTACGGCGAGATCGTGCCCGCGCTGGAGCTGGATGATACCGAGGCGGCGTCGGTTGATGCTGCGCCGGTGGAAGCGCCAGCTGACACAGGCAACGATGCGCCTGCAGATCAGCCGGCGAGCGGGGAGGGTAGCGATGCGCAGTAGCCTGATTATCAGCCTGACCCTGGTCATTGCGCTGCTGCTCAGCGTCATGCCGATGTCCAACGTGCTCGAACTGGGCCGCCCGATGTGGCTGGCAATGGTGCTTGCCTACTGGGTCATGGCGCTGCCACACCGGGTCGGGCTGCTTACCGCGTGGATTACCGGACTGGCGACCGACGTGCTCTACGGCCAGTTGTTCGGCCAGCACGCTTTGGTGATGACCCTGGTCGCCTGGATGATGCTGCTGCTGCACCAGCGCATTCGCCGCTTTCCGTTGTGGCAGCAGAGCCTGGTCATGTTGCCGGTGCTCGGGATCGCGCAGATGCTGCTGCTATGGCTCAACAGTCTGACCGGAAATCGCCCGCCTACTCTGCTGTTCCTGCTGCCTGCAGTGGTCAGCGCCCTGTTGTGGCCCTGGGTCTACTCAGTTCTGCGCGGCGTGAGAAAGCGCTTTCATGTACTCTGAACAGCAGAACGGCGTCCTGTATCTGGCCTCCGCCTCGCCGCGGCGCAGTGAGTTGTTGACCCAGATCGGTGTTGCGCATCGCCAGTTCGGCTGTAGCATTGACGAAAGTGTCATGGCGGGGGAGCGAGCGGAGCATTATGTTGAACGGGTCACCCGCGCCAAGGCCCTGGCCGGGCGCGAGCAGGCCCCCACCGGTGCTGTTGTGCTCGCCGCTGATACCGCTGTGGTCATTGACGGGCAGATCCTCGGCAAGCCGCGGGATGCCGCGCATGCGGTCGACATGCTCAGAGCCCTGTCGGGGCGCAGCCATCAGGTGATGACGGCCGTGGCGGTGGCATGCGATGAGCGGGTGGAAGTGATCCGCGTGGACACGCGTGTGTGCTTTCGGCAGATAGAGGCGCGTGAAATGGCGGCCTACTGGGCCAGTGGCGAGCCGGCGGACAAGGCCGGGGGGTACGCCATACAGGGTCTGGGTGCGGTTTTCGTCAAGGCTGTCGAGGGAAGTTACAGCGCCGTGGTCGGGCTGCCGCTGCTGGAAACGGCACAGTTGCTGGCCCGGTTCGGCGTTGATTGTTGGCAGGGCCTTGAGGCGGAGAATTCATCCGGGTCATCGCAAGCATAATATCCAGGTCGCCAAAGCAATGCGATCGACGCCGCTACCTGGTGATCTGGTCTGGAGAGCAGAGCCTGTGAGCGAAGAAATACTGATCAATATCACCCCGATGGAAACCCGGGTGGCCCTGGTGGAAAACGGGGTGTTACAGGAAGTGCA
>JAESUC010000065.1 GCA_016763285.1 Pseudomonas sp.
GACCACCGCCTCGTGCTGGCCGATCACGCGCTTGTGCAGGCCTTCTTCCATGCGTAGCAGTTTGTCGCGCTCACCCTCGAGCATCTTCGATACCGGAATACCGGTCCACTTGGACACGACCTCGGCGATTTCCTCCTCGGTGACCTTGCTGCGCAGCAGCTGATTCTCGGTAGGACCATGCTGCTCGGCCATCTGCTGGCTGCGCTCCAGGTCCGGAATCACACCGTACTGCAGCTCGGCCATACGACCCAGCTCGCCCTTGCGCCGGGCGGCCTCGAGCTCCTGTCGGGCCTGTTCGATCTTTTCCTGGATCTGCGCGGTGCCCTGCACGTCGGCCTTTTCCGATTTCCAGATTTCCTCCAGGTCGGCGTATTCGCGCTCGAGCCGGGCAATGTCTTCCTTGAGTTTTTCCAGGCGCTTGAGTGCGGCTTCGTCGTCTTCTTTCTTCAACGCTTCGCGCTCGACCTTGAGCTGGATCAGGCGACGCTCCAGACGGTCGAGCACCTCCGGCTTGGAGTCGATCTCCATACGGATACGGCTGGCAGCCTCATCCACGAGGTCGATGGCCTTGTCCGGCAACTGTCGGTCGGTGATATAACGATGGCTCAGCTTGGCCGCCGCAATAATTGCGCTATCGGTAATCGCCACCTTGTGGTGCACCTCATAGCGCTCCTTCAGGCCGCGCAGGATCGCGATGGTATCCTCTTCACTGGGCTCATCCACCTGGACCTTCTGGAAGCGGCGCTCCAGCGCGGCATCCTTCTCGATGTACTTGCGGTATTCATCCAGCGTGGTGGCACCGACGCAGTGCAGCTCACCACGGGCCAGGGCAGGCTTGAGCATGTTGCCCGCGTCCATGGAGCCTTCGGCCTTGCCGGCGCCAACCATGGTGTGCAACTCGTCAATGAACAGTATGACCCGCCCTTCCTGCTTGGACAGCTCGTTGAGCACGGCCTTGAGGCGCTCTTCGAACTCACCGCGGAACTTGGCGCCGGCAATCAGCGAGCCCATATCCAGGGACAGCAGACGCTTGTCGCGCAGGCCGTCGGGCACTTCACCATTGATGATGCGCTGGGCCAGTCCTTCCACGATGGCGGTCTTGCCCACACCCGGCTCACCGATCAATACGGGGTTATTCTTGGTCCGACGCTGCAGAACCTGAATGGTGCGGCGAATCTCGTCATCGCGGCCAATCACCGGATCGAGCTTGCCCTCCTCGGCCTTGGCCGTCAGATCGACGGTGTACTTGTCCAGCGCCTGGCGCGACTCTTCGGCGTTGGGATCGTTGACCGACTCGCCGCCGCGCAGATTGTTGATCGCATTTTCCAGCGCCTTCTTGGAGACACCCTGGTCCAGCAGAATCTTGCCCAGGGTGGTATTGCCTTCCATCGCTGCCAGCAGCACCAGCTCGCTGGAGATGAACTGGTCGTTGCGCTGCTGGGCCAGACGGTCAGCCTGGTTGAACAGCCGCGCCATGTCCTGGGAGAGGTTGATATCACCTGTGGGATTGCTGACGGTGGGCAGCTTGTCCAGCGCCGCATCCAGGGCGCTGCGCAAGACGTTGGTGTCGAAGCCCACCTGACGCAACAGTGGCTTGATCGAGCCCTGCTGCTGGTCCAGCAGCGCGAGCAGCAGATGCACCGGTTCGATCTGGGGGTTGTCCCGGCCGACGGCCAGTGACTGGGCGTCGGACAGAGCCACCTGCAATTTGCTGGTAAAACGGTCGATTCGCATAATGTGTCCATCCTGTACTGAAGGCTGCCGGCAAGGGTCGAGCAGCGCGGTTTCAATGAGTATGGACTTTAAATAGGGACAATTGACGGCGTTTCAAGGTGCGAAACCTTGATCAGAGTCAATTTTTTGTCATTTCCTCGCCGGCGGGCGGCCTAATCGGATCTGTGTTCCAGCCAGATCATCGAAGCGAAGCGTCCGGTCTGACCCTCCCGCCGATAGGAGAAAAACTGGGTCGGGTCATTGACGGTGCAATGCTCGGCTCCGTAGAGCTGGTCCAGCCCCCGGGCTCCCAGGCGCAGACGGGCCAGGTGATAGATGTCGGCGAGGTAATGTGCCTCACGCTGCGAAGGCACGAAGGCGTCGGTCGTGCGCGGGTCCTGCTGGCGAAACGCGTCGTACACCTCCGGCCCCACCTCGAATGCCTGGGGACCGATCGCCGGGCCTAGCCAGACCATCAGTTCCTCGGGAGCGTCATCGAAAGCCGCCACCGTTTGTTCCAGCACGCCCGCCAGCAGTCCACGCCACCCGGCGTGGGCCGCTGCCACACGGGTACCGGCGCGATTGCAGATCAGCACCGGCAGGCAATCGGCGGTCATCACGGTACAGGCGATACCCGGCTGGTCGGTCCAGGCCGCATCCGCTTCCAGCACACGGGCGGGCTCCGCTTGCACCACATCAATGCCGTGTACCTGATTGAGCCAGGCCGGCTGGCAACCCAGCGAGCGCTGCAGTTCGGCCCGGTTGGCCGCCACGTGGGCCGGGTCATCACCCACGTGATCACCCAGATTGAACCCCTTCCACTGCCCCTGACTGCAGCCACCACGGCGGGTGGTTATACAGGTGCGGACATTTTCCGGCGCTGGCCAGAGCGCCTGCAGGGCGGTAAAGCTCATTCGCCCAGCTCACCGTCTTCGCGCAGGAGAGCGAGCAGATGCAGCATGTCTTCGGGCAAGGGCACTTCCCAGCTCATGGTGCGTCCGTCCACCGGGTGTTGCAGCTCCAGACGACGGGCATGTAAAGCCTGGCGCGGAAATTCACGCAGCAGTTCGACCAGTTCCCGGGTGGCCCCAGCGGGTATGCGCATGCGCCCACCGTAGGTCTGGTCGCCAATCAACGGGAAATGGATATAGCTCATGTGCACGCGGATCTGGTGGGTGCGTCCGGTTTCAAGCTTGACCCGCACATGGGTATGCGCACGGAAGCGACTGATCACCCGATAATGACTGACCGCCTGCTTGCCACCCACCATGACGGCCATCTTCTGCCGGTTGGTCCCGTGCCGTGCAATGGGTTGGTCGACCTTGCCACCCGCCGTCATCACGCCGACTACCACCGCCTCGTACTCGCGCGTCACGCTCCGGGCCTGCAACTGCGCCACCAGATCGGTCTGCGCTTCAAGCGTCTTGGCGACCACCATCAAGCCGGTAGTGTCCTTGTCCAGGCGGTGAACAATGCCTGCCCTGGGCACCTTGGCCAGCTCCGGCGCGTGGTGCAGCAGGGCGTTGAGCAAGGTGCCGTCCTGGTGCCCCGCCGCCGGATGCACCACCAGACCGGCTGGCTTGTTGATCACGATCAGGGCAGCATCCTCGTAGACCACATCCAGCTCGATGGCCTCAGGCTGCCAGGCGCCCTGGACCTCGCGTTCTGCTTCCAGCACCAGCTTTTCACCGCCATAGACCGTGTCCCGCGGGCGCACCGCGCGGCCGTCGACCGTCAGACAGCCTTCCTTGATCCAGCTCTGCAGCCGCGAGCGGGAAAAATCGGGAAACAGCTGGGCAGCCACCTGGTCGAGGCGCTGGCCACCGCTTTCGGGGGCTACTAGCGCGGTCAAACTGATACGATCGGACATTCGGGACTCACTGGAAGGCGCACGGGGCGCAGTAGCGACGACGCAATCCTGTTTTGGATTCGGCGATGCGCTGTGGTTAAATACGGCTTCTTCGAAGGTAGCTACCGGCCCGGCCGGGTACCTGAAAACGAGTCCCAACTATAACAGGACGGCTGTCCGGGCAACAGCGCATGGTCGTCCATCCGGGTATCACATATGTCGATGAAACACGTTCTGCTGGTCGGTTTGCTTGCGCTTCTCTCAGCCTGCGCCTCCAATCAGGTGCTGGATGAATCCCTCAGCGAATCGGAGCTGTATCTTATTGCTCAGCAGGATCTGGACGCCAACAGCTACAGTGCCGCGGTGGAAAAACTGCGCGCGCTGGAATCGCGGTACCCGTTCGGTCGCTTTGCCCAGCAGGCGCAGCTGGAACTGATCTACGCCTACTACCAGAACATGGAGCCCGAGGCGGCCAAGTCTGCGGCCGATCGCTTCATCCGTCTGCATCCCCAGCACCCGAACGTCGATTACGCGTACTACATGCGCGGCATGACCTCCTTTACCCGGGATCGGGGCATTTTCGAGCGCTTCCTGCCCCTGGACATGACCCGCCGTGATCCGGGTGCGGCGCGTGACTCGTTCAATGAATTTGCCCAGCTGGTCAGCCGCTATCCGGACAGCCGCTATGCGCCGGACGCGCGTCTGCGCATGGTCTACCTGCGCAACCTGCTGGCCGACTACGATGTGCACGTCGGCCACTATTACCTCAAGCGTGGCGCCAATGTGGCTGCGGCCAATCGCGGCCGCTACGTGGTAGAGAACTTCCAGCAGACCCCCGCCGTCGGCGACGGCCTGGCCCTGATGGTTGAAGCCTATCAGCGCATGGCCATGCCCGAACTGGCGGAGACCTCCCTGCAGGTGCTGCGGACCAACTATCCGGAGCATGCCAGCCTTGCAAGCGGCAGCTTCCGCCACCACGAGGAGCCAGCCGAGCGCGAGAGGGGTATGTTCAACGCCATGGCCGGCGACCTGCTGGACAAGGTCATGACTCCGCCTTCGCGCTCGGCCGGAACCCAGATGGAGCGGGAGATGCAGCAGCAGTACCTGCAGGCTCGCGATGCCCTGCCGCGGGAGATTCGCGCACCGAAGCAGCCCGAGAACGAAGGTCGCTCGCTGTGGAGCTGGATTACCTTCGGACTGTTTGACTGATCCCACAGCGCCCCGGGTCCGATCCGGGGCGCTGCGGTTTTTTGCACTGCCCTCCCTCGGTACCGCGCACAGAATACCCCCTGGCGACAATACCCAAGCACCACCCTCCCCGACCGCTCAGACGCAAGCCCTGCAGCCTGGCTTTGGCCCCGGCAGAGGTTAGGCTACACTGTCTCCTCATTTTGCCGGGGGCAGGACATGGGGCTGATCAAATTACTGGTGCTCGCTGTGGTGGTGTTTGCCGGGATAACGCTCTGGCGGCGCCTGCAGGCGGGCAGAAACAGGCAAGGCGGGGCTGCAGCCAGTCGAAACACACCCGAAACCATGGTCCGCTGCAGGCGGTGTCAGGTGCATATCCCCCAGAACAAGGCGCTGCGCAGCAACCAGGACTGGTATTGCTGCGACGAGCACCGCGACGCGGACCATGATGATTGATCCGGCGGATTCCCAAAGACCCAGGATACTGCGGCTCTACAACCTCTACCGGGTAGTTCTCGGATTCTGCCTGGCATTGCTGACCAGCACCGCTGCCCGCGACGGACTGCTGCAACTGAGCAACCCACAGGTCTACGAGATAGCCAGTTGGGTTTATCTTCTGGTCAACGTGCTGATTGCCGTGCTGTTTCACCGCGGACGGCACGACCTGCATCTGTTCATTATCTCGCTGCTGGACATCATCCTGCTGGGCATCATCTTCTATGCTGCCGGGGGGCCGGGCAGCGGGTTTGGCAACCTGCTGATCATACCCGTGGCCATCGGCAACATCCTGCTGCACGGCCGGGTCGGCCTGCTACTGGCGGCCCTGGCCAGTCTTGTTGCCATCTATCTCACCTTCTATCTGACCCTGAGCTACCCCGGCATCAGTCAGGGCTATCTGCAGGTCGGCGTTCTCGGATGCATCTATTTTGCCGTAGCGATGTTCGTCCAGCGCCTGAGCCGCCGGTTGCGTCAGTCCGAAACTCTGGCCCAGCAACAGGCAGCCAGCCTGGCCAGCCTGGAAAAGGTCAACCAGTTGATCATCCACCGGATGCGCACCGGCATCATCGTGGTCGGCACGCGGCACAAGGTCCTGCAGGCCAATGAAGCCGCCGCCCAGATGCTGGGCAAACCGATCATTCGGGGCATGGACATCGAAGAACTCGCGGTGGGCCTGGCACAGCGCCTGCGCCAATGGGAAGCCACTCCGTCCATCAGGCCCATGCCTTTCCACAATCACAGTGGTGGCACCGAGATCATGGCCAACTTCAAGCCCCTGGCCACCGACAGCGAAGAAACCGTACTGGTCTTCCTGGATGACAACACTCAGGTGGCACAACAGGCGCAGCAGATGAAGCTGGCCTCCCTGGGCCGCCTGACCGCGAGCATTGCCCACGAGATCCGCAATCCGCTCGGAGCGATCAGCCACGCAGCACAACTGCTTGGGGAGTCACAGGATCTGCCCGCCGCCGACCGCCGCTTGAGCGATATCATCCAGCAGCACTCCCAGCGTATGAACAAGGTGATAGAGACCGTTCTGGAGCTGTCGCGCCGGCGCCCCAGCGAACCGCAACTGGTGGACCTGGGGGTCTGGATGGAGCAATTTGTCGCTGATTTCTCCGCAGGCAACCCGGACAATGACCGCCTGGAACTCGAGATCGCCGAAAGCGGTATCCATACGCGGATCGACCCCAATCAGCTCGGCCAGGTACTCGACAATCTGTGTCGCAATGCGCTGCGCTACAGTGAAACTGCAGGGACCCACAAAACGATCTGGCTGCGCTTGTTCGAGCATCCGGATTCGCAGTTGCCGACCCTGGAAGTCATAGATCATGGCCCGGGGATTGCGGAAGAGCATGTACCGCATATTTTCGAGCCGTTCTACACCACCCACGCCAGTGGCACGGGACTGGGCCTGTATATTTCACGGGAGCTGTGCGAGAGCAATCAGGCCAGGCTCGAATACGAGCCCATGCTGCCCCGCGGCTGTTGCATGCGCATCACCTTCGCTCACCCGAAACGTCTCGTATAATCGACCAAGGCCCCAGGAAAACGGATGAAAACAATGGCGCAGACATCAAGCCCCCTGGTACTGATCATTGACGATGAGCCGGATATCCTCGAGTTACTGGATCTGACACTGCAACGCATGCAGGTGCAGACCTGCAGCGCCAGCACCATGGCCGAGGCAATGGCGCTGCTGGCGGAGAAACATTTCGACCTGTGCCTGACCGACATGCGGTTGCCCGACGGGGATGGCCTGGCGGTGGTCAGGCATATCCAGCAGAACCTGCCGCAGACTCCGGTGGCCATGATCACGGCTTACGGGAGTCTGGACACCGCAATCAGCGCGCTGAAAGCCGGTGCCTTCGACTTTCTGACCAAGCCGGTGGATCTGCAGCGCTTGCGCGAACTGGTCAACAGCGCCCTGCGGCTCAAACCGGAGCAGGCAGCTGAACCGGGCGACCAGGCGCGGGATCCGATCCTCGGCATCTCGCCAGCCATCGAGCAACTGCGCAGCCGCATTGCCAAGCTCGCCCGCAGCCAGGCCCCCCTGTACATCAGTGGGGAATCCGGCAGCGGCAAGGAACTCGTAGCCCGACGCATTCATACCTTGAGCTCGCGCGCGCAAGCCCCTTTCGTGCCGGTCAACTGCGGGGCCATCCCCTCCGAACTCATGGAAAGCGAGTTCTTTGGTCATCGCAAGGGCAGCTTCACCGGCGCCGTGGCCGACAAGCCGGGGCTGTTCCAGGCAGCGACAGGCGGCACCCTGTTTCTGGACGAGGTCGCGGATCTGCCCATGTCGATGCAGGTAAAGCTGCTGCGCGCGATCCAGGAAAAGGCCGTCAGACCGGTAGGCACCCAGCAGGAGGAGGCCGTGGATGTCAGACTGCTGTGTGCCACCCACAAGGATCTCGCGGCGGAAGTGAGCGAGGGCCGGTTCCGTCAGGATCTGTTCTACCGGATCAACGTGATCGAACTCAGTGTGCCGCCCCTGCGCGAGCGCCGTGAAGACATACCCCTGCTGACCGCACACATACTCGCCCGCCTGGCCGCACGCAATCAGATGCCTGTTCCCCACATCGGCAAGGAGACCATGGAGCGACTGGCCAGCTACCGTTTCCCCGGCAATGTGCGGGAGCTGGAAAACATACTGGAACGGGCCTTTACCCTCAGCGAGGGCCAGGTTATCGAAACCGGCGACATTCATATTTCCGCCTGCCCGACCACCGCCTCGGCCCAGCCGCCGTCACTGGGCGACATAGGCTCGCTGGAAGATTATCTCGACAATATAGAGCGTTCGGCCATTACCCAGGCGCTGGAGGAAACCCGCTGGAACAAGACAGCGGCTGCCAAGCGCCTGGGGTTGACCTTCCGCTCGCTGCGTTACCGCCTGAAGAAGCTCGGCCTGGAGGACTGATTCAGGCCCCCGCCGAGCGCCCCTCCAGACCGTAGGGCGTAGCTGACAGCGCTGGCGCTGCGCCGGTCATGAGATCGGCAAGCAGCCGACATGAAGCCGGGGCCAGTACCAGGCCATTGCGGAAATGGCCGGCGTTGACCCACAAGCCATCGAGGCCGGGAACCGCGCCAATAAAGGGCACCCCCTCTGCCGATCCCGGACGCAGACCGGCCCATTGGCCCACCGGCTGCATCTGCGCCAATGCCGGCAACAGGGCATGGGCCGAACTGCGCAGGGAATCCAGGGCTTCTTGCGTGGTGGTCGTATCAAAGCCGGCATACTCCAGCGTGCTGCCGATCAGCACATGGCCATCGCGCCGCGGGATCGCATAGCGTCCGGCATGCAGCACGATGCTCGGCAACCAGCCAGGAGCAGTCTTGTAAATCAACATCTGCCCCTTGACCGGAGCGACCTCGAGCGTCATACCCAGAGCGCCCAGCCACTCGCCGCTCCATGCCCCGGCCGCCAATACGGCGGCATCAGCCGGCACCGTTCCAGCCGCATGGATGACACCTGTCACCCGGCCGCCCGTGTGCTGCAGACCTGTGGCCGGGGCGTTTTCCAGCAATGTAAAGCTCGGGAACTGCCCCAGCCGCGCTTTCAGCGCAGCCATCAAGCGGGGGTTGCGCACGTTGGCCAGCCCGCGCTGCCACATCCCGCCGGCAAACCCCGGCGCCAGCTCGGGCACCTGCTGGTAGATGAAATCGGAATCCACCGGAACGATCGGCCTGCCTTGCTCCGCAGCCCATTGCAGGGCCAGAGACTCTTCCGCATGGTCCAGCCAGAGCAGACCGCAGGGGCTGAACTGCGGGTCGATACCGGTGTGGTCCAGCAGCTCGCGGCACAGCTCGGGGTAGCGGCGCTGGGACCAGTCGGCCAGTGCGCTGACCGGCTCGCTGTAACGCCAGGGATACAGGGGCGTGACAATCCCCCCGCCGGCCCAGGAGGCTTCGCGGCCGGTCTGGCGGCGCTCCATCAGGCACACCTCGAAGCCGCGCTGCAGCAGTTCCAGAGCTGTCATGCAGCCCATCACACCCCCTCCAATCACAACCACCTGGTGCATCGGACTCGCTCTCCCATCTCGAAATGACACTGCGGTAAAGGCCCGACAGCATAAACCAGCCCCCCCCATGGCGGCCATGACATGCAACAGGGAAACTTTTCCCACAAGGTGTTACGGCAGGCCGCTCTGAGACTTTTTGCCTAGGCCGAGCGAGTGTTACTTGCCCGCAGAAAACGGTACTATTGCCACTGATTTCAAGTATGAGGCGGCATGTTAATGACAGCAAAGAACGTAGACGTATTGCTGGTCGGCGGTGGCGTCATGAGCGCCACACTGGGAATGTTGCTCAAACAGCTGGATCCGGCAATGACCATTACCCTGGTCGAACGGCTGGACCACGTAGCCCACGAAAGCACGGATGGCTGGAACAACGCGGGTACCGGCCACGCCGGTTACTGTGAGCTGAACTACACCCCAGAGGACCAGGAAGGCAATATCACCATCAACCGGGCACTGGACATCAACGCGTCCTTTGAAGTGACTCTGCAGTTCTGGTCATATCTGGTTGAACAGGGGCTTCTGCCCAACCCCACTTCCTTCATCAACCCCACCGCGCATCAAAGTTTTGTCTGGGGCGACAAAGACGTGGAATACCTGCGCAAGCGGCACAAGCTGCTCAGCGCGCACCACCTTTTTGCCGAGATGAAATTCAGCGACAAGGCAGAGGAAATCAGCGAATGGATGCCTCTGGTGATGCAACAACGCAAAGCTGACCAGGCCTTTGCCGCCACACGCGTCGATCACGGCTCAGACGTTGATTTCGGCTCGCTCACCCGCAGCCTGATCAACCATCTGAAAAACACCGAGAATTTCGACCTGCTGCTCAAACACTCGGTGCAGAGCCTGAAGAAGAGCAAACGGGGACATTGGCGAGTCGAGCTGGAAGACGAGAACACCGGCGAAGAGAAGACCCTGAACGCCAAGTTCGTTTTCCTGGGCGCAGGTGGCGGCTCATTGCCGCTGCTGCAAAAGTCGCACATCGACGAGAGCCAGGGGTACGGTGGTTTCCCGGTCAGCGGGCAATGGCTGGTCTGCAGAAAGCCGGACATCGTCAAGCAGCATAGCTCCAAGGTGTACGGCAAGGCACCGGTAGGCGCACCGCCGATGTCAGTACCGCATCTGGACACTCGGATCATCAACGGCGAGCCGGCACTGCTGTTCGGACCCTTTGCAGGTTTTACCACCAAGTTTCTTAAAAAGGGCTCGGTGTTCGACCTGCTATCATCCGTCAAGCCTTATAACGTTGCCCCGATGATGGCGGTGGGCCGCGACAATATGGATCTGACGCGCTATCTGATCTCGGAATCCTTCCAGTCGCACAAGGATCGCGTCGCGTCGCTGCGCAATTTCTTCCCGCAAGCCAAGGAAGAGGACTGGAAGCTGCAGAACGCAGGTATGCGTGTGCAGATCATCAAGAAGGACGCCAAAGGTCACGGCAAGCTGGAGTTCGGTACCGAGATCGTAGCCGCGAAGGATGGCTCCCTTGCCGCGCTGCTCGGAGCCTCTCCGGGCGCCTCGACAGCAGTCCAGGCAATGATCAACGTGCTTGAGCGCTGCTTCAAGGACCGCCTTGCCAGCGAGCAATGGCAAACCAAGATGAAAGAGCTTGTGCCGTCC
>JAESUC010000005.1 GCA_016763285.1 Pseudomonas sp.
CTTCCAGGCTGACGGTTCGCGTGAAGCAGGTATCTTCCACCACCTGATCACTCTGCCGACTTACCACACCGCCGCGCTGTCTACCGACAACCTGGCCAAAGGGTACTTCGCAGAGCAAGGCATGCTGGCCTATGTGAAAGGCGTTCAGCGCCAGGAACTGCGCCAGGGTATCGCCTGCGTCAAGCACCAGAACATGGCTGGCTCCGATATCGGTGACAACCACAAAGAGTACTTCGCTGGCGAAGCTGCTCTGAAAGCTGGTGGTAAAGACAACACCATGAATCAGTTCGGTTGATAATCGAATGATCGGACCTCGGTCCTGGTGTTAAGAGAAAGGCCACCTTCGGGTGGCCTTTTTTGTTGCCGCACGTCTAGTTGCGGTGTCTGCCCGCGGTCATCTTGAGTACAATGCGCGCTGTTTTCGCACCTGCCCTCCCCGACGTTAAAGGTTTACAACGCATGGCACGCCTTACCCTGGAATTTCCGGATAACCAGTTCTATTTCACCACCCAGCTTACCGTTCGCATCACCGATATCAATGCCGGCAAACACCTGGCCAACGATTCGATGGTATCGATGATCTCCGAGGCCCGCGCGCGCTTTCTCTATCAGTTCGGCATCGAGGAAGTCAGCGATATGGATACCGGCATCATCGTCACCGACCTCGCCACCACCTACAAGCGCGAGGCGTTCGCACGGGATGCGCTGATTTTTGAAGTAGGCATGATGGATCTGAACAAATATGGCGGAGATATCATCTTCCGGATCACCAAGGCCATCGGTGGAGAACTGGTCGCGCTGGCCAAGTCCGGCTTCGTCTTCTACGATTTCACCACGTCCAAAGTGGCTCCCATGCCGGAAGACTTCCGCCTTCGCTTTCCCGGCGTGAATTACATCTGATGCCTGCAGCAGCTCGGTCTATACAGCCATAAAAAAACCCGGCCGGAGCCGGGTTTTTTATTACCGAGGATTCAGTTCTTAGCGAACTTCAACCTGGGTTTCTACGTCAGCTTCTACGCGACGGTTCATCTGACGGCCTTCGTCAGTAGAGTTGTCAGCGATCGGACGCTCTTCGCCGTAACCAACAGCATCGATACGCGAAGCATCAACACCTTCGTTGATCAGAGCCTGACGAACCGAAGCAGCACGACGCTGGGACAGGTCCTTGTTGTAGGCGTCTGTACCGATTGAGTCAGTGTGACCTTCAACGGTAGTAGTGACCGACGGATAGGTCTTCATGAACTCGGCCAGGCTGTTGATGTCGTCACGGTACTCGGGACGAATGCTCGCCTTGTCGAAGTCAAACTTCACGTCAAGCTCAACGCGCACGTTCTGCATTTCCGGAGCGGGCTGCGGAGCAGGTGCCGGAGCGGGTGCAGGAGCAGGTGCCTGGGCAACGGGCTCAGGAGCGCCGCCGAAGTTCAGACCCATGCCAACGCCAGCCATCCATTCGGTGTTGCCGGTATCGAAGCCGTACATGGCATCGACGCCTGCTTTCACGAAGAAGTTGTCGCTCAGGTAGTTTTTGACGCCAACACCGGCCAGAGCCATGGTGGTGCGGTCATCGGAACTGCCGGCGATGCCGTCGATTTCCTGGTGGCCGAAACCGCCGGAAACGTAAGGACGTACTGCGCCTTCACCGAAGTGGTAAACGGCTTCCAGTGCCATCAGGCGACCATCGAGCTCTTCACCAGTCGCGTCCAGCTCGAGGCTGTCACGGTAAGTGCCCAGAGTAACGTTCAGCAGGACGTCGTCGGTCAGGAACGTACCAATGCCACCGCCCACCAGAGTGCCGTCGCTCATGTCACGGTAGCTATCGGTGAAGTAGCGCTTGGCGAACGCTTCTACTTCAACTGAACCAGCGCTTTGTGCCATGGCGGGCATGGTAGAAGCAGCAATTGCGGCACCAACAACGATACCCAGAGTGTTTTTCAATTTCATCAGTAAATCCCCATCAATCCGTTTAGGACGTTAACCTGCTCTTAACTCACGCTGGAGTATAACAGAAATAATGAAAAGCAAATAAAAACCGCTCAAAAAGGATTATCAAGGTGTGATCTGAGTTTCTCCAGCGCTCTTTTATATCGCATCTTAGTTGCACTAAGTCCCATCCGCATAATATCTGCTATTTCCTGGAACTCCAGCTCGGCAACAAAGCGCAATACGAGAATCTCCCGATCCACCTGATTCACATGCACCAGCCAGCGATCCAGGCTGGCCCTGTCGGTTACCTGCGTCGCGTCCAGCTCCGGGGTTTCCTCTTCCTGCGGATCCAGACTGAGCGCATCAAGCAGGCGACGTTTACGCTTTTCCTTGCGGTACTGCGTAATGCATTCGTTGTAGGTGATGCTGTATAGCCACGTTTTGAACTTTGCTTTCCCCTCAAACTGACGCAATCCATGCAACACCTTGAGCATGACCTCCTGACAGACATCGTCGGCGTCGCGCTCATTGCCCAGATAACGGGCACACACATTGAACAATGTGCGCTGGTAACGGCGCATCAGTTCTTCATAGGCAACAGTTGTATGAAAAAGTTCACGATTGGCTCGCTCGACCAGCTCCTCGTCCGTGAGGTCGAGCGGGTTATAGCGCGTCGCGGGGCTCTGACTAGTCAAAATACGCTTTCACCACAGTGAGTGAGTCGGTCGGAAAAGTCAGCGCGAGACCCGCTGCTCTATCAGTGAGCGATTGGAGATGGAGACGAGCTGTCCTTCGTCGTCCAGCACCTGGGTCTTGACCGTGCCGATCTCCTCCACCACCCCTTCCAGGCCATCGACGCGTATCCGGTCGCCCACCTGATACAGCTCGCGGACATAGATGCCGGCGATGATCTGGCTGACCACCGAACGACTGCCCAGCCCCAACGCAAGGGCAGCGGCGAAACCGAAGGATATGAGCACGATGGCGATGACCATGTTCAGCAGTTGCGTTTCGATCTGCAGCTGGCCGATAGCCAGGGACACCGTGATGATAAGCAACAGACCCTGGCTCAGCCGACCCAGACCGTTGGCGTAATCGATACCGATACCCTGCGCCGCGCCGCGCACCATGCCGTTGACCAGATGGGACAGCAGCAGCCCCGCCAGCAGGATCAGCGCCGCACCGAACACCTTGGGCAGGTAGAGGGTGAAGGCGTCGAGTGTCGAAGACACCCGGGCCAGGCCGAGGGTCTCGGAGGCGGAGACCACGAACATCAATACGATGAACCAGTAGAGGATCTTGCCCACCAGCGCAGAAACCGGCATGACCATACCGACCCTGCCCAGCATCTTGTTTACGCCAGCCCCGGCCATGAGTCTGTCCAGGCCAAGACGGGCAAGACCCTTGCTGAGCACTGTATCCACCGCCTTGGCGACGATGAAACCGAGCAGCACGATCAGCAGCGCCGCGATCAGATTGGGTATGAAGGAAGCGATATTGCCCCACAGGGCCGCCATGCTGGCCATGAAGCTCTGGCCCCAGGTATCGATAGGCATACTCGGTTCTCTTGTTATTGGGGGGAATCGGTACTGGATGGCGATGACGGGTCACGCCGGGTCGGCCGCGCGTGACGCAGGCCCCGCGCACCTCCCTCGGACACCACCCAGCCCCAGTGGGCGAACAGGCCGACCAGGTCGAAGATGCCGCCGCGCACATGGACTCGATGCAGCACTCTCTCCATGCGTGCATCATCTACCTGGGCGCTGTCTGCGCCCTGGTCACCGCGCATGAGATCGCGCAGGCGCTGTTCGATCGGATCTTCCATGGGTCCCTCGAATGGACAGGTGTTGCACATCTAGCGGTGACCCCGGTGCCCGTCCGCCTGGAACGGGCGCCAGATTCAGGCCGGCATCTGCAGGGCTTCGGGCGAGACGATAATGCCGTTGTTGTCGGCATAGACGTATTCACCGGGTCGGAAGGTGACGCCGGCAAAGGTCACGGCGACATTCAGGTCGCCAATCCCGCGCTTGTCGGTTTTCATCGGATGGCTGGCCAGCGCCTGGATACCCAGCGGCGTCTGCGCCAGTACATCCACATCCCGGACGCAACCGTAGACGATGATCCCTTCCCAGCCATTCTTTGCAGCCTTTTCCGCCAGCATGTCGCCCAGCAGCGCACGGCGCATGGAACCACCGCCGTCCACCACCATGACCTTGCCGCGACCATCTAGATCGACCTGCTCCTTGACCACCGAGTTGTCCTCGAAGCACTTCACCGTGACGATCTGACCGCCGAAGGAGTCATGGCCACCAAAGTTGCTGAACATCGGTTCCAACACCAGCACATCAGGATAGGCGTCACACAGATCCGGGGTTACATAATGCATTGTGTTTCTCCTTCAGTCGGTCGCGATTCCGTCAGTTGGCTCAGGCCTGGTCTTCGGCCAGGAAGAACCAGGTATCCATTACGGAGTCGGGGTTGAGCGACACGCTCTCGATTTTCTGCTCCATGAGCCAGCGCGCCAGATCCGGGTGATCGGACGGCCCCTGGCCGCAGATACCGATGTACTTGTCGGCTGCAATACAGGCGGAAATCGCCATGCTCAGCAGCTTCTTGACCGCCGCATTACGCTCATCGAACAGGTGCGCGATGATTCCAGAGTCGCGGTCCAGTCCCAGGGTCAGCTGGGTCAGGTCGTTGGAGCCGATCGAAAAGCCATCGAAATGCTCGAGAAATTCGTCGGCCAGCAGCGCATTGGCCGGCAGTTCGCACATCATGATCAGCCGCAGGCCGTTCTCGCCCCGCTTGAGACCGTTTTCGCCCAGCAGCTCGACGACCTGTTGCGCTTCACCCACGGTACGCACGAAGGGCACCATGATCTCCACGTTGGTCAGCCCCATCTCGTCCCGTACCCGCTTCATTGCACGGCACTCGAGCTCGAAGCAGTCACGGAAGGACTCGCTGATGTAACGCGAGGCACCCCGGAAGCCGAGCATGGGGTTCTCTTCCTCGGGCTCGTACAGACGACCGCCAATCAGGTTGGCGTATTCGTTGGACTTGAAATCCGACAGGCGCACGATGACTTTCTTCGGCCAGAAAGCCGCAGCCAGAGTGCTCACGCCCTCGACCAGCTTGTCTATATAGAAGCTGACCGGATCGGCATAGCCGGCGATCCGCTTCTCGACGCTTTCCTTCACATCCGATGGCAGGCTGGAGAAATTCAACAGGGCCTTGGGGTGCACGCCGATCATGCGGTTGATGATGAACTCCAGGCGCGCCAGACCCACACCCTCGTTCGGCAGGTTGGCGAAGTCGAAGGCCCGGTCGGGATTACCCACGTTCATCATGATATTGAACGGGATCGCCGGCATGGCATCAACACTGTTGGTGCGGATATCAAAGGACAACTGGCCTTCGTAGATCATCCCGGTATCGCCTTCGGCGCAGGAGACCGTTACCAGTTGGCCGTCATGCAGGCGGGAGGTGGCATCGCCTGTCCCGACCACGGCGGGAATACCCAGCTCACGGGCGATGATCGCGGCATGACAGGTACGTCCGCCGCGATTGGTGATGATGGCGCTGGCCCGTTTCATGACCGGCTCCCAGTCCGGATCGGTCATGTCGGAAACCAGCACATCACCGGGCTGAACCTTGTCCATTTCGGTGACGTTGTGGATGATGCGCACGCGGCCTGCGCCAATGCGCTGGCCAATCGCACGGCCCTCAACCAGAACGTTGCCCTTCTCCTTGAGCAGGTAGCGCTCCATGACGTTGACGTTGTTGCGGCTCTTGACCGTCTCGGGACGGGCCTGAACGATATACAGCTGGCCGTCATCACCGTCCTTGGCCCACTCGATATCCATCGGCCGGCCGTAATGCTTTTCAATGGTCAGCGCCTGTCTGGACAGATTGGTGACCTCTTCGTCACTCAGACAGAAGCGAGCCCGCTCGGCCTTGTCGACGTCCACGGTCTGCACCGAACGGCCCGCACTGGCATCGGCGCCGTAGATCATCTTGATTGCCTTGCTGCCCAGGTTGCGGCGCAGAATGGCAGGACGGCCCGCCTCCAGGGTGGGCTTGTGCACATAGAATTCGTCAGGGTTTACCGCGCCCTGTACTACCGTCTCACCCAGGCCGTAGGCGCCGGTGATGAACACCACGTCGCGGAAGCCCGATTCGGTATCCAGGGTAAACATCACGCCGGCTGTACCCGTCTCGGAGCGCACCATGCGCTGTACACCCGCGGACAGGGCAACCAGCTTGTGATCAAAGCCCTGGTGGACCCGGTAGGAAATGGCGCGATCATTGAACAGGGAAGCAAAGACTTCCTTCGCCGCGCGGATCACGTTGTCGACGCCACGGATATTCAGGAAGGTTTCCTGCTGACCGGCAAACGAGGCATCGGGCAGGTCTTCGGCCGTAGCCGAAGACCGCACGGCGACGGCCAGATTGTCATTGTCACCGGCCAGCTCGGCAAAGGCTGTGCGGATTGCCGCGTCCAGCGCATCGGGGAAAGGCGCGTCCATGATCCACTGGCGAATCTGTGCACCCACCCGGGCCAGCTCGTTAACGTCGTCAACATCCAGGGTATCGAGCGAGGCGTTGATGCGATCGTTAAGACCACTTTGTTCCAGGAAGTCGCGATAGGCCTGCGCTGTGGTGGCAAAACCGCCGGGGACGGAGACGCCGGCGTGAGCCAGGTTGCTGATCATTTCACCCAGGGAAGCGTTCTTACCGCCCACCCGCTCAACATCATCAACACCCAGTTGCTCGAAGGACACTACGTACTCTAACAAGGTGATCTCTCCGTAAATCAATGAATTGGCAGCGCTGCCGCGCTGATATCTGGCCGGACTCTCGCAAATGCGCCACAATGTGGTCACCGAGACCGGGGCAGTGATTTGCTACCCCTTTGCGCTCAGACACCAACATCTTAAGGCTTCGCGCATGAAACGCACCGCTTTTTTCATCTCCGATGGTACCGGCATCACAGCTGAAACGCTGGGTCAAAGCCTGCTTTCGCAATTCGAGAACATCGAGTTCACCAAGTTGCTGAGGCCCTATGTCGACACTGTGGAAAAAGCGCGAGACATGGTACAACAAATCAATGCAGCTGCCGAGCGTGACGGCATCAGGCCCATCATCTTCGACACGGTGGTCAACAGCGATATCCGCAATGAACTGGCCGCATCCAACGGATACCTGATCGACATCTTCTCCACCTTCCTGGCCCCCCTGGAGCAGGAGATCGGTGACGGCTCCTCCTACTCCGTGGGCAAGTCCCATTCGATCCAGCACAGCGGCCTGTACAAGGATCGGATCGACGCGGTCCACTACGCGATGGACAACGACGACGGCGCCCGCACCGAACATTACGATCGCGCCGACCTCATCCTGGTCGGCGTGTCACGCTGCGGCAAAACACCGACCTCCCTGTACCTGGCTCTGCAATCGGGCATCCGCGCCGCGAACTACCCGCTGACCGAAGAGGACATGGAGCGGCTGCAGCTGCCCGCCGCCCTCAAGCCCTACAAGCACAAGCTGTTCGGCCTGACCATCGACGCGGACCGTCTGACCAGCATCCGGAACGAACGTCGGCCCAACAGTCGCTATGCCAGCTTCGCCCAGTGCGAATTCGAGGTGCGCGAGGTCGAGAGCCTGTTCCGCCGGGAGAACATTCCCTTTGTAAACACCACCACCTTTTCCATCGAGGAGATTTCCGCCAAGATCCTGGTGGAGATGGGCATCGAGCGCCGCCTGAAATAACTCCGAGTTCATACGCGCCACTGCGCCGGCATCTCCTGGCGCAGCCATTCGGCCAGCGCGACAATCTTGCGTGCCGGCCGGCCAAAACCGTAGTGAAGACCCACTTGCAGGGCTGCCGGCTTCCACTCCGGCAGGCATGCAACGAAACTGCCCGGATGGGCATTCTCGTAGCGACTGGCGTACCAGGTCGGCAATATGCCTATTCCCTGGCCGCGCACCAGGGCGTCGGCCTGCAGCACCAGCGTATCCACCTTCAGACGCGACGGCGCAGGTGTAAAAAGGTATTCGCAGCCGTCGCCGTGGGTCAGCAGTACCGGCCGCGAACCTGCTTCCAGCAGATTCACCCAGCGATGCCGCCCGAGCTGCTCGGGGTGTAGGGGCGTGCCGTACTGCTCCACATACTGCGGACTGGCAAACAGCCCCGTCTCCCACCGACCCAAGGGTTCGCAACGCAGATTGGGCGCCTGTTCCGCGCCTAGCCACAGCCAGAGATCGCCCACTCCCCCATGCTCGGCGTCGGGCGCCCGGGGGTCGACAGCCAGGTCCAGACTGACGCCTGGATAGGTCTCCAGAAAGCGATCTGCGACTGCCGGCAGCCAGCCACGCTCAAAGGCGTTGTGCACGTGCAGATGGATCTTGCCGCTTACCTCCTCGCGCAGATTATCCAGCGCCTCCTGACTCTTTACCGCCAGGTCGATCAACTGTCGACAATAGGAGTAGAACAGGCTGCCCGCCTCGGTTGGCAACATGCGGTTGGACTGTCTGAGGAGCAAACGCTGTCCCACTCTCGACTCCAGATGGCTGATCCGGCGACTGAGCGTCGACTTGGGCAACCCAGTGCTCTGTGAGACCGGCGTCAGCCCGCCCTGCTCAACCACAGCCGCAAACAGGCTTAATTCGTTGAAATCGTGCATGACCATAGTGAGCTGCTCTCTCCGTTTTACGCCCCCTTTCCCAAGCGCGTTCCAGGCATCCGGGCTGCATGCGGCCGAATCCTGCACTCAGTGATAACTATTGTCAATTGAGAATGCCTCCCACTTCGTTCCGAATAACGGAACTCGGTGTTGCACCTGTGGCCGTGGAACTTTGGTACCGGTCTCCCTACAATTCGCGGCAAATCAATAATGAGAACTATTCCCGTTAGCCGGTATTTCAATTGTTCGGCCCTCTTGGCCTCGGAGAAACAACGGAATGAATTCCAACCAAAGATCCATGCATAC
>JAESUC010000066.1 GCA_016763285.1 Pseudomonas sp.
AACAGGATTTCCAGCAGTTCCGGCAGGGTCGGGTGTGTCACGTAGGTGGCAAACTGGCCGTCATCCTTGGGCTCGCTGCTGTTGAAGGCGTTCTTGTCCTTGAGTCCGATAACCACTTCATTGACCAAAGGCATGCCCAGACGCGAGACCTGGGTATAGGCGCCGCCCTGGATGCTCGCACCCGTACCGCTGGCCATGGGCTGCGGGTTCAGGACTCTTGCCTGGCGCAGGCTGGCGGTCGTCCAGGCACCGATGACCTTCTGACCGTTGCTGTTTTCGGCAGTACCCGTCAGGCAGGTAGTTGGTACTTCAAGGGCCAGGGAGGTCACGTTCTTGTCTGCCAGATCATTGGTTTCGGCGTTGCGACCGCCCAGGGGATTGGTGTTGACCAGGTCGAAAATTTCACCCAGGTTGACCGCAAAAGCCTCCTTGCGCTGGCCGACAAACACCCGAGCGGTACCGTTGCAGCCCGGGATGATGGCGTCGTAGATGTGGTCGTTGGCGTAGCCTTCATAATCGGCTATGGACTTGTTGCCTATGTTGTCCAGCGGCTTGATGAAGGTGTTGCTCTGATCGAAGGCGTTCATGACCGGCTCGGCAGTGCCGGTCCGGCGATCACCACGGATAACGGTCAGCTCATAGGTCTGGCGCATCTGCACCGCCCCGGTGCCGTCAGCCTGGGGCCCGATGCCACCGATATTCTTCAGGGGTACCGAGACGGTCTCGGTGGCACCGGCATCACCCACCTCCAGCGTCAGATCCTGCTTCACGTCCGTCATCTTGAAGCGGAAGGTCAGGTCTTCCTGGGCATTGCCCGAGTTGTCGACATGAATTTCATAGATCGCATTGCCGTCCAGATCGAAATAGTTCGGTCCGCCGTAGGCATCCTGCAGGGGAAGATAATTGGCGATCAGGGTGACGGTATCCTCGCGCCCCAGCTCGTAGCTTCGAAACATGTAGAAGTCGGTGCCGTCGACCTTGGGTATTTCGGTGATGAACGGCGCTTCGCGGTGGCTGGACGCCAGGCTGATGGCCGAGCCCAGGCCGGCACCAACGACCACGGACGCCAGCACGGATCTGGCCAGCAAGGAACGTGTCATTAACGTTTTCATATGGATCCCTTCTCGATTGTTTTTGGGTTACCTCAGATCAGTTACGGGTCGAGTCGGGAAAAGGATGCAAAGGGAAAGCAAAAAAAACCGGAACGCAGCTTTCACTGGTTCCGGCGGGTTGTATCGGTGCGGGTGTGTCAGATGTCGGCGAGAACACCCTGGGCGACGACCGGACCTGTCGGCAATCCGGTGGGGGATCCGCCCGGTGGCTCAAGCGACACCGCAAATACGCTGTTGGCACTGGCCAGGGCCTGAAGGTCATCCGGTATGGTCAGACGGATCGCCCCATCGGCCGGCAACAAACCCAGCGATTGCGGTGGGTTGTCGCCAGCGATCAACCAGAGCTGCGCCTGACGGCCGTCCAGCTCGACATCTGCAGCCGGGATGACCACCAGACTGCGGCGGTCGGCATCGACTGTCGCGGTGTAGAAGGTTTCGCCACTTTCCAGCTGCAGCGACGCGCTCAACATGCTCGCGGGCAGAGGGGCCGGCCCGTCGGCGGGCAGGACAAGCAGCAGCATCACGGCCATCAGCAAGGCCGCCGCCACGCCACCCAGAGCGCTCCAGCGCCACAACAGCAGGCTGTTCCAGAGACCTGGCCGGGCGTCAGCTGCGGACCGGCTCGGGGCTGGCATGTTCTGTTCCAGGCTGTGACGAATGCGCGCCCAGACATACTCCGGCGGTGACTGCGCCGGGATGTCCTGCAGCATGGGCGCCAGGTGCTCGTGCCATTGCTCCAGGCGCTCCCTCAGCGCCGGCTGCTGGGCCAACCTCGATTCCAGTCTCTGCCGGTCGACCTGCTCGAGCACGCCCAGCGCGTATTCGGCCAGCAACAGATCATCTTCTTCGTTCGGGAGTTCGGTCGTATTCATTTTTCCAGGCACGCCTTGAGGCTCATCAGGCCACGTCGTATCCAGCTTTTCATGGTGCCCAGCGGCACACCGGTGCGCGCGGCCAGGTCATGGTAGGTACAGCCATCGAAGAAGGCGGTGCGAATCACCGCACGGTGCTGGTTCTGCAGTGTGGAGAGACAATTATCGAGGCGCTGCTGATCGCTGGCCAGTTCGACCGGGTCGCGCTTTTCCGGCTCCGGCAGCGCCTCGAGATCAACGGGATCCAGATGCCGCTCGACTCCGCCCGTACGCAGGCGATCGATGCAGCGGGTACGGGCAATGGTGGCAAGCCAGGTCGTGGCCTTGCCTCGCTCGCTGTCGAACTGCGAAGCCTTGCGCCAGACGGTGAGGAACACATCCTGCAGCGCGTCCTCGGCATCGCTGGGCTGCGCGAGCATGCGCCGGCAAATGCCAAAGAGTCTGGCACTGGTCAGTCGATAGAGCTGTTCAAAGGCCTGCTGATCCTGCTTACCGGTGGCCAGCAGCAGCGCGCCTATACCCTCTGGGTCCTGCAACTCGTCCATTTGCCCCGCCATTGCGCCTGTTCCGGTCCGGTAGTGGCTGACTACCCGTTGGTTTCGGAATCTATCAGTAATAGGTGATCCCGACCAGCTACAGCCTATGAGGGTTGTTTCCTGATCTTTCCCACGCCAGGAACATGTTGCGCTGGCAGACTCGGCGGGAACCGCAGCCTGTTACACTGGCGAAAATTTTTCGAGAGATCGCACCATGGCCTTGATCGGGCGCTACAACAGTTTGCAGATAGTCAGTCACGTCGGCTTTGGCCTGTACCTTGACGGAGGGGCCGATGGCGAGATCCTGCTGCCCAACCGCTACATTCCCAAGGACCAGCCGACCGAGGAAGAGGACTGGCTCAACGTCTTCGTCTATCTCGACAGCGAAGACCGGCTGATCGCCACGACCGAAACGCCCAAGGCCCAGGTCGGCGAGTTCGCCAGCCTGAAGGTCAAGGAGATCAACAAGATCGGGCTGTTCCTGGACTGGGGCCTGCCCAAGGATGTGTTGCTGCCGCACTCGGAGGAAAAGCGACCACTGAAGGAAGGCGACTACGTGGTGGTCTATCTGTACCTGGACAAGCACACCCGGCGGATCACCGCGACCGCCCACCTGGACCGTTACCTGGACAAGACTCCGGCGCGCTACACCACCGGGCAGGCCGTGGACCTGCTGATAGTGGGTACCACCGACCTGGGCTTCAAGGCGATCATCAACGGCGAGCACTGGGGCCTGATCCACAAGAACGAAGCCTTCAAGTTCCTGCGCGGCGGCATGCGCGAACAGGGCTTTATTCGCGAGGTACGCCCCGACGGCAAGATCAGCCTCAGCCTGCAACCGGTTGGCGCCCAGGCCGCAGACGCGCTGCAGCAGCAGATTCTGGAAAAGCTCGAAGCCAACGGCGGCTCCCTGCCGGTGAGCGACAAGAGCCCGCCGGAAGTCATCAGTCGGCAATTCGGGGTGAGCAAGGGCAACTTCAAGAAAGCCATTGGCGGCCTGTTCAAGCAGGGCCGCATCGTGATCCACGCCGACCGTATCGAGCAGGCCTAGTGTCCGTCGCCACAGGGCGGCTGGTACCGCTGCCGACCCTGTTGCTGGCAGCTATCGCCATGCTCGCTTTTGCCGGCAACTCGGTGCTCTGCCGCCTGGCGCTGGTCGATACCACAATCGATGCTGCCAGCTTTACCGTGCTGCGCATCGCCAGTGGAGCCATCATGCTCTGGCTGCTGCTCAGCGTGCGCAGACGGCCGCGGCCAGCGGCTGGCAACTGGACCGGCGCCCTGGCTCTGACCGTCTACGCGGCGGCATTCTCTCTGGCCTACCTGCGCCTGGATACGGGCACCGGGGCGCTCCTGCTGTTCGGCGCAGTACAATTGAGCATGCTGGGGTTCGGGCTTGTGCGCGGCGAACGACTCGGCCCTGCAGCCACGGCGGGGCTGGTGCTGGCCACCCTGGGCGTGCTCGTCCTGCTTTTACCGGGCAGCAGCGCGCCACCCCTGGGAAGTGCACTGATCATGCTGCTGTCCGGCCTCGCCTGGGGTGTCTACTCCCTGCTGGGCAGGGGGTCTGCGGACCCGCTGGCGACCACCGCTGACAACTTTCTGCGTTCCGTTCCCCTGGCACTGCTCGTTGCCCTGCCCTTTGTCGATCAGCTTGACTGGGACGCCAAGGGTGCTCTTTATGCCATCCTGTCGGGGGCACTGACCTCCGCTCTGGGATATGCCATCTGGTATAGCGCGCTGCGCGGGCTGGGCGCGATGCAGGCCGCATCGCTGCAGCTCTCGGTACCGATCCTCGCCGCAACGGCGGGCGTGCTCCTGCTCGACGAGCCCCTCACTGTGCGCCTGCTGGTTGCCGCCGTCGCCGTGATCGGCGGCCTGGCCCTGGTGCTGAAGTCCCGTATGGTGCAAGCCCGCGGTTGAAAGAAAACCGGGGTGAGCCCCCTCATTTACGCTTTTTTTACGGCCATCCCGCGCTTTGCGGCTCGTTTGTTTATGCCGGCCGACTCTAGTCTGGCTCCATCATTACGGAGCCCGACTCATGTTCAAGTTCATTCGTCCGATCATCTACGTGTGCGGCATCCTGGGTCTGATCATGACTGCGCTGATGCTGTGTGTCAGCGCTGCCGCATGGATATGGCGTGACCCCGAACTACCGATCTTTCTGACCAGTGCCGCCATCATGGCCACGCTGGGCACCGCCATGGTGGCCCTGTGCCGAGGCAGCCAGTTCAGCCTGGTTTCACGCCAGCTCTACCTGCTGACCAGCGCCAGCTGGCTGATGATGTCGCTGGGTGGCGCGCTGCCGCTGTTTCTCAGCCACCACGATGTCGCCTTCACGGACGCCTGGTTCGAGGCGGTTTCCGGCATCACGACGACCGGTTCCACGGTGTTTTCGGGGCTGGAATTGCTGCCTCCCAGCCTGCTGCTCTGGCGCTCGATTCTCCAGTGGCTCGGCGGCCTTGGCGTCATCGGTATGGCGGTTTCGATCCTGCCGTTCCTGCGGGTAGGCGGCATGCGTCTGTTTCATACCGAGTCCTCCGACTGGTCCGACAAATCCATGCCGCGCATCCAGACCCTGGCCCGGGCCCTGCTGGTGACCTATCTGACCATAACCGCAGCCTGCACGCTCAGCTACTGGCTCGCCGGTATGAGCGGCTTCGATGCGGTCAACCACGCGATGACCACCGTCTCTACCGGCGGCTTTGCCACGGATGATCGCTCCATGGGCCGTTTTGACAGCACGGTATTGTGGATTGCCACGTCCTTCATGCTGCTGGGTGCCGTACCCTTTACCATGATCATCGGCTTTGCCCGCCGCCCCCGCCTGGCCACGCTGAACAATCAGCAGGTGATCGGGTTGCTCGGCATCGTCGCGGCGGTTACCACGCTGCTTTCGCTGTATCTGGTGATCCAGGGCTCACATACACCCTTCGAGGCCCTGACCCACTCGAGCTTCAATCTGGTATCGGTCATCACCACCACCGGCTATGCCTCCACCGACTACACACTTTGGGGCAGCTTCAGCGTCGCCCTGTTTTTCGTCGTGATGTTCATCGGCGGTTGCTCGGGCTCGACCAGCGGCGGCATGAAGATTTTCCGCTTTCAACTCAGCTACCTGTTTCTACGCAGCCAGGTGCGCAAGCTGGTCCATCCCAATGGCGTGTTCGTCACCCAGTACGCCGGCAAGCCGGTGGCCGATGACATCATCCTTTCCGCTATCGCGTTCTCGTTCCTGTTCTTTCTGTGTCTGGCAGGTTTCACCCTGATACTGGCCATGATGGGGCTGGATCTGGTCACCAGTCTGACCGCTACGGCAACCGCATTGACCAACGTCGGGCCCGGACTGGGCAACATCGTAGGCCCGGCCGGCAACTTTTCATCACTGCCGGATGCGGCCAAATGGC
>JAESUC010000067.1 GCA_016763285.1 Pseudomonas sp.
GGGCAGTGGCTCAAAGTTGTAAGATAATGTCCTTGACATTGATGTGGTGAATGATCTTGTTCGGGTGGGGGCTTTTCTGTATTCTCGTCGACCCGCATAAGCAACTTGACCGGAATAGTGAACATGTCTGATTTGAGAACCGATGCACTCGACTATCATGCCAACCCGCGTCCGGGAAAGCTGAGTGTCGAGCTGACAAAGCCTACCGCCACTGCCCGTGACCTCGCGCTGGCCTACAGCCCTGGTGTAGCAGAGCCGGTACGCGAAATCGCCAAGGACCCTCTCAATGCCTTCAAATACACCGGCAAGGGCAACCTGGTAGCCGTCATTTCCGACGGTACCGCCATCCTCGGTCTGGGTAATCTGGGCCCGCTGGCCAGCAAGCCGGTCATGGAAGGCAAGGGCGTGCTGTTCAAGCGTTTCGCTGGTATTGACGTGTTCGATATCGAAGTCGAATCCGAAAGCCCCCAGGCATTCATCGATACCGTACGCCGCATTTCCTGTACCTTCGGTGGTATCAACCTGGAAGATATCAAGGCTCCAGAGTGCTTCGAGATCGAACGCGCCCTGATCGAGCAGTGCGACATACCCATCTTCCACGATGATCAGCACGGCACGGCCATCGTGACTGCCGCCGCCATGATCAACGCGCTGGAGTTGGCGGACAAGAAGCTCGAAGATGCCAAGATCGTTTGTCTGGGCGCTGGCGCTGCAGCGATTGCCTGCATGAAGTTGCTGGTCAGCATGGGCTGTAAGGTCGAGAACATCTATATGCTCGACCGCAAGGGCGTTATCCACGCCGGTCGCGATGACCTGAACGAGTACAAGGCGATCTTCGCCACCGAAACCGATAAGCGCACCCTGGCTGACGCCATGAAGGGCGCTGACGTGTTCGTCGGTCTCTCCGGCCCGAACCTGCTCAAGCCGGTCGAGCTCAAGCTGATGGCCGAAAACCCCATTGTCTTCGCGTGCTCCAACCCGGACCCGGAAATTGATCCTGAGCTGGCCCATGCGTCGCGTCCTGACGTGATCATGGCCACCGGCCGTTCGGATTACCCGAACCAGGTCAACAACGTACTGGGCTTCCCCTTCATCTTCCGCGGTGCGCTGGACGTGCGCGCCACCCGCATTAATGAAGAGATGAAGATCGCGGCGGTTCACGCCATCCGCAAGCTGGCCAAGGAGCCCGTACCTGAGTACGTCTCCGCAGCATACGGCGGGATCAAGCTGGAGTTTGGTCGTGACTACATCATTCCCAAGCCGATGGACGTACGCTTGATCGAAGAGGTGCCTGCTGCTGTTGCCCAGGCCGCTATCGATTCCGGCGTTGCCACGCTGCCGTATCCGGCACACTACCCGTTGAAGTCGGTCGAAGACTGCATCTGATCTTCAGTAGGTAATGAAAACCCCGCTCCGGCGGGGTTTTTTGTGTCAGTCGCAACCAGGCTGCTGCAGCGTCACGAGGATGGTTCGCAGCCGAGGATCCAGATCGGCGGCCAGTAGGCAACCTGCGGGTCGCTGCGGACTGTTCAGCAAAGCATTGGCTACCTCGGGCTCCAGTGCCTGGCGAAAGCAGCGAGCCATGGCGCGCGCACCGTAGCGCCGGTCGAACCCCCGCTCACCCAGCCATTGCTTCAACGCCGGGCTGAGCAACAGCTGTACCTGGTGCCGGGCCAGTCGATGGTTCAAGCGCTCCAGCGCCAGCTCGACCAGCACTAGAATCTGATCATCGTTCAGGCGCTGATACACCAGTTGCTGGTCTATACGGTTGAGAAACTCCGGCGCGAAGGTCTGTTCCAGGGCCAGCTGCTGTTGCTTGTGTTCCTGCCGGTCACGCCAGCCTTGCGGCAACCAGCGCCGCCAACTCCCTTGCTGGCGCTGCTGCCAGGCCCAGCGTGACTGAGCCCCCACGTTACTGGTCATGAAGATCAGGCTGTTGCGAAAGTCCAGTGTGCGGGTTCCGGAACTGAGCCGGAGCTGGCCATTGTCGAAGATGTTCATCAACGCACGGACTACCGGCTCGCTGGCCTTTTCCAGTTCATCAAACAGCACAATGCCGGGTTTACCATAGCTACCTTCGATGGCCTCCTGGTCGAACAGGGTATTGCCTTCCTTGCTGCCGACATAGCCAGGCGGTGCGCCGGTCAGCGAAGCCGCATAATGCTCCTGGGCCAGGGTGTTCATGTCGATCCGGCACAGGGCGTCCGCACGGCCGTGAATGGCTTCGGCCAATAACCGCACGGTTTCGGTCTTGCCCACACCCGTCGGGCCCATGAGCAGCATGACTGCCAGCGGTTTACGAGGATCGCCAAGCTCGGCCTTGGTCAGGGCCAGGCAGGCGCCCACTGCATCCAGCGCAGCGTCCTGCCCGGTAATGCGCGCGCGCAACACTCCCATGATTTGGTCCGGGTCGAACTGAAAGCGTGACTGTCGTAGCGAAGCCGGACTGCCTGCCACGCGCTGATTGTGTTCCAGTACTTCATTGATAAAAGGCATGGTGGCGACCTCGGCGCCTCAGGCGCCGGCTTCCTTGTCTTTGCCAGGATGCGGCAGCTCACCGACTGGACAATCCTTCACGCCTATGGTGCTGCGGGTCATTTTTTCCACATCGTCACGCGCCTTCTCGGCGTCCAGCACCCAGGTACGGTAGAAGTCGAATGGGCAGTCGGCCACGCCGCGGTCACCGTCACCGGAGTTGTAGACACCGGTGTAGCCGCGGTGCAGTAGCTTGAACAGATGGTTCTGTGACTGGTCGTTGGCTCTGGCGTCGCGAATCTGCGATACGGAGAGCTGGGCATACTGGATGCCCATGTCCTTCTCGCCGCACTCCCCCAGAGTTCGCCCGTCAAAGCCGATGATCGCCGAGTGACCGAAGTACGAGTAGACCCCGTCAAAACCGCTGGCATTGGCCACCGCCACGTAGCAGTTGTTGGCCCAGGCCATCGACTTGGCCATCATTACCTGCTGTTCCTTGGCCGGGTACATGTAGCCCTGGCAGCGCACGATCAGCTCTGCACCTTTCATCGCGCAGTCGCGCCAGATCTCCGGATAATTGCCGTCATCACAGATGATCAGGCTGATCTTCATGCCCCTGGGGCCTTCGGACACATAGGTGCGGTCCCCGGGATACCAGCCCTCGATCGGGCACCAGGGTATGCACTTGCGATACTTCTGCACGATCTCGCCCTGATCGTTGATCAGGACCAGGGTGTTGTAGGGCGCCTTGTGCGGGTGCTCCTCATGCTGTTCGCCGGTCAGGGAAAAGATGCCCCAGGTCTTCGCCTGCTTGCAGGCCTCACTGAAGATGCGGGTCTCGTCACCCGGAATGGTGGCGGCAGTGGCCATCATTTCGTCGTGGTCGTACATGATGCCCATGGTGCTGTATTCGGGGAATACCACCAGGTCCATGCCCGGCAGGCCCTGTTTCATGCCGACAATCATCTCGGCTATGTTGCGCGCGTTGGCCAGCACATCCTCGCGACTGTGCAGCCGCGGCATCTTGTAGTTGACCACCGCGACACCGACGGTATCCGGGCTGCTTGAAATATCTCCGTGACGCATGGGAAATCCTCCGTTTGCTTGATGTGAGAGTCAGCTCAGGTCGATACCCAGTTTGCTGACCCGATAACGCAATTGCCGCAGGCTCAGGTTGAGTCGCCTGGCTGCCTCCGACTGGTTGTTGTTGGTGTCGACCAGCATCGCGCGTATCTGCGCGGCCTCGTCCTGGTTGACCCAGTTGTAGGAACGTCCATAGGGCCGCTGTCCGGGGCTCGCTGGCTGATGTGCGGGCTGTTCGTGGCTGGCGCTGAAGGCGGCTTTTTCGCTATTGGCATGCTGGGGCAGGTTGATTGCGCTTTCCGATGACAGGCTGCGTTTGAGCTTGGCACCACTGAGGCTGTCCTCGTCACTGGTCAGGGCCGTGCGCTCGAGCACGTTCTGCAATTGCCGGATATTGCCCGGCCAGTCGAAACGCTCGAGGATCTCGAAGGCGTCCGCATCCAGACTCCAGTTGCGTTCATAGTGATGGTTGAGTTCGTTGAGAAAATGCAGGGCCAGCTGGCGGATGTCTTCCTGGCGCTCGCGCAGGGGCGGCAACTGGACTGGTACGACGTGCAGGCGGTAGAACAGATCCAGCCGGAAGCGGCCCTGGTTGACCGATTCCTGGAGGTTGACGTGGGTCGCGGTGATGACCCGGAAATCCACCGAGATGGCATTGTCGCTGCCCACCGGATCGACCTTTTTCTCCTGCAGTACGCGCAGCAGCTTGGCTTGCAGGGCCAGGGGCATGTCGCCTATCTCGTCCAGAAACAGGGTGCCGCCGTCAGCCTGCAGGATCTTGCCCTGCTTGCTCTGGGACGCGCCGGTGAAGGCCCCCTTGGCATGGCCGAACAATTCCGACTCGAGCAGGTCGGCGGGTATTGCCGCGCAGTTGATACAGATGAACGGCTTCTCGCGCCGATCGCTCTGCTGGTGAGTCATCCGGGCGAACTTTTCCTTGCCGGTACCGGACTCGCCGAGCAGCATGACCGGCGCATCGCTGCGCGCGACCTGAATGGTGGCGCGTACAGCATCCATCAGGGCCGGGCTGGTACCGAGGATGCCATGGGCCAGGCTCTGTTTGAGCATGGCCTCGATAGCAATGCTGTGCCGCAGGTGCTGGTTTTCCTTTACCAGGTGCGCGGTCTGGTCGACCACGAACTGGTGGATGCGCAGCACCTGCCCGACCATCGATGCGGCGATGCGCAGCAGGCTGATATCGCCATCAAAGGGGCGTTCATGCAGCCCCTCCCGTTGTACCGACAGCACGCCGATGGGCGTGCCGGACTCCAGTATGGGCACGGCAATGAAGGTCATCCGTCCACCGGAGTGATTGGACAGCTCGGCTACCCGGTAGATGAACAGAGGCTCCTTGTTCACATCCGGTACCAGGCCGATGGACCCGGTACGCATGACATAGCCGGTCACGCCCTGATTGATATTCAGGGTAAAGCGGCCGGCTTTCAGGTCATCCATGGACAGTCCATAGGAGTAACGCACTTCCATGGTGTTGGTAGCAGGGACAGGCAGGCTGACCCTGCCGCAATTCAGGCCATACAGCTGTGAGAGCAGGCGCAGGATCCCCTGTATGGTGCGCGAGGCGTCAAGGGGCTTCTCCAACAACTTGGCCATTTCCAGAATCACGACCAGTTCACGCTTCATCTGCTGGGATATCCCGTCGGGCATGGTTATCACGGAATGCAGGCTCCTTGCGTAGGGGTCAGTCTGGCCCCCCAGCGGCCTGCGTCTTGGTCGAGCACCGGGTCTGCAGTGACAGACCTAGTGACTGATCATCCATGGACGTCGCGGACCGCTTTGCTGTTTCAGGGCGGGGGGTTGCCCCTCTGGACGGGGCGTGTGTGTACAGCTACCCGAGCTGCAACAACTGTGCCCGTGGCTTACTTTCGGCTGATGCGCGCTGCGCTCGTTGGTCTCGTGGGCGGTGCGTTGCTGGCGGCTGAGTACCTGCAGGCGTGGCGCGCACATCAGGCGCTGCATGGCCTGACCGCAGGCCGGGCAGTCGCGTGGCAGGTTGCGTTCGGCGCTGGGTAGCAGGGCTTCGAAGGCGCCGCATTGTGGACAGTCAAAATCGTATAGGGGCATAAGGTGCGCTCTTTCTGTGCGTTCAGGTGGAGGGACGCCGCACCAAAACAGGCCGCGGCGTCCCCGCCCAATCACTTATTCCATTTGGAGGTGGGCACTTCCGGGCTGTTGACGGAGATGGTCGGACCATCGGCGTTAGGCATGATGTCGAAGTCGAATATCTCGGTCGGTATCCAGAGCGTGGCGCACACGTTGGGCACGTCGACGATGCCGCTGATATGGCCCTGAACCGGCGCGGTACCGAGCAGTGAATAGGCCTGGGCGCCGCTGAAGCCGAACTTCTTCAGATACTCGATGGCATTCAGGCAGGCCTGGCGATACGCCACGTGGGCGTCCAGGTAGTGCTGCTTGCCGCTCTCGTCAACGGAGATGCCTTCGAAGATCAGGTGCTTCTTGTAGCTGGGCGCCATGTCGCTGGGCTGGAAGATCGGGTTCTTCACGCCGTATTTCTTCACGCCGTCCTTGATCAGGTTGACGCGGATGTGAATCCAGCCGGCCATCTCGATCGCGCCGCAGAAGGTGATTTCGCCGTCGCCCTGGGAGAAGTGCAGATCGCCCATCGACAGGCCCCCGCCCTTGACGTACACCGGGAAAAACACCCGCGAACCCTTGGTCAGGTCCTTGATATCGCAGTTGCCGCCGTGCTCGCGCGGCGGAACGGTACGCGCACCCTCGTTGGCGATTTTCGCCGCAACATCACCGGTCGCGCGACCGGCGTGCGCTGTGGGCGCATAGGGTGGGTTGGCCAGCCCGGGTACGCGATCCGGGTCGGTATCGATCAGCGCCTGCTCGCGCTTGTTCCATTCATCCAGCAGCTCCTGGGAGGGTAGGCAGCCGATCAGTCCCGGGTGCATCAGACCGATGAACTCGACACCGGGAATGTGTCGGGATTTGGTGTAGATGCCGTTGAAGTCCCAGATGGTCTTGCGCGCTTCGGGGAAGTGTTCGGTGAGGAAGCCGCCCCCGTTCTCCTTGGCGAACACGCCGTTGAAACCCCACATCTGGTCGGCGAATGCGCCAATATCGAGAATGTCGACCACCATCAGGTCACCGGGCTCGGCGCCTTCCACCGCGACCGGCCCACTGAGGTAATGGACCTTGCTCAGGTCCACGTCACGCACGTCGTCCGCGCTGTCGTTGTTGGCAATCTGTCCGCCGGTCCAGTCCATGCACTCGATAATGAAGTCATCGCCTGGCTTGACCGTGGCCACCATGGGGACATCGGGATGCCAGCGGTTATGGATGGTGTCGTGCTCCTTGGGGCTCTTGTTCAGATCGATCTTGATCAGTGTCTCTGCCATGACTGTGAATCCTCTGTGGTGGGTGATGGCGCAGCGGCCAGATCCTGGCCCGTCCCAGGATGTAGAGCAGATGACGTGCCAGCTTTGTCAGCAAAGGTAAATGTCGTTTAATTTCATGCAGATACGGTTGGATAGTCACTTAATGTCAGGATTGCGGGAGCGGCGAGGATGACAATGTCATGGGTCAAGGCCTGACATTGTCATGACAATGTCAGGCAGGGGCCTGACGAAGCACGCGCACTGGAAACCGGTCGGCGCCGGTGATGATTCGGCCGGCTCACGCAGGTTGTTGATAAATAGCAAGTTACTGGCTGCGGATAATTAATTTGCGGGCAATGCGGCAGTGCTGGCACAGGGGTTGCTCTGGGGTGAGGTGACAGGTTGGCAAATCGGGAGACGGTTTTGCCAGCCGGTTTTACTCACCTCTAGGAGATCCACCCCATGCAAGAATCGATACGCAAGATGCCCGCCTGGAAGCGCCATATGCTGGCGCTGGCGCTGGGCACTGGTTTGGGCGTGACCGGTATCGCCGGTGCAGCTGACTTCCCGACCGACAAGGTCAACACCACCGGTCTGGCGGTTACCGATGACACCGTCAAGGTCGGCATCCTGCATTCCATTACCGGCACCATGGCAATCAGCGAGACCGGTTCGGTCGAAGCTGAAATGCTGGCCATCGAGCAGATCAATGCGATGGGCGGTGTGCTCGGACGTCAGATCGAGATCATTCAGGAGGATGGCGCCAGTGACTGGCCAACCTTCGCCGAGAAGTCCCGCAAACTGCTGACCCAGGACAAGGTGGCTGCGGTATTCGGCTGCTGGACCTCGGCCTCGCGCAAGGCTGTACTGCCGGTGTTCGAGAAGGAAAACGGCATGCTCTACTACCCGACGTTCTATGAGGGTCTGGAGCAATCGAAGAACGTGATCTACACCGGCCAGGAAGCCACCCAGCAGATTCTTGCCGGACTGGACTGGATCGCCAAGGAAAAAGGTGCCAAGACCTTCTACCTCGTTGGCTCCGATTACATCTGGCCACGTACCTCCAACAAGATCGCCCGCAAGCACATCGAGAATGTGCTGGGTGGAGAGGTGCTCGGTGAAGAGTACTACCCGCTGGGCAATACCAACTTCGGTTCGCTGATCAACAAGATTCGGTTGCGCAAGCCTGATGTTGTCTACTCCAGCATCGTCGGTGGCTCCAACGTCGCCTGGTGGAAGCAGTTGAATGCTGCCGGTATTACAGCTGACCGCCAGACCATCATGACCATTTCCGTGACCGAAGATGAAGTGCTCGGCATCGGTGGTGAGAACATGAAGGGCTTCTACTCCTCAATGAAGTATTTCCAGTCCCTGGAAAATGACAACAACGCCGCCTTCGTCAAGGCGTTCAAGGAGCGCTGGGGTGAAGACAGCGTCATCGGCGACGTGACCCAGGCTGCCTACCTCGGCCCATGGCTGTGGAAGGCTGCGGTCGAGAAGGCCGGAAGCTTCGATGTCGACAATGTCAGTGCCGCCTCTCCGGGCATCGAACTGACTACCGCGCCTGAAGGCTACGTCAAGATTCATGACAACAACCACCTCTGGAGCAAGCTGCGCGTAGGTCAGTGGCAGGAAGATGGCCAGGCCAAGGTGGTTTACGAGTCAGACCTGATCGAGCCGAACCCCTTCCCCGAAGGTTATCAGTAAGCCCCTGGCTTAAGCGTAGATCAACACCGGTGCGGTCATTGTTGACCGCATCGTACTGAGTCAAGGAGAACGATCATGGGCGGTTATTCCTCGCAGGAACTCACGGCCATCTTTGTCATGCAGGGGTTCAGTGGGCTCAGCCTGTTCTGCGTATTCCTGTTGATGGCATTGGGGCTGGCGATCATCTTTGGACAGATGGGCGTCATCAACATGGCCCACGGCGAGTTTCTCACCCTGGGCGCCTATATTACCTGGCTGGTATCGGTTCTCGGCACCGAGATATGGCCGTGGATGGCGCATATCTACTTCCCGATAGCGATACTCGCAGCATTCACCGGGACGTTTATTCTCGGTTATTTTGTCGAACGATTAATGATCAGGCGCTTGTACAAGCGTCCCCTGGATACCCTGCTCGCCACCTGGGGGTTGGGTCTCATCATGCAGCAGGCCTTCCGCTCCGGTTTCGGCCCGCGTGAAGTCAGCGTCAATCTGCCCCCATGGCTCATGGGATCGTGGAGACCGACAGACATCATCGATATTCCGGTCAACGGCATGTTCGTGATGGTCATTACCTTTTTCATCACCCTTGGCGTAGCACTGCTGCTGTACAAGTCGCGCTGGGGAATAAAAGTCCGAGCGACTACCCAGAACCGGCCGATGGCCAATGCGGCAGGGATCAACACGCAACGGGTTGACCGATTCACCTTTGCCCTGGGTTGCGGTATCGCCGGTGTTGCCGGAGCGGCCTTTACCACCATCGCCTCCACCGGCCCTACCACGGGTTCGCTGTATATCGTGGATACCTTCCTGGTCGTGGTATTCGGCGGTGCAGCCAGCATCCTCGGTACCGTGGTCTCGGCATTCGGCATTGCCCAGGCGCAGTCGATAATGGAGTTCTTCCTCAGCGGTTCCATGGCCAAGGTCATTACGCTCACGGTTGTGGTCGGCATTCTGATGGTTCGTCCCCAGGGACTCTTTGCAAGCAAGGTGCGCCGTTGATCGGCGTTCCTGCTGGAGGTTATTGATATGGATAGATGGATAGCGGCTTTCGGGGGACGGCAACGACTGTTCCAACTGCTGGCGCTTTCAGTCCTGCTTCTGGTTATCCTGCCACTGACGCTGGATATATTCAGACTCAACCTGTTGGGCAAGTACCTGACCTATGCGTTCGTCGCTGTGGGTCTGGTGTTGTGCTGGGGTTACGGGGGCATCCTGAGCCTGGGCCAGGGGGTATTCTTCGGGATCGGTGGCTACTGCATGGCCATGTTCCTCAAGCTGGAGTCCTCTGCTCCCGAGTTCACGGCGATCCAGAGCACGCCCGGTATTCCGGATTTCATGGACTGGAACCAGATCACCGAACTGCCTCTGATGTGGGTTCCGTTCCATAGTCTGACCCTGACCATCATTCTGATGCTGACGGTGCCGGCCCTGATCGCCTTCTTCATTGGCTTCGCCATGTTCAAGCGCCGAGTAGGCGGGGTGTACTTTGCCATCATCACCCAGGCCATCGCCTCGATTGCCACCATCCTGATTATCGGTCAGCAGGGCTATACCGGCGGGATCAACGGCATCACCGACCTGCGCACGCTGCTGGGCTGGGACATCCGTACTGACAGCGCGCGCTACATTCTCTACTTTGTTTGCTGCGTCGCCCTGATCATCTGTCTGTTGATCGGTCAGTTCGTTCTGGAGAGTCGCTTCGGCAAGCTATTGATCGCCATGCGCGACCAGGAGGATCGGGTACGTTTTTCCGGCTATGACGTAGCCAACATCAAGATCTTCGTCTTCGCCCTGGCCGGCGTATTCTCGGCGATCGGTGGCGCCATGTTTGCTTTGCAGGTCGGCTTCATGTCGCCATCCTTCGTCGGCACGGTGGCGTCAATCGAGATGGTCATCTTCTGTGCGGTAGGGGGGCGTCTGTCGCTGATCGGTGCAGTTTACGGCGCGTTGCTGGTCAACCTGGCCAAAACCATGTTGTCGGAAACCTTTCCGCAGCTCTGGATTGTCTTCATGGGGGCGCTGTTCATCGGCGTGGTCCTGCTTTTTCCTCAGGGATTGGCGGGTATCTATACCGATTTCGTCAAGCCGCCAGTGGCGGGATGGCTCAACCGTATGCGCGGGAAGTCCCCTGACGCTCCAGTTTCCCAGGAGGTGCAGCCATGAGTTCGCCCATATTGCTCGCGATAGAGGATCTGACAGTCTCCTTTGACGGTTTCAAGGCGGTGGACGGGCTCAATCTGTATGTCGAGCGCAACGAGGTCAGAGTGGTCATTGGTCCAAACGGCGCAGGCAAAACCACGCTGCTTGATCTGATCTGCGGCAAGACTCGCGCTTCATCCGGGTCGATCATGTTCAAGAATACCGATCTGACCAAGTTGGCGGAAAACCAGATCGTCAAGGCAGGTGTCGGGCGTAAATTCCAGACGCCTTCCATCTACGAGAACCTCACCGTGCGGGAAAATCTGCAGCTGTCCTATCCCGCGGGTCGCAGCGTGTTCGGCAGTCTGTTTTTCAAAACCACCGAGCACGTCCTGCAGCGGGTCACCGAGGTGGCCAGCGAGATTTTCCTGGAAGACCGGCTGTATGTCAGTGCTGGCCTGCTCAGTCATGGCCAGAAGCAGTGGCTGGAAATCGGCATGCTGCTGATACAGGACCCTGAACTGTTGATGCTGGATGAGCCAGTTGCCGGCATGAGCGTCTCGGAGCGCGAGGCCACGGCGGATCTGCTTCGGCGTATCAGCAACAACCGGTCGGTCATCGTGATCGAACATGACATGGACTTCGTCAAGGATATCGCCAACAAGGTAACGGTATTGCATCAGGGCAAGCTGCTGGCTGAAGGCAAGATGGACGATGTGCAGAAGAACGAGAAGGTCATCGAGGTCTACCTTGGCCACTAACAGAAGGAGTCAGACATGCTGACAGTTCGCGATTTGCACGTGAGCTACGGAATGAGTGAGGTCATCCATGGCATCTCCCTTGATGTCGGTGCCAACGAAACGGTAGCGGTGATGGGGCGTAACGGGATGGGCAAGACCACTCTGTTCAAATCCCTGATCGGGATGCATCCGACCAACAGCGGCAGCATCAGCTTCAATGGCAAGGAGCTGAGCAAAGCGCAGTCCTATCAGCGGGTGGCCAGCGGTATCGCCTATGTACCCCAGGGCCGTATGGTCTTTCCGACACTGACGGTGGAAGAGAACATCATGGCCGGTCTGGAGGCGTCGGGAAGAAAGAAGGTGCCGGGCGACATCTATGAACTCTTTCCGGTATTACTGGAAATGCGCAAGCGCAAGGCCGGTAACCTGTCCGGCGGTCAGCAACAGCAGTTGGCGATCGGACGCGCCCTGGCAGCGGATCCCAAGATTCTGCTGCTCGATGAGCCTACCGAAGGTATCCAGCCTTCCATCATCAAGCAGCTGGCGTCGACGCTGAACGACATCAAGCATGCCCGCAAGATCAGTATCGTGGTCTCCGAGCAGGTACTCAGCTTCGCATTGGCCGTAGCCGATCGAATGCTGGTTATCGACAAGGGCAACATTGTCCACGAGGCCAGTGGAGACCAGATCGACCGCGCGCATATCAGCCGCTACCTCTCCGTGTGACCCCAGTGGTCTGACCCACCAGCCGCGCAAGCGGCTGGTGGGTTTTTTTATGCCGATCAAATGCAAAGAAGCCTTGACGGGAAAATCCCAGCCCCTATAATGCGCGTCTGCCCAGTCAGGGCGCTTTGCATAAAGCGCTTTACAATCAATAAGTTAGCGATAATTTAGGGGTTGACAGGGCGGTTTGAGACGGTAGAATACGCCGCTCACCGGGACAGCAGAAGCAGCGCTGAAACGGAATGGTCAGAGCGATCTGACAAAGTTTTACGGAAGCGGTTGACGGGGTTCAAAAGTCCTGTAGAATTCGCCTCCCGGTCACGAGAAAGGGTTTTCATCTCGGGGCCAGCAAGCAGAAACGTGATGAACAACTTCTCACAAAAATGCTTGACAGATTAGAAGGTTAGCGTAAGATACGCGGCCTTGGTTCAGCGGAAACGCGGACCGAACGCTCTTTAACA
>JAESUC010000068.1 GCA_016763285.1 Pseudomonas sp.
AAACGCGAAATTTTCGGCTGGGGAATGTTCGACTTCGCCAACCAGGGTTATACCCTGCTGATCATTACCGTGATCTACGGCGACCTCTTTACCCGTGTCATTGTCGGCGATGCGCCGGACTACCGCCTGGGCAATCTGTTCTGGAGCCTGGCTCTGGCCGCCAGCTATCTGATGGTGGTGGTCGCCAACCCGCTCTGCGGCGCGATCATGGATTACTCGGCCAGTCGCAAGCGCTTTCTCTTTGCCAGCTACCTGCTCACGGTATTTACCACCGCCCTGCTCTATTTCGTCGAACCTGGCTGGATTGCAGTAGCAATGCTGCTGATCCTGCTGTCGAACTTCGCCTATTCGATGGGCGAAGGTTTCATTTCCAGCTTTCTGACGGACCTTGGCCCACGCAAGGCACTGGGCTGGATCTCCGGCCTGGGCTGGGGTATGGGTTATATAGGCGGCTTGATCGCCACCGCTTTCACCTTGTTCTTTCTTGGCGACGTGTCTCTTGAAAACTACAACACCATTCGCTGGGTCGGCCCTTTTGCCGGAATCTTTTTTCTGTTGGCGGCTATCCCGACCTTTCTCTGGGTACGCGAGCGAGGAACAGCGCAGAAGCTTCCGCCTGGCCAAGGTCTGATGGCTGTGGGCGTGGCCCGCATCAAGCGCACCCTGGCAGAGATTCAGCAGTTTCGCGACCTGCACACCTTGCTGATATCGATCTTTTTCGCCATGGCCGGCATCTACATCATCATCGCCTTCTCCTTCATCTACGGGGCCCAGGTTATCGGTTGGGACGAAGCGGTACGCAATTACATGTTCGTGACCGTACAGATCACTGCGGCCATTGGTGCTATCGGCTTTGGTTTCATCCAAAGCCGCATAGGTGCACGCACCACCTACATCATCTCGCTGCTGCTCTGGCTGTTGGCCATTTTGGCGATCTGGCAGACACCCGCCTTCACCGCCCTGCTCGGCCGATGGCTGGGTGTGGACTGGCAGGCGCAGTACGTGTTCCTGTTCGCCGGCGTTCTGGCGGGCACCAGCCTGGGCTCCTCCCAGTCTGCCGGGCGCGCCCTAGTTGGCGTGCTGACGCCCAACGGCAAATCAGCCGAGTTTTTCGGCTTCTGGGGCATGTCGTCGAAACTGGCAGCGGTATTCGGCATCGTCGGGCTGGGGTTGATTCAATTGGCCTTTGGGCTGGCCGACGCCATTCTGTTCTGCCTGGTGCTGTTCGTGATTGCGATCATCTGTGTATTGCCGGTGAATGAAACCCGGGGTACGCAGGTAGCGGACAACTGGCGCGAGGATGCGCCTCAGGCCCTGTCGTGAAACTCAGCAAACGGCTCAAACAAATCAGATCCATGGTCCCGCCCGGTTATACCCACATATGGGACTGCTGTTGTGATCACGGCTTGCTCGGTGCAGCGCTGCTCTCCGATCAGGCGGCACCGCACATCCACTTTGTCGACGTGCTGCCCAGGCTGATCAATCAGTTGAACGAGAAACTCCAGCGCTTTTATCCCGTAGCAGATGACAGCTGGCATACCCACTGCCTGGACACTGCCGCATTGCCGCTGGAGCACTATCCCGGCAAGCACCTGATCATCATTGCCGGCGTGGGTGGAGAACTGATAACGCACTTTGTTCAGGAGATTCATCGCACGCATCCCGGCGCCCAGCTCGATTTCCTGCTCTGTCCGGTTCATCAGGAATACGATCTGCGCCAGCAATTGATTGCTCTGGATTTCAGGCTAAAAGAGGAAGTGCTGCTGAGCGACAACCACCGTTTTTATGAGGTCTTGCTCGTATCGGCAGAGCAGAAAGGCGATGCCGAATGGCATGAGGTCAGCCCTGTGGGCGATAAAATCTGGCAGGCAGACACCCCTGCGCAGGAGAGCATTGCAAGGGGTTACCTGCACAAGACGTTAAGGCACTATCAGAACAGCCAAAAGGGCGATGCAGCCAATGCGCGTGAGGCTATGGATGCTTATCGCTCTGTCACGATTAGGAAATCTTAGTGATCGATCACGACAAGCTTCAGTCCCTGGTCAAACAGCTCTATGCGACCGTGAAAGAGCTGGAGGCTATGTTCCCCGGCAGGCACTTCACGCCTGATGGTCATATGGTGGGTAGTCTGGGCGAGTGTCTGGTGGCCGATGCTTATTGCTTGCAGCTCAGAGCGGCTTCAAACAAGGGCTATGACGCGGTCACCGAGGATGGTCGGCAAGTGGAGATCAAGGCAACGCAGGGCAAGGCAGTTGCATTCCGGAGCCTGCCGGAACATGCCATCATCATTCGGATTCTGCCCGACGGTACATTCGAAGAGATCTATAACGGGCCAGGGGCAAGAGTCTGGGCGCAATTTGAAGGCAAACGTTTGCCTAGCAATGGGCAGTTTCAGGTGTCACTGACAGTTCTGCGCCGGCTTAATCAGTTGGTGGTCGAAGCAGACCGCGTACCACGCGTTACCAAGCCGGGCGAGCCGGATTACTTTCAATGACCTGCCAGATTTCACGCCGCTCGCTACGTGTGAATACCAAACCGCTTCAACCGTGATGCCAGCGTGGTCGGCTTGACGCCCAACAATGCTGCGGCGCCATCCTTGCCAAAGATCTTGCCATCGCAGGCGACCAGTGCGGCGTTGAGATTGTCTTTTTCCAGTGTGCGCAGCTGCGCCTCGGTAAGAATGCCACTGGCCTGCGGCGTACCGGCTTCAGCTGGCCCTATCGTCGCAGCCTGGCCAACCGGCATATCGAGCAGCAGATCCTGCCCTTTGCTGGTGATCAATGCGCGCTCGATGATGTTCTGCAGTTCGCGGATATTGCCCGGCCAATTGTAGCTTTGCATGCGTTCTACATCCGTCTTGCGCAACCGCGCCGGTGGCCGGCCGAGGCGCGAGCAGATCTGTTTGACGAAGTGACTGGCCAGCAGCGGTATGTCCTCCGGACGCTCACGCAATGCGGGTGACAGGATCGGGAAGACATTGAGGCGAAAGTACAGGTCTTCGCGAAAGCGCTTGGCCTTGACCTCCGCGAGGAGGTCGCGGTTGGTGGCGGTGATGATGCGTACATCGACCTTGCGCGTGCGCTCCTCGCCAACCCGCTCGAACTGCCCCTCCTGCAGCACCCGCAGCAACTTGCTCTGCAGCTCAAGGGGGATTTCTCCAATCTCGTCGAGAAACAACGTGCCGCCATCGGCGAGCTCGAAGCGGCCGACCCGGTCGCGCATGGCGCCGGTAAAGGCGCCTCTGACGTGTCCAAAGAACTCGCTCTCGAACAATTCGGCGGGGATGGCAGCACAGTTGACGCGGATCAGCGGGTTATCACTACGGCGGCTGGATTGGTGGATTGCCCGGGCGATCAGCTCCTTGCCGGTGCCCGATTCACCGTGGATCAGCACACTGGCATCGGTGGGTCCGACCACATCAATCTGTTTGACGATGGTCAGTATGGGTTCGCTCTGCCCGACGATTTCGCGGTAATGATGCTCGATCAGAATCTCTTCCTGCAGGTAGGCATTCTGCTGTTCAAGCCGCAGCTTCAGTTCACGCAGTTCTTCCATGGCACTCTGCAGGCGCTGCTGGGTCATCTGCCGTTCGGTAATGTCACGGAATACCACCACCGACCCGATGATCGAGCCACCCGAAATCACCGGCGTGCTGGTGAACTCCACCGGGAACATGCTGCCATCGCGGCGCCAGAACACTTCCTGTTGTCCCTCATGTACCAGACCATCATGCACCGCCTTGTAGATCGGACAATCCTCCACCGGGTAATGACTGCCATCGGCATGGCTGTGGTGATGAATCCGGTGGATGTTCTTGCCGATCATTTGGTCGACTTCCCAACCGAGCATTCTGGCTGCGGCCGGATTCACGTAGGTCGCCAAACCGTCACTATTGATACTGTAAATGCCATCACCCACTGCGCTGAGCAGCAGCTGGTTTTCGCGTTCGCTCTCCTGGAACAGCGTCAGTATGTTCTGCCACTCGATCAGCCCGCCGCGCATGGTGCGCGCAACGTTGGCCTGGTTCTGGCGGTAGCGCTCTTCATCCCGTTCGCGCAGGACCAGTATCAGGTAGACCACACCCTTTAGCTTGAGTGTCGAGGCAGACAGCTCAAGCTCGATCCGCTCTCCGTCCCTGCGAGCGCAGGTCAAGGAATCTGTCCAGCCCGTACCTTCTTCCAGAACCCCCTGAGTGAAGACGATCAGCTCCGGTAGCGCATGACCAAACAGCTTGGTAACGGTGAGTTCGAGAATTTCATGTCGTGGATAACCCAGCAACTTGCAGGCCGCAATATTGATATCGACGAAACGGTTACCCACGGGATCAAACTGTACGATGCCTGCATTGCAATGCTCGAATACCAGATGCCGCGAAGGGTAGGCCATGCCGGACCAACCGGATAAGTAATCGACATCTTCCAAGCTCATGACTACGACCTTTCGTGGTTATTGCTACGCGATCTCGTAGTTATACGACATATCGTAGGCAGGCAAAAGGGTCAGTTTTGCTCTTGAAAATGCTATCAGAGCATTAATTCGTTTAAAGTCAGTAGTTTGCGAAACAACATGCAACTCTGGCACAGCCGTTGCTCTGGTCAGGTTAACCGCAGTCACTCACTGCGTTGTTAACCCAACCGGAGAATCAGAATGCCTACAGTCGAAACGCCCCACTACAAAGACGGTGACTTTCTCGTCAACTACGAAGAAAAGGTTTTCGAGGACGTCAAAGCCGAGCCCGGCGAGAAAGCCCTGCTGACCTTTCACACCATTGCCTTTGAAGGCTCCATCGGCCTGGTCAACATGCTGCAGGCCAAGCGCTTGTTACGCAAAGGCTTCGAAACCAAGGTTCTTTTATACGGTCCAGGCGTACAGCTGGGCGTGCAGCGCGGATTCCCGACACTGGGCGCCGAGGCTTTCCCGGGCCACCTGGCAGTCAACAATCAGATCAAGGCATTCATGGAAGAAGGCGGCGAAGTCTATGCCTGCCGTTTTGCCTTGCAAGCCCTGTATGGCCAGACCGAAAAGGCCCTGATCGAAGGCATCCGTCCGATCAACCCGCTGGACGTTATGGACCTGCGTCTGCTGATGCGTCGTGAGGGCGCCCTGATCATCGATACCTGGACTGCCTGAACCCATTCCCTCCCTTCGTCGGGAGGGAGTTTCGCTCCTTCCGTCTCTCCACTTGAGGATCCGGTATGACAATCATCAAAGCCGCCGCCGTCCAGCTCAGCCCTGTGCTCTACAGCCGTGAGGGCACCGTGGACAAGGTCTGCCGGACCATAGCCGAGCTGGGCCGGGAGGGGGTTGAGTTTGCGGTCTTTCCGGAGACCGTGGTGCCCTATTACCCATATTTTTCCTATGTGCAGCCTCCCTTCAAGATGGGCAAGGAGCACCTCAGACTACTTAACGAGTCCGTAGTGGTGCCTTCGGCCACTACGGCGGCTATCGGTGAAGCCTGCCGCCGCGCCGGCATGGTGGTAAGTATCGGCGTCAACGAACGCGACGGCGGCACCCTCTATAACACTCAATTGCTGTTCGATGCCGACGGCACCCTGCTACAACACAGACGCAAGATAACCCCTACCTACCATGAGCGGATGATCTGGGGCCAGGGCGATGGCTCGGGTCTGCGGGCAGTGGACAGCCAGGTCGGTCGCATCGGTTCACTGGCCTGCTGGGAGCATTACAACCCGCTGGCGCGGTACGCCCTGATGGCCGATGGCGAACAGATCCATGCTGCGATGTTTCCCGGCTCGCTGGTCGGCCCTATTTTCGCCGAACAGATGGAAGTAACCATCCGCCACCACGCATTGGAATCAGGCTGCTTTGTGGTCAACGCCACATCCTGGCTGAGCCCCGAGCAGCAGCAAAAGATCATGGCCGACACCGGCTGTGAGCTGGCGCAGATCAGCGATGGTTGCTTCAGCGCCATCGTCAGTCCCGAGGGCAAATTACTCGGTGAGCCACTGCGCAGCGGCGAAGGTGCGGTGATCGCCGATCTGGATCTGATACTGATCGATAAACGCAAACGCATGATGGACTCGGTCGGGCATTACAGCCGCCCTGAATTGCTCAGCCTGCTGATCGATCGGCGACCGGCCCCGCATCTGCATGAGCGCAATGCCGACGCCGAGAACCGCAGCCCGATGATGACCGAGGAACCTGATTATGCAAGCCTCTGAACATGCCCCCAAACAGCTTATCGTGACCGACCTGCTCAGTGAGCTGCAGTGCCATGGCGTGCGCTGGCAAGATGCTACCGGGCTATCGCGCCAGGGCGGTGCAGGTCCGTCGGATCACAAGGCGCTGACCGTCGGTGAACACACCTCGATGGTCCCGATTCTGAATCGCGCCTCGCTGGACTCACCTTATCTGGCACGGCCATCAACCAATGGCGACGGCGCAGACATTCTGCGCGATGGCCGCATGGTCGGTCAGGTCAGCATGCCCGGCGTACCCAACTTCTATGCACTGTCCACCGCAGACGGCACGCCCTACTGGAAGATCGCCACCCTGCACAGCAAGGATGTACTGGCGACCACCATATTGCAGCACTGCATCCGCATGAACGACGCGGCCAGCGCCTGCCAGTTCTGCGCCATCAACCAGTCCCT
>JAESUC010000069.1 GCA_016763285.1 Pseudomonas sp.
AGCGCGGAGAGAGTTCGCGGTACGTAGAGGCGCTTCATCACCGCCACAAGGGGGCTGAGCAGCAGCGCGAAGAGCAGCGCGACCACCAGCGGCATCAGCAGGGACTTGGCGAAATACAGGGTATACAGAAGCGCCAGAGCCAGCAGCCACAGCGAGACCTTGTACAAAGGCGATTGTGGCTCGGCTGCCGACTCCTTGAGTGGCGTCAGCAGGGAGTTATCGGGTGACCCACCGCCATCGGCGGTGGTCAAGCGACATCTCCTCCCATACCGGTGGCATCGGCGGCATCCGCCCCGCCCCCGGTCAGCGAACTGGCAAGCATCTTCAACCGCCAGACATGCAGGCCGGTCATGCCTGCCGAAACGATCCTGGAACGGCCACCGCTACCGAGGATGCCCAGCAGAATACCACCTGCCGCCCCGGCACCAATCAGCAGCCAGGGTGATAGCCCACGCAGATAGGCAACGCGCTCGCGCCCGTTGAGCTTGAGCAGGCTCTGCTCCAGGGACAACTTGCCATCCATCTTGCGGATATTCTCAATCAGTTGTTTGCGCGGCACTTTCTGCTCCCTCCTTGAAGGCCTTCAGATGTTCACGGGTAGCCGCGAACTCCCAGCTCTTGCGGTAGCGCTTGATACTCACCGCTATGATCAGCAGCGGAATCACCTGAACCGCAATAAAGACACCTATTGCGCCGGATACCGACTGGGTCGGAATATACACAAGCCAGGCGAGAAGCGCCGACAATCCTACCCAGGTGAGCACCGCCAGCGGTATTGCGAGCAGCGCCAGCAATATGATCCGCTTGGTGTCACCCACCGCCAGGCTGAGCTCCATCCTGGCGAGCTTGGCCAGATCTCCACCTGCCGAGGCAGCATGCTTGAACCAGTCCAGCCACGCCTGGAGTTCATTTTCCTCCGGCTCGGGGGCTTTCCCAGGATCGCCGCTCTGCAGATTGGTTTCGCCTGGGACCTCGCTCATTTCTTGCTGAACAGCTGCGAAACAAGGAAACCAGCCGCGAAGGCGATACCCAGGCTGGTGAGGGGTTTCTCATGCACATAGCTGTTGGCCTGGTTGGTAAGCTCACCGGCCTTGGCCTTGCCTTTGAGGTACTGACCGGACGCTTCGTTCTTCAGATCCAGACCGGCTGCTTCAGCAGCGTGCTTGAAGTGTTCCTTGGCCTCTACCAGATTGCTGTACGCTGCCATCACTGCCTCCTTACCTGCATCTTTTTCGCTATTGACCGTCGAATTACCGGTAACCGGTGCACTCTTGTTAGCTTCAGCCATGGTCGAGCTCCTTAAAGTTGATGTCCTGGAACGTGATAGTCCGGCCCTTTTGGCCGGACAGGATGTTCGACAGTGCAATCGGGTCGTTGTTCCGACCCCGCTTCGTTCGTTGTGCGCGCAAGATCCGCTGCCAACACCCGGCGACTAGTCAGCCGTCACCCCCCAGCCTAGCCGAGCAGGCCGGTTTTGCCAGTGCCCGGCCCGGCCGGCAGCTCGCGCAAAGACCGGTTCAACGACCTCAGGGACCGCCTGCCAGCCAGTCCAGACGCCACGCTCCGGCGCCGGCATGACCAAGCTCCCGGGCCAGCCAGGGCAGATCCCGCTCCAGCTCCTCCCACAGCGGCCAGGGGGGATTGACCAGCATCAGGCCCGAGCCGTTGAGCCCCATGGTGGTATCGGTCGGGCGCACCGTCAGCTCGACACGCAGCACCTTGGGCAGACCCGCAGCAGCTACCTGCCGGTAGAAGTCCCGCAGCAGCCGCTCGTCCTTGATCGGATACCAGAGCGCGATCATCGTCTGTCGCATGCGCTGTATCGCGACCTGCATGGCGGCAAGACAACGCTCGAGATCATCCGCCCGCTCGAAGGGCGGATCCAGTAACCACAAGGCGCGCTTTTCGGCGACCGGCAGAAACGCCTTGGCCAGCTCGTAACCATCGCGCTGATGGACCGCCACCCGGTCATCGGCCGCGAAATGCTCGCGCAGCGTGGCCGCATCCGCGGGGTGCAACTCGCTGAGGATCATGCGGTCCTGCTCGCGCAGCCCCTGAGCGATGAGCTGCGGCGAGCCAGGGTAGTACCGCAGCGTGTCATCGGCGTTCTGCGCCGCAACGCTGGCCACGTATTCCGCCCACAAGGGTGGCAGGTCATCCCGCCCCCAGAGCCTGGCGATGCCTTCGAGGTATTCACCGGTCTTGCCCGAGGCTTCGCCCTGCAGATCATAGAGCGCCGTCCCCGCATGGCTGTCCAGGTAACAGAAGGGGGCGGTCTTGCGTTGCATCAGCTGCGCCATGCGCAGCACAACGGCGTGCTTGAAGACGTCGGCGTGGTTGCCTGCGTGGTAGCTGTGGCGGTAATTCATCGGGCGGCTCTCCGGGGCTCGGGTGCGGCGCATTCTACGCGCTGCGCAGGCACGGGGCGAGCCGGGCTCAGGCCTGCTGACTGCTGGGCGTCACCCGCAGCACCTCTTCAATGGTGGTATCCCCCACTGCCACCTTCTGCGCGCCGGACAGGCGCAGGCTGTGCATGCCTTCCTTGTAGGCATGGCGGCGCAGGGCGTTGAGGTCGATATCCGACTGCACCAGGGGCTTGAGTGCATCACTCAAGGTCATCAGTTCGTAGACACCGGCTCGCCCACGGTAGCCGGTTTCGCGGCACTGGGGGCAGCCCACGGGCCGGTGCGCCCGGGTCGGCAGCGGCGCGTTCCACGGCTTGGTCAGTTCCGCCCAGGCTTCGGCATCCACCTCTGCCGGCGCCTTGCAGTGAACGCAGAGGGTACGCACCAGACGCTGGGCCATGACACCAAGTACCGTGGCCTTGATCAGATAGGCGGGTACGCCCAGCTCGATCAGGCGGCTGATGGAACTCGGCGCGTCATTGGTGTGCAGGGTGGAGAGCACCAGGTGCCCCGTCAATGCGGCCTGGATAGCCATTTCCGCGGTTTCCAGATCACGAATCTCGCCGATCATGATGATGTCCGGGTCCTGGCGCATCAGCGCGCGCACCCCGCCGGCGAAATCCAGGTCGATATTGTGCTGGACCTGCATCTGGTTGAAGCTGTCCTCGACCATCTCGATGGGGTCCTCGATGGTGCAGACATTCACTTCCGGGGTGGCCAGCTGCTTGAGCGTGGTATAGAGCGTGGTGGTCTTGCCTGACCCGGTCGGACCGGTCACCAGCACGATGCCGTTGGGCTGGCGGACCATGCCCTGCCAGCGCCGCTGGTCCTCGCTGGAGAAACCGAGCTGATCGAAGCTGCGCAGCAGCACGTCGGGATCGAAAATCCGCATGACCATCTTTTCGCCGAAAGCCGTGGGCAGGGTCGACAGTCGCAGCTCTATCTCGTTGCCCTGCGGCGACTTGGTCTTGATCCGTCCGTCCTGCGGCTTGCGTTTCTCGGCCACATTCATGCGTCCGAGGGTTTTCAGACGGCTGACCACGGCGATGGAGACCTGCAGTGGAAACTGATAAACGGTATGCAGCACACCATCGATCCGCAGGCGCACGCTGCCGGCTTCGCGCCGTGGCTCGATGTGAATATCGCTGGCGCGCTGCTCGAAGGCGTACTGGAACAGCCAGTCGACGATGTTGACGATGTGCGAATCGTTGGCGTCCGGCTCCTGGTCGCTGGCGCCGAGGCTGAGCAGTTGCTCGAAATTGCCGACGCCGCTGATCTTCTGCTCGGTGCCGCTGGCGCCGCTGACCGACCGGGCCAGGCGGTAGAACTCCACGGTGAAGCGCTGAATGTCGCTCGGGTTGGCCACCACGCGCTTGATCGGGCGCTTGAGCACGTGGGTCAGGTTGGCTTCCCAGCCGTGCACGAAAGGCTGGCAACTGGCGATGGTGACGGCGCTGGCGTCGACCGCTACGGCGAGAATCCCGTGGCGCTGGGCGAAGGCGTAGGACATCAGCGGGGTGATCGCGGCGACGTCGATCTTCAGCGGGTCGATGCGCAGGTACGGCTGGCCGGCGCGCTCGGCCAGCCAGACGGTCAGCGTTTCCAGATCGAGCTTCTTGCCCGGCCGCTGCAGGTCATCGAGCTGCTGCGCGGCAAGGAATTCCAGCGGGTGCTGCTGGTTGGCCAGCGCGCTGCGGCGTACCGTCAGGCATTGTTCGGCGCTGTCCTGCGCGATCCGCCCCTGGGTGACCAGCTCGCGCAGCAGATCGGCGAGATCGAGAGGGCGGTCCTGGGTGGGCGAGTTCAGCACGGACATGGGATTCCTTCGATGCGGCGGCGAAAAGGCCAAGCTTGCCGCTAAAGCCCCGGCGTTGTCTGCCGCCGGGGTTCAACTTTGCGCAGCCTGCGCCGTCTTGGGACGTTATTTCTCCAGCTGCTTCCAGGCCTTGAGCGTCCAGACCAGATGTGCCTGCTCAACTCGTAGCGCCAAGGCTTCTTCGTCGATGGCCTGGCGGGCCAGTTCATGCAGCTTGGCCAATTCGCCATACAACCGGTCGGCTTCCGGCAGCTCCAGCACGTCGCGGGCCAAATGCAGCCAGACCAGTAGGCGCTCCATGCGCGGGCTCTGTTCGGCGAGGTCTTCGGGTTGCTGCTGGTAGCGCGGCAGTTGCAAGGCCTTGGCCTCTTCCGCCAGCAGATGCAGCAGCCACTTGCCCAGCTCGGCAGCGCCCTGGCGATCGCCTCGTGCATTGCGACTTTCGGTCCAGCTGCGCTGCAGCAGCCACAGCGAGGCTTTCAGCGACAGCAGGCCCCAGCGGGTCTGGCCCAGCTCCTCGGCGAACTGTACGGGTGCGGCCTTGCGCACGCTTTCATCGTCCTGACCGGCTTCGACTCTTGGGCGCCAGTCCTGGATCAGCGCGTCGAGCAGCTCACGCAGCTCACGGCTGCTGGCGCGCGGGGCGGCCTGGCCGA
>JAESUC010000070.1 GCA_016763285.1 Pseudomonas sp.
CGACCGCAAGTACCCCGAGCAGCACATCAAGCTGACCAATCAGAAACATGTCACGCCCGATCCCGAGCATCTGAAACGCATCCAGCGTGAACTCGACGAACAGATCGCCGCCTACAGGACATTCAGCGCCCGCCAACCCAGCAACCTGCTGTTCGATCGCCCGGTCGACGGCCGCCTTTCCAGCGCCTTCGGCCTGCGCCGTTTCTTCAACGGCGAAGAACGCAATCCCCATTCGGGCCTGGACTTCGCCGCACCCACCGGGACCTCCATCAAGGCTCCCGCAGCGGGCCAGGTAATTCTCGTCGGAGATTATTTCTTCAACGGCAAGACCGTATTTGTCGACCACGGCCAGGGGCTGATCAGCATGTTCTGCCACCTGTCGTCGATCGACGTCAAAGTGGGGGACGAACTGGCCCGCGGCGCGCACGTCGGCAAGGTAGGCGCCACCGGCCGCGCGACCGGACCACACCTGCACTGGAACGTCAGCCTGAACAACACCCGGGTAGACCCCTCGATATTTATCGGCGCCTTCATGCCCTGACAGGGCTCGCTACCGGGCCTTCTGTGCACCCGGTAGCGACTCGAGACCGCGAAAAAAGTCAAAATGGATTCCCGCCTTCGCGGGAATGACGGGGGTGTGGGTTTAGCTTTTGACCTTGGACAGCACCCTCAACCTCACTCCTTTGCCGGACAAGCGCACGGCCTGGCAGGGTGCAGACAGTGTCTGAAACAGGTCGATAATTGCTCCTGCATAATCGACACTCCCGCCATCCCCGGCGGTCGGGACAGCCGCCAAGCCTCCATGGATGGATTCACGGCGGCTTTCGGAACCCGGCCAGGCCGGGAGCGCCAGACCCCGAAAGACCTGAGGCCTAAATTGCATTTCAAAAAACGCGCAACAATTATCCAAAACACGCGACAAAATAAACCTGAATTCTTATTTTTGGCGACTTATTAGATTTTACTGCCAAATTTAAAACCATCATTGCAATAAAAACAGCGAACAATTACCTTTCACTGCAACAACACCCCATTCAGTACCCGCCCGCCCCACAAGGTAACGGGCCGAAGAGGAAGCAGACCATGAGCATGCTCAAAGATCCGTCCAGCAAATATCGCGCCTTCGAGCCGGTCAACCTCCCCGACCGCCAATGGCCGTCGCGGACGCTCACCGAAGTGCCAATCTGGTGCAGCTCCGACCTGCGTGATGGCAACCAGTCGCTGATCGAGCCCATGGACCCCGCGCGCAAGCTGAAATTCTTCCAGACCCTGGTCAACGTGGGCATGAAGCAGATCGAAGTCGCATTTCCCTCTGCCTCCAAAGCCGATTTCGACTTCGTGCGCAGCCTGATCGAAGAAGGCCACATCCCGGATGACGTTACCATTCAGGTGCTCACCCAGGCCCGTGAAGACCTGATCAGACGCACCTTCGAATCCGTGCGCGGCGCGAAAAAAGCCATCATCCACGTGTACAACGCCACTGCGCCCAGCTTCCGCCGAATTGTCTTCAACCAGGACAAGAAAGGGGTTGTCGACATCGCCGTCAACGCCGCCAGCCTGATCAAGCAACTGGCCGCAGAGCAACCCGAGACCGAATGGACCTTCCAGTACTCACCCGAGATCTTCACCTCGACCGAACTGGATTTCGCCGTCGAAGTCTGTAACGCCGTGCTCGACGTATGGCAACCGACCCCGGCAAACAAGGTGATCCTCAATCTGCCCGCCACGGTCGAGGTCGCCACGCCCAATCACTATGCCGACCAGATCGAATGGTTCGGCCGGCACATCAGCCGCCGCGACAGCGTCCTGATCAGCCTGCACACCCATAATGATCGGGGTACCGGCGTGGCTGCCACCGAGCTGGGTCTGCTGGCCGGCGCGGACCGGGTCGAGGGCTGCCTGTTCGGCAACGGTGAACGGACCGGCAACGTCGACCTGGTCACATTGGCGCTGAACTTCTATACCCAGGGCATCCATCCGCAACTGGATTTCTCCGACATCGACGCCGTGCGCAAGGTGGTCGAGGAATGCAACCAGCTGTCTGTACACCCACGGCATCCCTATGTTGGCGATCTGGTGCACACCGCCTTCTCGGGCTCGCACCAGGATGCGATTCGCAAGGGCTTTGCCCAACGCAAACCTGACACCCTGTGGGAAGTGCCCTACCTGCCGATAGACCCCGAGGACATCGGCCGCACCTACGACGCGGTCATCCGCGTCAACAGCCAGTCCGGCAAAGGGGGTATCAGCTACCTGCTCGAGCAGGGCTACGGCATCAGCCTGCCACGGCGCATGCAGATCGAATTCAGCCAGGTGGTACAGGGTGAAACCGACCGCCTCGGCCTGGAAATGAGCGCCGTGCAGATTCATGAACTGCTGGATCGCGAATACATCCAGGCAACCAGCCCCTATGCGTTGATCCGCCACCGCCTGCAAGAAGAAAATGGCACCAGTGCCGTCGACGTCGAGGTACTCAACCAGGGCGAAACCCTGCACTGGCGAGGCCTGGGCAAAGGCCCTCTGGAAGCCCTGGTCGCCGGTCTGCCGGTCTCGGTGGAAATAATGGATTACCACGAACATTCCATTGGCTCGGGTACCAATGCCAAGGCCGCCGCCTATGTGGAGATCCGCATGGATGGCGGTCGACCCCTGCACGGCATCGGAATTGATGAAAACCTCACCACCGCCAGCTTCCGGGCGCTGTTCAGTGCCCTGAACCGGGCGCTGCGCCAGGCCGACGCCCAGGCCGCCTGATAGCCGAGCGGCTCCACCATGCAGGCAGCGCCGGTCAGCCACCGGTGCGCCTGTGCGTGCTGCAGGGTTTGGCCAACCAGACACATCCGGTTAAATCCGCCGCGCTTGTCAAACGAACAAGCGCCCCCATAATACCTTGCACATCCTGCACCCACTGACGCAGGCAACAAGGAGTCGTACCAGATGTCCCGATCCCCCCTTCTCACTCCCATCCGCATGGGCAGCCTTGACCTGCCCAACCGCGTAATCATGGCCCCCCTCACCCGCCAGCGCAGCAGGCAGCCCGGCAACGTGCCCTACGAGCTTAATGCCACCTACTATGCCCAGCGGGCCAATGCCGGCCTGATCATCAGCGAAGCGGTGCAGATCAGCCCCGAAGGCCAGGGCTATGCCTGGACGCCCGGCATCCACAGCGCAGAGCAGATAGAAGGCTGGAAGCAGATTACCCAGGCGGTCCATGACGAGAATGGCCGGATCTTTCTGCAACTGTGGCACGTCGGCCGCATCTCGCACCCGCTGCTGCAACCCGACGGCGCGGACCCGGTAGGGCCGTCAGCGATCCAGGCGAAGGCCGAATGTTACGTGCAGGAAGCCGATGGCAGTCATCACAAGGCGCCGACAGCAAAGCCCCGCGCACTCGCAACCGAAGAGCTGCCGCGGATCGTTGCCGACTACGCGCAGGCCACACGCAACGCCATTGAAGCGGATTTCGACGGGGTGGAAGTCCACGCCGCCAACGGCTATCTACTGGACCAGTTTCTCTGCTCCGACAGCAATCAGCGTACCGATGCCTACGGCGGCAGCGTGGAAAACCGGGTGCGGCTGGTTCTGGAAGTCGTCGACGCCGTCATCGCAGCCACCGGTGACAGCGGGCGCGTGGGCATTCGCATTTCACCCATGGGCACCTTCAATGGCGTGGACGATGCCAATCCGAAAGAAACCTTCAGCCATCTGCTGCGCGAGCTGAACAGCCGGGACCTGGCCTATGTGCACGTCAACCGCCCCGACTGGGTGGGTGGCACCTACGAAGGGTTCGATGGCCTGCTAGAAAGCCTGCGCGAGCTGTATGACGGCAAGCTGATACTGGCTGGCGGGATGACTGCCGAAAGCGGTGCCCAGGCAGTAGAAGACGGTCTGGCGGACATGATTGCCTTTGGGCGTCCCTACATAGCCAATCCGGACCTGGTCCAGCGTATCCGGGCCAACGCGCCCTGGAACACGATCAATCCGGCCACCCTCTATGGCGGCGCCGAGGTCGGTTATACCGACTACCCGACCATGGAACAGGCAGCCTCCTGATCTGTGATCGAGTAGGGAGCGGGATTACTCCCGCCGCCCTCTCACACCACCGTACGTGCGGTTCCGCATACGGCGGTTCATGACTAACACTGAAGGCGCCGCTGGGTATCCAGCAGTGAGATCA
>JAESUC010000071.1 GCA_016763285.1 Pseudomonas sp.
CAGACGGCTGACCACGGCGATGGAGACCTGCAGTGGAAACTGATAAACGGTATGCAGCACACCATCGATCCGCAGGCGCACGCTGCCGGCTTCGCGCCGCGGCTCGATGTGAATATCGCTGGCGCGTTGCTCGAAGGCGTACTGGAACAGCCAATCGACGATATTGACCACGTGGGCGTCGTTGGCATCGGGCTCCTGTCCCATATTGCCCAGCTTGAGCAGCTGTTCGAAGTTACCGATTCCGCTTTGCTTCTGGTCCGACGCGTTGGCGCCGGTGACCGAACGGGCCAGCCGGAAGAACTCTACCGAATAGCGCTGTATATCCGCCGGATTGGCCACCACGCGGCGTATCTCACGCTTGAGCACATGAACCAGGTTGGCTTCCCAGCTGCTGACGAAAGGCTGTGCACTGGCAATCACCACCTCACGCTCGCTGACCTCCAGGGCGAGAATCCGATGGCGCTGGGCGAAGGCGAAGGACATCAGGGGCGTGACCGCCGCGACATTGATCTTCAGTGGATCGATGCGGTAGTAGGGCTGCTCGGCCTCATCCGCCAGCCAGCGCGACAGGGTATCGATGTCCAGCGTCTTGCCCGGCCTTGCAAGATCGTCGGGGGCCTGGCTGGCGATGAATTCCAGTGGATGCAGCTTTGCCGTCTCTCCGGTCCCGGCCCGGCGCAGCATGCTCAGCTGTTCGGCCATCTCGACGCTCAGGCGGCCCTGGGCCACCAGCACGTTGAGACAGTCACCCAGATCCAGCACGCGGTCGCTGCCCGGTATCGCCAGTTGCTTCAAGCTGTTCACGTTTCCCCCGCTCCGTTGTGTTCTCGCCTTCAGGTGTTCAGTTCGCGCCAGGCATTGAGTTTGCGTAGCCGCTGGCCCTGCTTGCGCAAGGCGTCGAGCAGCAGCGGCCGCTGTTCGTCATCCACGGCCGGATACTGCTCGAGCAGCGCCTGCAGCTTGTTCAGCTCGCCGAACAGGCGATCCGGCTCGGGCACCGGCAGAAAAGCGCGGAACTGGGAAAGAAGATAGTAGAGACGCCCAAGCCGTGCCTGCTGATCCATCCACTCGCTGACCGCGGCATCGGGGTCGTTATGATTGGGCACTCTCAGCTCCTGTATCTCCTTGGCCGCGGAAGCCAGCAACCAGCGTGGCAGCGCCAGGGCACCGATACGGTCTCCCTTGGGCGGACGATTGAGCTGCCAGGCGCCCTGCTCGAGCCACAGGGCCAGACCGATGAACAGTTGCCCCCAGCCTGCTTCGTCGACAACCGCTGCAAAGACTGCTGGCGCCTGATCACGGGCCTTGCGACCGATTTCGTCGTCCGCCCAGCCGGCCAGAACCAGGGGCCGAAAACGCTCCAGCAAGGCATCAAGGGAGCGGGTGAATTCCTGCGCGCTGGACTTGGGCAACGCCAGATCGAACACCCCGAAGCCTGCACGCAGGGACGCCAGATGGGTGGTCATGTCACGGAACAACCGCCACTGCCCCGCAAAGCGGTACTGTTCGGCCAGGCGCTGGCTCTGTCCGAGCAACTGTCTTATCGATCCGGCAATCACCTCGTCCACCGTGGAGTCAGCTGTCCAGGCCGGGGACTGCAGGCGCAGGTCGTAGCTGGCCGGATCGAACAGCCGGTAGCCGCGCTCGGCCTTGCTGATGTCGCAGGGCATGAGCGCCAGATCCTCGGCCAGCTCCCGGGCCAGTTCGAGCACCGCGACCGCCGGACCCTGACGGATTTCCAGCTCCAGTTCGCAAATGCCCTCTTCCCTGTCGCCTGCCAGCACTCGGCCGCGGTCCAGTGCCGCTTCCACTTCGATGGTTTCGGGGCCCGCTGCGGAGTCGCGCTCCCAGCGCAGCAGGACCTTGGTGCGATTGAAATCGGTGGTGAAGATCGGTTGCAACCGGGTCTTGTCCAGGTCGGCCAGGGCCTGGGGCCAACAGCTGTCGTCCAGCAGACCCAGATCCAGCTCGGCGCTGTCTGGATACCAGTCCCACTCGTTGCGTTCGGATAGCCCGGAGACACTCTGGCCGCGGGTTTTCAGGGTCTGGATGCACTGATCGCCATCGCGGCGCATGCGCAGCGCCACCCGGGCGCCGGCCAGATCGCGCTCCGGCGTATCGTAATACTGGTTGAGCAACGGACCGCTCTGCCAGTCACCCTGGCGACGCGCTGCCAGCAATGGATGCGCCTGCAGGGCATCCCGCGTTTCGGGAGTGACGCGCAACTTGATTTCGGTTTCTTTGGCCATCGGGTGTCTCTCGGTTTTCGGATTAGATGCATCGAACTACGTTCAAAGGGAGGCAGTCCAAGTCGGCAGATGCTCGCGGGGCCTCGCTGTACTCAGCCACGGGGGCCATCGCAGGGGCCGAAACACGGCGGCACAATGATGGCTGTTTGATGACTATCATGTGACCGTTTGATGACGGCCAGAGGTTCAACAACTATAATCGCGCAGCAAACCCATTCCGGAGGCTCCATGCCCAGCAATCCCTTTCTCAGCCTGTTTGGCCGTTCGCCCATCGGTCCGATGCAGCAGCACATGGCCAAGGCCCACGAATGCGCCGGTCAGTTGGTTCCTTTCATCGAGGCGGTAATCGCCAACGACTGGACCGAGGCCGAGCGGCTGCAGCAACAGATATCCCAGCTCGAGCGCGATGCGGACAAGTTGAAGAAGGACGTGCGGGTGCACCTGCCCAAAAGCCTGTTTCTGCCCGTTCCGCGTTCGGATCTGCTGGAACTGCTCAGTGTACAGGACAAAGTCGCCAATCGGGCCAAGGATATAGCCGGCCTGATGCTCGGCAGGCAGATGGATATTCCGGCTCCGATCCGCCCCGCGTTCAGCATCTTCGTGCAGCGCTCGGTCGATGCCGTAGCCCAGGCTCTGAAGGCGATGAACGAGCTGGACGAGCTGCTCGAGACCGGGTTCTCCGGTCGCGAAGTCACCCTGGTGGAAAACCTGATCGAGGAGCTGGACCGGATCGAACACGATACCGACACCCTGCAGATCAGACTGCGGGCCGATCTGTTCAAGCTGGAGCAGGACCTGCCTCCGGTCAACGTGATGTTCCTCTATCAGATCATCGAGTGGATCGGTGACGTGGCGGACCGCGCGCAGCGCGTGGGCAATCGCCTGGAACAACTGATGGCCCGCTAGCGGTCAGTCTCGACATGCACCCCAACAGAGTAATTCCAACATGACCCTCATTGCAGAATACGGCACCATCCTGCTGATACTTGCCTGCCTGTTCGGTTTTTTCATGGCCTGGGGCATCGGTGCAAACGATGTTGCCAATGCCATGGGTACCTCGGTCGGCTCCCGCGCCCTGACGATCAAGCAGGCGATCATGATCGCCATCGTCTTCGAGTTTCTCGGCGCCTATCTGGCCGGCGGCTCGGTTACCCAGACAATTCGCAGCGGCATCCTCGATTCGGAGCTGATCAGCGGCGAGCAGATGATCTTCGGCATGATGGCCTCCCTGCTGGCCGCCGGGACCTGGCTGCTGATAGCGTCCATCAAGGGCTGGCCGGTGTCCACCACCCACTCGATCATCGGTGCGGTCATCGGTTTTGGCGCCGTCGGTGTATCCATGGAGGCGGTGAACTGGGGTGGCGTGGTGCCGATCGTGGCCAGTTGGGTCATCTCGCCCCTGCTGTCGGGAATAGTCGCCTTCATGATCTTTATCAGCGTGCACAAACTGATTCTCAACACCGACGATCCCTTTACCAACGCCAAACGCTACGTCCCCCTGTACATGTTTGCGGTCGGCTTCGTGGTCACGCTGATGACCTTGACCAAGGGCCTCAAGCATGTGGGCCTGAATATCAGCAATTTCCAGGGTTTCCTGCTGGCGATCGCCATCGGTGTGGCGATCATGCTGCTGGGCATGGTGCTGCTTTCCCGCATCAAGGCCGATCCCGCGGCGGACAAGGACTTCCATTTTGCCAGCGTGGAAAAGGTGTTCGCGGTGCTGATGATCTTTACCGCCTGCGCCATGGCCTTTGCCCACGGCTCCAATGACGTGGCCAACGCAGTAGGCCCGCTGGCAGCCATCGTCGGCGTACTGCAGACCGGGGGTGAGGTAGCCGCACGTTCGGTGGTCCCCGCCTGGGTCCTGCTGCTCGGCGGTGTCGGCATCGTTATCGGTCTGGCCACCTACGGTTACCGGGTGATTGCGACCATCGGTCGGCATATTACCGAGCTGACGCCCAGCCGCGGTTTCGCTGCGGAGCTGGCCACTGCCACCACCGTGGTATCGGCCTCGGGTATCGGCCTGCCCATCTCCACCACTCACACACTGGTGGGCGCCGTGCTGGGTGTCGGCATGGCGCGGGGTATCGGCGCACTCAACCTGCGAGTGATCGGTACCATCTTCAGCTCCTGGGTCATCACCCTGCCCGCCGGCGCTGCGCTCTCAATTGTGTTTTTCTTTATCCTCAGCGGCATTTTCGGCTGACGCTGACACCCTGGCGGGCTAAGCTGGCCTGAATTCGTCAGCCAAGCCCGCCAGGAGTATTTATGGCCATCCCTTCCCTCAGGGCGCAATTTGACGCCCTGCTTCGCACCCAGTCGATCAGCTGCAGTCAGCCCTCCCTCGATCAGTCCAACCTGGACGTGATTCACCTGCTCGCCAGCTGGCTGGAGGAACTGGGCTTTCGCTGTCAGATTCAGAACGTGCCTGACGAACCCGGCAAGGCCAACCTGATTGCCACCCTGGGCAGCGGCCCTGGCGGCCTGGTGCTGGCCGGCCATACCGATACCGTCCCCTGCGACCCCGAGCTCTGGCAGCACGACCCGTTCAAGCTGACCGAGGCTGACGGTCGCTGGTACGGGCTGGGCAGCTGCGACATGAAAAGCTTTTTTGCACTGGTCATCGAAGCGCTCAAGCAGTACGCCGACAGGCCCTTCAAACATCCATTGATCATTCTCGCCACCGCCGACGAGGAAAGCTCCATGAGTGGCGCCCAGGCACTGGCCGCCAGCGACCTGTCCCATGCCCGCCATGCGGTCATCGGCGAGCCCACCGGGCTCAAGCCGGTACGGGTGCACAAGGGCATCATGATGGAGCGTATCGACATTATCGGGCAGTCGGGGCACTCCTCCGACCCGTCGCTGGGCAGCAACGCCATGGAAGCCATGCACCGGGTCATCGGCGATCTGCTGACCATGCGCAGCCAATGGCAGAAGCGCTGGAACGACCCCCTGTTTGGCGTACCGGTACCGACCATGAACCTGGGCTGTATCCATGGCGGCGACAATCCCAACCGTATCTGCGGCAAGTGCGCGCTGGAGTTCGATATCCGACCGCTGCCGGGGATGGATCCGGACGCGTTGCGGGCCGATATTCGTGAACAGCTCAAGATCATCGCCGCCGAGCAGCAGGTGGACATCACCTACCACCCGCTATTCCCCGGCGTCGCGCCCTTCGAAACAGCCGCCGATGCGGCCATCGTGCAGGCATGCGAGAAGCTCACCGGCCATAGCGCCGGCAGCGTTGCCTTTGC
>JAESUC010000072.1 GCA_016763285.1 Pseudomonas sp.
ACTGCTGCTGGTCGAAGCGGCGGTGGTGGCCGACGCCCATGGAGCGGGTCAGATCGAGCTGGGCATCTACGACGAATACTGGTGGAGCAGTGCGCTGCTGCCGGCCGCGGCTGATCGCAGGATACACGTCGAAACCAGAGGCCTGTCATCCCTGTTGCACGAGCATCAGCCCACGGTCCTGGTCCTGGACATAGAAGGTGGCGAATGCGGATTGTTTCCGGCGGACATACCGCCTTGCCTGCGCATGATCATGATGGAAATTCACACCCCCGATATCGGCGAGGCGGCGACCATCGAGCTGGTGAACAGGGTTCAGGAGCAGGGGTTCAAGCTGGCCCGCTTGCTTGCCAATACCTGGGTATTTATCAAGGTTTGAAGAAACCGGTAAAGCGTTTATTTTATCCGGTATATTATGCGTGCGCGCTGGTTGGGCACACAGAATAGAGGGTGGCATTCAAGCCGGTTGCATCTTGGTTGGCTGAAAGCCGGGATTGTATAACAAGGAGTCGTATGGTTTTTCGTTCGTGGTTTCTGCGCTCGCGTGCCATCGCATTGGTTGCCGTTGCGCCGCTCTTCGCTGGGGCGTGGTGGTTGAATGAGCCCTATCAGATGGCCGGCTTCGCGACCCAGACCCAGTGGGATGACAGCAGTGCGATCGTCGCCGAGCCGGTCATGGAGCGACGCTTCGTTTCCAGCGATCTGGATGATTTTGTCCACTCCTCGTCCATCACCGCCCTTCCCGGTGGTGATCTGCTCAGTGTGTGGTTTGCCGGTACCCGCGAAGGGGCTGCCGACGTGCAGATCCGCGCAGCCCGTTTCGATGCGGCCAAGGGCGAGTGGAGCGATGAAGAGGTGCTGGCGACCCGTGAGCTGACCCGTGCTGCCGTGGGCAAGCCGATCCGCAAACTGGGTAATCCGGTGATTGCCAGGGCGCCGGATGAACGCCTCTGGTTGTTTTATGTATCCGTGTCGCTGGGGGGCTGGGCCGGCAGTGCGATCAACGTGATGGTATCGGAAGATCAGGGCATCAGCTGGTCAGCCCCGCGGCAACTGATTACTTCCCCGTTCATCAATATCAGCACCCTCGTGCGCAGCGCGCCGGTTTTCCATCAGGACGGGTCCATCGGGCTGCCGGTATACCATGAGTTTCTCGGCAAGTTTCCCGAATATCTCTACCTCGATGCCGATGGCAAAGTGGTCGACAAATTCCGCATGGCCGACGGGACGCATTCGCTGCAGCCAACCGTAGTGCCCCTGGATGACCACCGGGCCATCGCGCTGTTGCGCTACGCAGGCAAGGACAAGGGCCACGTGCTTGCCACGGTGACAGCTGATGCGGGGCAGACCTGGAGCGAAGAGCATGCCGTGGACCCATGGAACCCCAATTCCTCACTGGCTGCGGTGCGCTCGCATCGCGATACACTGCTCGTGGTTCAGAATAATCTGGCAGATGGCAGGTTTCGCCTTACGCTGGACGAGGCCAGTTTCAGCCTCAGCAACTGGTCGCTGATCAATACCATAGACGAATCGACCGATGCCGAGGGCGACCCCATTCCGCTGGAGACCTACGGGCCGCTACTGCGTGAGAAATTTCTCGAAGCCAGCGGGCCCAAGCGCCAGTTGCTGCTCGATGAGTACATGCAGCTGATGGAGGGCCGTGTATGCCGCCGGGGCTTGTGCAATTTCGATTACGAATATCCCTATCTCATCCGCTCCGATGATGGTCGTTTTCATATGGTGTATTCCTGGAACAATAGCTTTATCAAGCATGTGACCTTCAATCGCGCCTGGCTGGAGGCACAACGATGATTATCGCCAGTTGGCAGGCTGTGTTGACCTTTGCCCTTGTCCTCTTTCTGCTGTTACCCGTGGGGCGACTGCCAGTCGGATATCGTCTGGCGGTACTCCTGGGGGCGGTGCTGGTTGCGCTCGTGCCGCTGTCCACCGGTCTGACGCTGGCCGGATTGCTCAGGGGGCTGACCGATGACCTGGCGATCAGCAGCCTGGTCTGGCTGAGCGCCGCGGCCGCGGTCAAGCTGGGGTACCTGCCGGCGCTGCCGATCTCCGCCAGATGGCCGTTGTGGCTCTGTTTCGCAGTGCTGGGGCTGCTTCTGTATCCCGCGGCGCTGGGCCTGGGCATGGTCGATACCTACCGCTGGGGCTACAGTCCCCGCGGCTTGATTATCGCCGTGGGCGCGTTGACCTTGTTGTTGGTCCTGCTGCGCAACGTCCTCGGCATGCTCATGCTGGTATTGGCAACCCTGGCTTTCCTGCTCGACATCAAGCCGTCGGATAATTACTGGGATTACCTGCTCGACCCCTTTATTGTCATCTACTGTCTCGTGGCACCTTTGGTGGCGCTGGCGCGGCGCCCAAGGGGTACGCAGCCCGCCTGAGGGGGCGGGCGGATGCTGGGGCGGCTCTCGTTCAATGGGCGGATTCGCGTTGATAGCCTGAAGCTATCTCCTGTGATAGAGTACGCCCCCCACTTAGCGGACCCCTAACCCGGATAAACCGATGACCAGCTTTCCCGGCGCTACGCCACCATAGGTTTCGACCTCCCCAGATGACGCCTTGTCATCCGCAAGCGCCAACCCGCTTGTGATTGCGTGTTCTGCCCCAGCAAAGCTGCGCCTCGAGTGTGCTTGCCAGGTGCGGACCGCCAAGACCCGGCCAGCAAAGTTCTGGTCATAGTACTCATCTCATTGCGCCTGGCACGTCCCTATCGTTTTTTTGCTGCCTGTTACTGTGTCTCGAATCGGATTCGGACTGGCATAAACAGACTGCGCGATATCGGGCAGGGCTTTCTTTTTTGAAGTGGACAAACTGTATGACCCTGATGCAATCGGTAAGACAAGAGTGGTTCTCCAATATCCGCGGCGATATTCTCGCGGGTGTGGTGGTCGCCCTGGCATTGATTCCCGAGGCGATCGCGTTTTCGATCATTGCCGGTGTGGACCCCAAGGTGGGGCTCTATGCCTCGTTCTGTATCGCGGTGGTAATCGCCTTCACCGGCGGTCGACCGGGCATGATTTCAGCGGCCACCGGCGCCATGGCGCTGCTGATGGTTACCCTGGTGCGCGAACACGGTCTTGAATACCTGCTGGCGGCGACCATCCTCTGTGGTCTGTTGCAGATAGGTGCGGGCTATCTGAAGCTCGGCTCGCTGATGCGCTTTGTCTCGCGCTCCGTGGTGACCGGCTTCGTCAACGCATTGGCGATTCTGATTTTCATGGCGCAGTTGCCGGAATTGACCAATGTGACCTGGCATGTATACGCCATGACCGCAGCCGGTCTCTGCATCATATATCTGTTTCCCTACCTGCCGAAGGTGGGCAAGGTCATTCCCTCGCCGCTGGTCTGCATTCTGGTGCTGACTGCGCTGGCCGTCTATCTGGGCCTGGACATTCGGACCGTGGGCGATATGGGCGAGCTGCCGGATACGCTGCCCATCTTCCTCTGGCCCCAGGTGCCGCTGAATCTGGACACCCTGATGATCATCTTTCCCTATTCCGCCGCCCTGGCGGTAGTGGGTCTGCTCGAATCAATGATGACAGCCACCATCGTCGACGATCTTACCGATACATCCAGTGACAAGAACCGCGAGTGCAAGGGCCAGGGGATTGCCAATATTGGCTCCGGCCTGCTCGGCGGCATGGCGGGCTGTGCGATGATCGGGCAGTCGGTCATCAACATCAAGTCGGGGGGGCGAACGCGCCTGTCCTGTTTCATCGCGGGGACACTGCTGCTGATCATGGTGGTCTTTCTGGGCGATTATCTTTCGCTGATTCCCATGGCTGCCCTGGTGGCGGTGATGATCATGGTATCCATCGGTACCTTCAGCTGGGATTCAATCCGCAATCTGAAAAAGCATCCCCTGTCGACCAACATCGTCATGGTTTCAACGGTGGCAGTCGTGGTGGCGACCCACAACCTCGCCTATGGCGTCTTTGTCGGCGTCTTGCTGGCGGCGATGTTTTTCGCCAACAAGATGGGTCACTACCTGCATATCGGCAGTGAAGCGATTATCGACGGGGTAGAGCGCCGCTACACCGTGGTCGGCCAGGTGTTTTTCAGCTCGAGCGACAAGTTCGTCGGTGCCTTTGACTTGAAAGAGGCCCTTGATAAGGTGGTCATCGACCTGTCCCGCGCGCATTTCTGGGATATTACCGCGGTCGCGGCGTTGGACAAGGTAGTGATCAAGTTCCGCCGCGAGGGCACCGAGGTGGAAATACTGGGTCTGAATGAAGCCAGCGCAACCATCGTTGACCGCTTCGGGGTGCATGACAAGCCCGACGCCGTCGATCAGGTGATGGGTCATTAAATGAACAGGGAGAATAAATCGATGACCAAGAATACCGTCATGGCCTGCATCGACGGCTCCACGTCTTCCGCCGGCGTTTGCGACTACGCAGCCTGGGCAAGTCTGTCACTCGAGGCGCCGCTGGTGTTCCTCCACGTACTCGATCAGCAACACGCCCAACCCCGGGGTGATCTTTCCGGCAACATCGGGCTGGGCAGCCGTGAGCACCTGCTTCAGGAGTTGGCCGAGCTCGACGAAAAGCGGGGCAAACTGCTGCGGGAACAGGGTCGATTGATGCTGGAAGCGGCGATCGAGCGCGCCCAGGCTGATGGCGTCAGCGAACCACTGAGCCGCCAGCGCAACGGCGACCTGGTGGAGACCCTGAACGAGCTTGAACCGGACATTCGCCTGCTGGTGATAGGCCGGCAGGGTGAGGTGGGGGATACCCAGGGTCAGCATGTGGGCAGCCATCTGGAAAGCGTGATCCGCACCATGCATCGACCGATCCTGGTGACCGCCGGGGCGTTTCGCAAGCCGGCCAGCGTCATGCTTGCGTTCGATAACAGCGCGACTACCCGCAAAGGCGTCGAGATGCTGGCTGAAAGCCCACTCTTTGTCGGACTGCCGATTCATCTGGTGATGGTGGGTGCTGACACCAACGACGCCTGGGAAGCCATCAATGCAGCCAAGCTGCGGCTGGAAAAGGCCGGCTTCCAGGTGCAGGCCAGTATCAAGGCGGGTGAGGTTGAAACCGTGCTGATGGATTACGAGCAGGCCCATGATATTGATCTGCTGGTGATGGGCGCCTATGGGCACTCGCGCATCCGGCAGTTC
>JAESUC010000073.1 GCA_016763285.1 Pseudomonas sp.
AAGCAGAGCCCATTGTACTGAACGCGTTGTTCCGAGCCCGCAAGCCCGCCTCCTCGACTGCTATTGATGTCCGCTCCCGGTCGGCTGAAAACGCCGATGGTGAACCAGTCACGCTGCAGGCATCCCAACCGCTGACATTGAGTATTGCTGATGAGAGCTAGGGCTGCAGGCCTCACACTCATCGAGCTACTGGCTACTTTAGCCATTGTGGCGACGCTTGCTTCGATCGTGGTGCCTGTCGCCCAGGTCATCAACCAGCGGCAGAAGGAGAGCGAGCTGAGAATTGCCTTGAGACAGATTCGCAGCGCTATCGATGAGTATAAAAAAGCCACAGATGAAGGTCACATCCTCGGCAAACTCAACACCAACGGCTACCCGGAGTCGCTCGAATTACTGGTTGAAGGCGTCGATGATGCAAAAGATCCTGCAGGCAAAAAATTGTATTTCCTGCGCAGACTGCCCCGCGATCCGATGCACAGTGACCCGGCGCTGAAAGCATCCGAGACCTGGGGCAAACGTTCTTATGCTAGCGAGCCGGACGACCCGAAGGAGGGCGATGACGTGTACGACGTATTCTCTCTTTCTGCTCACACCGGCTTGAATGGAGTGCCGTATGCGGAATGGTAATGGGGGACGAGGGCCGGGTAAAAAGTGCGCCAGCAGATGCGGATTTACTCTGATTGAGCTTCTTGTGGTCCTTGCGATTGTAGCCCTGATGCTTACGATCGCCGCCCCTCGTTATTTTCAGAGCATAGATAAATCGAAAGAGACCCTGCTCGTCGAGAATCTCAGAATCACTCGGGAGGTAATAGATCGCTTTTACGCCGATGTAGGGCGCTATCCTCACAGCATGGAGGAACTGGTAGAGAAAAAATACCTCCGATCGATGCCCCGTGACCCTGTAGCCGACAGCACTACGCTGTGGACTATCGTGCCCAAGCCACAAGGAGTAGAAGCGGAGGGATCGGTCTGGGACATCAAAAGCGGTGCACCGGGCACGACGCGAGATGGAATACCCTTTTCCTCATTATGAACACTCATCGCAACGGCGGCTTTACCTACATCGGTGTTCTCGCGTTCATAGCGCTGACGGGCCTGCTTTCATCGAAAGCGATGGTGGTTATCTCAACGTCACAGCGCATTGATGAAGAAAAAGAACTCCTTTTCGTAGGTCTTCAGTATCAGGCTGCAATAGCGTCTTACTACAACGCCACCCCCTCTGGCTCGCCCTCTTACCCGAATAACCTGGATGATCTTCTGCTTGATTCCAGGTTCGCCGAAACGCGGAGGCATCTGCGAAAAATATATCGCGATCCGGTAACCCGTGAGAAAGAGTGGGGTTTTATCATGGACGGCAGTGGAGGGATCAGGGGGATACATAGCTTGTCTACGGGAACGACCATGAAAAAAGGCGGCTTTCCTGCAGATTTGCAGCACTTTGCTGAGACGAGTCAACATCACGAATGGATATTTGAGTTCAATCCGTTCCTTCAGCCGGGGGTAGCGGCGCCGCCCACAATGCCAACTGACTCGAATCCGGCAGGACCAGGGCTTCCTGACTACCAGTTACCGACGTCCATACTTTCGCCATCGCCTCCAGGAGCGTTATCAGCCCCATAGGAATAAATATCTACATCCGCATGCTGGCCGGGAGACCGGTACCTGAAGGGGTTGTCCCAGGGATCATTGGGCAAGGCGCGGCGCAGATAGGGGCCGTCCCATTTGGCGACGTTGGGAGGTTCAACCAGTAGAGCCTTCAAACCTTCTTCATTCGAGGGAAAGCGGCCCACATCGATCTTGAACATTTCTGCCGCCTGGTCCAGATCCTTAATCTGCATGGCAGCGGTTTTGGTCTTGGCCCCTTCCAGCTGACCCAGGACCCTTGGTCCGACCAGGCCCGCCAGCAGACCCAGGATTGCCAGAACTACGAGCAATTCAATGAGCGTGAAGCCTTGGGCGTGCTTTGATGTCGCTTCTCTGTACTGAGTCATCTGTCCCTAATGAAACCAGTTAGCCAAATTAGAATTAGTATACAACCACGCCTGACTGCCGAGGCTCTCAGCTTGAAAAAACTCTGCAGAAATAACGACCAGGTCGCAAAAAAATCTTCGATAGGTTGGTAACATCAAACTCATCGGATACCAGAAAGGACCCTATGGACAACCAAAGAAAACTCCTCGCTCTTTTTGTTTTTACCGCCTTTCTGCCGTCAGCTTCCTGGGGATGTGAACAACTGGAGCTACTATCGCCCCTTAAGGGAGAAACGGTATCTTCGGTCAGACCCGAGCTGAGCTGGGCCCCCGCTTCTGCAGGCAGCACTGGCGTAACGCGTTTGCAGGTTCTCAGCTATGTTCCTGAAGGCGGCGTAATCAAAACCGTGGACACTGCTACGCAGGAGAATATCTTTAGGCCTACGACTGACCTTGCCCGATCCCATGCAGCAGTCAAGGTACTCATTACTCGCAACTGCAGCGATATCACGCATGAAAGCCTGATTGCCCAACCGGCAGCTTTCTTCATCGATCCGACGCTCGCCTGCCCTTCTCCAGAGAACCCGGAAGCTATTCTGGGTGAAGGTTATGCCTTTGTCAGTTGGGTAGCGTCCGAGAGGGCGACGGGGTATGAAAGCTATATTTCAGGTCCGCAAATCACTAAACCACAACTATTCGAAGCAGCGCATGATGTCACCCATTTGAAGTTATCCGCTCCAACCACGCCCAGCCTGGTCAATCTGCGAAGCATATGCCCAGAAGGCGCAAGCAAATGGGTCACCATCAGCATGGCTAAAACCGCCCGCTAGCGGCTCGCATTCTTGTTCAGTATTCCCTTTCCTACCAGTTCACCCAGCCTAAGACCCTCTTCATTGTCGCTTCGAAAATGGATACCCCCGTAAAGACGGGAGATCGAGGCCTCATTGGCCGTGGCGACTGCCCTGGGTTTGGCTTCGGGCATATAAGCACTCAGGACGGCAGCCGCAGCACCCGAGACTGCGCTGTGTCCCGACACGTAAGACGGGTGAGGAGGTGTAGCCAATGCGGGTATAAAATCAGTATCTCCTCGCTTGTGCGCGGCCGTTATCGGCCTCATCGTCCACCACCGATACTTGACTGCCCAGCCATGGATCGTGGCATCAGACATTGCGACATTGAGGGTTGTAAGCAATCTGACAGTCGCAAACTGACTGAGCCCATACTCATTGGCCCACTCCAGCGCCTTGTAATTCCATATCCCCGCTGGGGTAACGGACCCTGCATCAAGATGCCAGTCCTCGGCTATTTTGCGTTGGCGAGCCGTAAGCGTTTTGGACACCCCTATGACCTCGTTCAGTTCTTCAGTGAACCGCTCCGAACCAAACTCTGGAGGGGGGCTTATTCCAAGACCAGGACTGCCTGTTTCCAACCAGGGTCTCCACTCACCGGCAAGGGCTTCGAGGGGATTGTATGCAAACAGCGGAGGATGCGCTTCATACATCCCCGGAAACGCTTTGGGTCGGGAACCAAGTGCCCAAACCCTTTCTGCGCCATCGGAACGGGCCCTTTCTACCAGGGCTTGGACAGTGTTATCCGCAATCGCGCGTTGGGGACTGGTGTCATCCATCAGCACCGGCCAGTCATTGGGGTAGGATCGCGCCAGCAGTTCAATCAAATAAGAATCAAAACGCTCAACGGGCTCAGTGGGGAAGAAATAAACCAGTGTTCCTTTGGCAGCAAGGTGGGCTGCGATGGCAGCACTATCGTCACTCAGCCCTGCGCTCTTTCCAATTGCAATGGCGTCGTGCATGGCGACGTGGAGATATCCGAGCAACCGGCTCGCTCTTACCCCGTTACGTTCATATTTCTGGATTAGCTCCAGAGCCATTCTGGTCCACGCGGAAAGCTCCAGCGGGCTATCTGGCTGACTATGAGAACTGGATTGAACAAACTCCAGTTTGGCGTCGTTAATGTCGAGCCAGGGAACCCAGGTATCCGGTTCTGTCCGCAGTAAACCCGCTCCTACAGGTGCCAGATAAAACATCAGCAAACAAATAAGCCATAGCCTGAAAAAAGCTGATTGATTACGCATAGTGACTCCTTGTCTGCCGTTCAATGCACTGCATCCTGTCCATGGGAGGTCAATATAACATTTCCTCGCCGATCGCCCGAGCCGCAACTACCCATACCATGACCAGGCAAATCCAGGCGTCCTTGTAATCTCCGGGTCCGCACAATGCCATTGTCTTCTTCAGCCTGCACACGGTGGCGCAAGTAGAGGGAGGCACTGATTCACTCAGCCAGAAAATCCAGCAGGGCCTGGCTGAAGCGTTCCGGCGCGTCCTGCTGCACCCAGTGGGACGCACCCTGGATCAACTGAAAGCGGGCACCCGGAATCTCACTCGCCAGTTGCTGACCGTCGGCCATCTTCTGCCAGGGATCGTCTTCGCCCCATAGCACCAGCGTAGGCGCAGTGACGGTGTGGTGCCGGTCGACCAGTGCCATGGTCTGGTTGGCATTCAGCGCAGAGGCGTTGCGCAGCAGGCTGAGCTTGCCTTCCTCATCGGACCAGGGCGCCTTGATGCCCTCGGCAAAGGCCACCGTCAAACGCTGCTGGTCGGAAAGCCCCATGGCCAGGCTTTCGTCCAGCGCGTCCAGCAGTGCCGATACAGGCTTGCTGTTCCAGCGCAGCGGGTGGCCGAAGTCCAGCATGTCGTCATCGAAGCGGTCGTAGCAGACCGCATTGCTGATAACCAGCCGCTCGACCACGGCCGGATGTTCGATTCCCAGTATCAGCGCCACTGCACCGCCGGTGTCGTGCCCGACAACATGGGTCCGCTCGATTCCCAATCGGTCGAGCAGGGCGAGAATCATCCGCGCCTGATCCTGAAAGCTGCGATCGAACCGGTCGCGCTTGTCGGAGAACCCGTGGCCCAGAAAGTCCGGTGCGATGACCCTGTAGCCCTCTTCGGCCAGCAAGGGGATGACCGCGTGGTAGAGAAAGCCCCAGGTGGGAATCCCATGCATCAGCAGTATGGTGCCGGCCTTGCCACTGCCGGTGTCGATATAACGCACCGATACATTCAGGTGATTGACGCTGCCGGCGGGCAGCGTGACAAGCCGCTGTGCGGCGTGAAAGTCCTGCCAGGTGGCATAGGTCATTTCGCGCATCCTCTAGCTTGCAAGGGATTGCATGGCGGCTGTATGGCCGCTGCACAGCGCCCGCAGCAGGCGTGTTGGTTCTGCATCATCGTTCAGCAGCACGGGCTTTCCCCTGTGGCGGTCTCGCCCATGTCGTAGGGCAGCGCGCCGCCGCAACCGGGGAAGATGCCGTAGTGCCGGTCGAAGTTGCCGATAAATTCAAAGTGCGCCGCAAAGCGGGTGTCCTGCAGCATGCGCCAGGTATTGCCACACACCGGGAAGATCTGGCCGGTTTCAATGGCGTGGTGCTTGTCGAGCTGGAACAGATGCTCTGCCTCGGGGATGCTGCCGCGGTAGATCACCGCCTGGCCGTAATCCTCACAGGCCGGTTCCAGTTCTGGCAGCTTGAACAGCCGGTAGGTCGCGGAGAAAAAGCGGACATTGCCCAGCTTCGCCGCGATGGCCGGGTCGGTAATCTCCAGCGGCCGATCTTCCACCAGCCGCGGATCGAGAAACCCGTGGCGCCTGGCCAGATTCTCGAAGTCGTTCCAGTACAGCGCGCCGCCGAGGCACTCGCCATATAACACCTCATCCTGGCGCAAGGCGTCGGACAGACGGCGATCGGCGTAGATGTCGGAGAAATACAGCTCGCCACCGGGCTTGAGCAGGCGATAGGCCTCGCGCAGCACCGCATCCTTGTCCGGCGACAGGTTGATCACACAGTTGGAGACGATGACATCAATACTGTTGTCGGCCAGATCCAGGTTATCCAGCTGTTCGATGTAACCGTGGTGGAACTGGACATTGGCAAAACCGAATCGCTCGGCATGGTAGTCCAGATGGCGGCGCGCCACGTCCAGTTGCTCGTCGGTCATATCGACGCCGATCACCTGGCCCTCGGCGCCAGCCAGCTGCGCCAGCACGTAGCAATCGCGCCCCGAGCCGCTGCCCAGGTCGAGAATCCGGCAACCCTCCAGCAAATGCGGCGCGACCAGGCCGCAGCCGTAGTATTTTTCCGTGACTTCGGGGTGGATGGTGGCTAGCAGCGGCTTGAGCCAACCCGGCATGCTGGATGCATCACAGCAGGCGGATGTCTTCAGATCGGCGCTGCTCTGCAGCACCTTACCGTAATAGTCTTTGACCGATTCGTGCATGGAGCCCCCGGCGTGGTGAATTAGGCTCTAGGAGCCTGGCTTAAGCTGTTCGTTACGGTAGCCGAGAGTGCGCGAGGTGACCAGAGTCTCGTAACTGAAGAGGGCGTAAAACTACCCGAGCCGTGACGACATCAGAGACTGCACTGGCGCCAGCCCGCAGATACAAAAACACCAGCGACAAGCGCTGGTGTTTTCGGGTGCAAGACAAGGCCGGGCTCAGGCCTTGTCGATACCGTCTTTGAATGCGTCTTTGACGTCACCCTTGAGGTTCTGCGCCTTGCCCTTGATTTCCTGGGCCGCGCCTTCACCTTGCAGGCTCTCGTTGCCGACTGATTTGCCTACAGCCTGCTTTCCCTTGCCGACGATCTCGTTGGCGGTTCCCTTGATCTTGTCCGTAGTGCTGGTCATGGCGCTGCTCCTGGCGACACCGGAATTGGGTCGCACCAACATAAGACCACGGCTTGCTGATTCGGTTCACAGAAAAAATCTGCACCGGATGGGACGATGTTCGGCAGCCGAGCCTCCATTGCTCCGCGCTCACGCTACGTAGTCAGCTGGCAACCGCATGGCCATTTGCGTATAGACTGTCGCAGTTCCTTCCCTAACCGATCCAGGACCCGAGCATGGCCGCGACCTCCATTCACCGCCTCAACATCGTGCGTGCTGCAGCGCGGCTGTTCCGCAAGAATGGGTACGCCAGAACCGGGCTGAACGAGATCCTGGCCGAGAGCAAGGCGCCCAAGGGCTCGCTCTACCATTACTTCCCCCAGGGCAAGGAGCAACTCGGCGAAGAGGCCCTGCGCTTTTCCGCGCGAACGGCAACCGACACGCTGGAAACCCTGTGCCAGACGCACCAGAGCGCTCCAGCGCTGCTGAACGCCTTCGGCGCGTTGCTTGCCGACTGGATGGAGCAGTCCGGTTTCCGGGACGGCTGCCCCATGGCCACGACCATTCTCGAGACGGTTCCGCAATCACCGGCGCTCACACAGGCGGCCGGGGAGGGGCTGGCCGCCTGGCGAACAATCTTCGAGCAGCGTCTGCGCGCCGATGGCGTCACGGCAGCAGACAGCCTGCGCCTGGCCAACCTGACCATCGCGGTTCTCGAGGGCTCGTTGATTCAGGCACGGGTGGCTCAGGACCGACGACCCATCATCGAATCACTGGAAGAAGTGGCTGGCCTCATGCAAATGCGCTCCGGTCGAACCTGAGCTGCTATCACCTCCCTGTCCTACCTGCTTTATCAGTTGCCTGACCTGCAAAAGCCTGCTAATTATAACGACTGGTCTACATACATTTTGCAGCGCACAGGGAGCCATTTCGATGGATAGCAACAAACCGATTCCTGCCGGATTCACTAAACACGACCGTCGCAGCGGACTGACCGACCCATGGGAGCCGCTCTATGCCGCAGGGTCCGATACCGGCTTCAGCCTCGGGCTGCATGCCGGGGCAGCCCACGTGAACAGTCGCGGCTTTGTGCATGGCGGCCTGCTGTCCGCACTGGCGGACAATGCGATGGGGCTGAGCTGTGCCCGGCAGATCGAGAATGTTGGCGGACTGGTCACCGTGAGCCTGTCTATCGACTACCTCGGTACCGCCCGCCAGGGCGAATGGCTGGAAATTCGCGCCGAGCCCACCCGTATCGGCCAGTCGCTGTGCTTCGCCGAAGCGCGCATCCTGTCTGATGGGCAGCTCTGTGCCACCGCCAAGGCGGTATTCAAGGTGGCCTTGGCCACGGTGAAACAGGAGAAACATGCATGAGCGACCATGATGAACTGCTAGCCCGGATTCAGGGCGTCTCGCGTCTGGCCGAGTTCAACCAGTGGCTTGGCCTGGAAGTGACTGCCGTGGCACCGGGCGAGGCGGAGCTTGTGCTGCAATGGAAGAAGGAGCTGGGGCAATACAGCGGCTTTCTGCACGCCGGCATCCAGGGCGCCCTGATCGATACCGCTTGCGGGTTCGCTGCGGCGACGCTCAGTGGCCATGTGCTGGCGTCGCAATTTACCGTGCGCTGCCTGCGGCCTGCAGTAGGGCAGAGTTTTAGAGTGGTGGCGCGGGTGGTGAAGCCAGGCCGCCAGCAGATTTTCACCGCCGCCGAACTCTACGCGACCGACAACGGAGAGGAAAAGCTGGTGGCCAGCGGTGACACCCTGCTGGTGCCCGTGGCTTCGTAACCAGCGATTGGGATCGAGGGCTACTTGCGCAGCACGAACTGCACATCGAATCCCCGTGCATCCAGTTGCGTCACGTCAGTCGGCCGCCCCTGCTCATCCAGTCGCACCAGTCCGATCCCGCTGCCGTTCCACAGTCGCTCGCCGGCCTTGGCGCGGTCGGGGTCCCGCGGGGTAACCCGCATATGCCGCCGCTTGGTCAGCCAGTTCAGCGGCGACCAGGGCGCGTACAGCCATCGGTTCAGACGATCGAACCAGTCCAGCAGGGTATCGGGGAAGGTGTTCTTCAGGCCGCTGCTGGTTATCTGCCAGATGTGCGGCCGGCGACCGCTGACCTGATCGCGGATGGTCACGTCATAGGCAAAGGAATAGTGCACGTCGCCCGAGAGCACGACAAAGTTGCCCGGTGTGCGCGAGTGGCGGAAGATATTCAGCATGACGCTGGCAGCGCCGCGATGGGCCATCCAGTTCTCGGCATCGACCAGCAGAGGCTTGCCGGCCAGGGTGAACAGCTTCTGTATTCCTTCGATGAGTTTCACGCCGAACATCGGCGCCGCCGAGACGATTACCACCGCCGGCTTGTCCAGCAGCATCTGCTGCATCTCGCTGAGGGCTTCCCAGTCCATCAGACCGGATGGATGGCCCGGCCGGCTGCCATTGCGCCAGCGTCGGGTGCGGGTATCCAGCACCAGCATATGCGGCGTGCCCGCCACCTCGTAACCCCAGCACTGGCAATAGAGCACCTGGCCAATGCAGGCATCCTGCTGCTCCGCCTCAAGCCAGCCACCGTCGGCGGCGGCCACCAGCAGCTCCCCCAGCGTATTCAATGGCTCGCGCAGCTGATCCGGATCGTTGCCCCAGGCCTGGCACAACAGGTAGGCGAGCAGGGCGTTGCCGATAATCCGCCGCGAGAAAGGATGACCATAGGCAGTCTGTTCCCAGTCAGCAGTCAGGTTCCAGTCGTCGGTAATGTCATGGTCGTCGAAGATCATCAGGCTCGGCATGTGGGCCATCAGGCGCGCGCTTTGCGGCAGCCCCTCGACAAAGCCCTGGATCGCTACTTTCTCGCGGGCATAGGTGGCCGCCTGCTCCGCCGGCAGGTCCGGTGACTGCAGGTCAATCAGACGCCAGGGCAGCGGGGACCAGCTGAGCAGATACATCGCCAGCATCTCGGCGAAGCTCATCAGATGATTGTGCGCGTTGGCGGAGGTGAATACCGGCTTCCTTGCGCCACCGAAAAAGCGCTCGCGCAGGGGCATGTTGAGCTGAATGTCCGGCAGCAGCTCCTCGCGGCGATAATAGCTGTGCTCGCTGCGATACAGGGCTTGGCTGTCGGCCACGGTGGCGCCTTCCAGGCTTTCGTCAAACAGGCCCAGACGGTCGATCAGCTGGTGGACCGCATGCAGCATCGGCCCCGCCACATCGTCCACGTAGACCTGGTCACCACTCATCATCAGCCAGGCCGGCCGTTGCGCGGGATCGTCCAGGCGCTCGGCGAGCCAGGCATCGGCGCGCACCAGACCATCACCGCAGGGGTAGTGCGGCTTGCGGCAGGAGCCATGCAACAGCGTGCGATTGGAACTGGCAATCATCAGCGACGCTCGCGTGCGCCCGGGATGCAGCAGATGGGGCAAGGCGGTCGCCAGATTGTGCTGCTCTCCTGCGCAACGCCAGGCCAGGTCGTACTCGATCAGCGTGTCGACCGGCAGGGGATCCTCAATGCGGATATCCAGCAGATGCACATATGCCCGGGCGCCAACGGGGAACACCCGGCAGGCCGGGCCCTCCGGAACAATTTCGATAGCCTGGTCGCCCTGGCTGCGCTGCAGCGTCAGCACCATGGGCAGCCGCTCGGTCGCCACCAGCCAGATCAGCAGACGCCCGGGCTCCAGCTTCCGCAGGATCGGGCCGGCGATGATGGCAGGAAGCGTGTTGGATTCGGGCGTGGGCATGGTTTCTCGGACTGGTGAAAGTAAAGCCGGTTCAATCGGCCGGGGATCAGAATATTACGCGGTGGTATCGGGCGCCACCGCGCAACTGTGTCAACGCTTATGACCCGTCAACACCGTTGCTGTTGTCCGTTCCCAGCCATCCGGCTCACCGCTAGCCTGCAGGGCTCGATTTCCGACTGCCCTGGAGACACCCTGCCATGTTCGACCGTCACTACAGCGTCTGGCCCGACCAGGTTCCGCATTTTCTCGAACTGCCGCAAACCAGCCTGTACAGCAACCTGACCGTCTCGGCCCTGCGCTATCCGCAGCATCCGGCGATCCTCTATTACGGTAGCGCCCTCAGTTATGCCGAGCTGGAGCGTCAGGCCGAAGCCCTGGCCGGCTATCTGCAGCATGTCGGGGTCAAGGCCGGCGATCGTGTACTGCTGTACATGCAGAACAGCCCCCAGTTCGTCATCGGTTTCTACGCCATCATGCGTGCCAACGCGGTGGTCGTACCGGTCAACCCGATGAACCGCAAGGCCGAGCTGGAATATCTGATCGCCGATACGGAAGCGGCCGTGGCGCTCTGCGGGCTGGAGCTACTGGACAATTTCGACGGGCTGATTGGCACCGGCTCGCTGCGGGAAGTCATCGCCTCGGCCTACAGCGAATACATCACCGAGCCTACCGACCTGGAACTGCCCGACGCCGTGCTGCTCCAGGGCCCCGCGCCGCAGCGACCGGGCATAAGCCGTTGGCAGGACGCCCTCGCAGCCGGCCACCCGCCCGGCCCACTGACAGCCGGCCCGGATGACAACTGCGTGATCCCCTACAGCTCCGGCACCACCGGCAATCCCAAGGGCTGCGTGCATACCCACCACAGCGCCATGGCGACCACCGTCTACTGTTCCGTCTGGGGCAATGCCCAGCACGACAGCGTCCAACTGGTATCGGTGCCCATGTTCCACGTGACCGGCATGCAGGTGTGCATGAACGGCGCGATCTATATCGGCGGCACCCAGGTGGTCATGACCCGCTGGGACCGCAAGGTCGCAGCGCAACTGATCCAGGATCATCGCATTACCGGCTGGCGCAACATCTCCACCATGGTGGTCGACCTGCTGTCCGAGCCGACCATCGACGACTATGACCTGTCCAGCCTCCAGGGCATCGGTGGCGGCGGTGCAGCGATGCCCGCCGCAGTAGCGGCCAAACTCCAGGCCAAGACCGGCCTGCAGTACGCAGAGGGCTACGGCCTGTCCGAAACCATCAGCGCCACCCACATGAACCCGCCCCAGGCGCCCAAGCCCCAGTGCCTGGGCATTCCGATCATCGGCGTGGACTCGCGCATCATTGATGTCGAGACCCTGCAGGAGCTCGGAGTGGGTCAGACCGGTGAGATCGTACTGCAAGGGGAGCAGGTGTTCGGCGGCTACTGGCGCCGGGACGAAGCGACGGCCGAAGCCTTCATCGAGCTGGAAGGCAAGCGCTTCTTCCGCTCCGGCGATATCGGCTACTACGACGAAGAGGGCTATTTCTTCCTGGTCGATCGCGTCAAGCGCATGATCAACGCATCCGGCTTCAAGGTCTGGCCGGCGGAAGTCGAATCGCTGCTCTACGGCCATCCGGCGATCCGCGAGGTCTGCATCATCTCGTCACCGGACGAGCGCCGTGGTGAAACGGCCAAGGCCGTGGTGGTGCTGGCCGCCGGCCAGGAACAGGTCAGCGCGGACGAGATCCTCACCTGGTGTCAGCAGAACATGTCGGCCTACAAGTGTCCGAAGCAGATCGCCTTTGCCGAGAGCCTGCCCAAGTCACCGACCGGCAAGATTCTCTGGCGTGCACTGCAGGAACAGGAGTGGGCCGGCAAGGCCTGACATCGGCGCCGCGTCCGAAACAGCCGGAAACGGGAGAAAAGTGAACGGGCTGCCTCGCAGCCTGTCACTATGAACATTCTCTTGCACCGCACGCATTCTGACGGAGCAGCCATGACGGAAGGATCGACTGGAAGATCATCAAAGACCCTGCTGATTCTCGGCGGGACCGGTCTGGTCGGCAGTAACCTGATCGAGCAGGCCCTGGCCCACCCCCAGGTCGGCCGCGTCATCGCCCCAACGCGGCGGCCGCTGGTCATCAGTGACCGCCTGCTCAATCCGCTGCTGGATTTCGACGAACTGCCGGCCAATGCGCCCTGGTGGCAGGCCGATGCAGTGCTCTGCGCCCTCGGCACCACGCTCGGCCAGGCCGGCTCCCGGGAGCAGTTCTACCGGGTGGATCATGATTATGTCCTGCAGGCCGCCAATTATGCGCGCCAGGCCGGCACCCCGGTGTTCGTGCTGAATTCATCCCTCGGCGCCGCCACCGGCTCGCGCTCCTTCTACCTGCGCACCAAGGGCAAGACCGAAAACGATATAGAAGGCCTGGGCTACGGCTCGGTGACCCACGTACGTCCGTCGCTACTGGACGGCGGAGTTCGGCCGCAGTTCCGGCTTGGCGAGAGCATGGGTCTTTGGCTGGTCAAGGGGCTGCGGCCGCTGGTGCCGCCGCGCTATCAGGCGGTCAGCACCCGGGACGTGGCGGCGGCCATGCTGGAGGCCGCCCTGCAGCCCGCCCCGGGCGTGAATATCATCGAGTCGGAGCAGATCCGCAGAAGCACCTGACGCCCGTGAACCATGGCGATGCCTGCCGCCGAGCGCAGCTTCCCTATGCTGGCCCATTGCCTTACCCTGACGCCCCAGGCATCACGCTATAATGCAGCGTGAACACGTCGGCTGACCGGATACCCATATGATCGACTACAGTAAAAAGCGCTTCCTGGTGGTAGATGACTTCTCCGAGTTTCGTACGTCGGTGACAGGAATGCTGCGGCTCATGGCCGTGAAGAATGTCGACGCCGCCGCCCGCGGAGAAGAGGCCATTGCCATGTGCCGCAACACGGCCTATGACGTGATTCTGCACGATTACAACCTGGGTGCCGGCAAGAACGGCCAACAGGTCCTCGAAGAGCTTCACCACGCCGGTCTGATCAGCCCCCACTGCATTTTCGTCATGTGTACTGCCGAAAGCAGCCAGGCCATGGTGATGAGCGCGCTGGAATGCGAGCCGGATGCCTACCTGACCAAGCCCTTCAACCGGGCCAGCCTGCAACAGCGCCTGGACAAACTGGTGGAGCGCAAACTGGCGCTCAAGCCGATTCTCGATGCCCAGGCCAAGCGCGATCAGAATGCCGTTCTGGCAGCCTGCGAGCAGATCATGGCGAGCAACAAGCGGTTTGCCCCGCAGTGTCTGCGCCACAAGGCCGGCGCGCTCAAGGCGCTCGGCAAGCATGCCGAGCTGGAAGCGCTGCTCACCGGTCTGATCGCCGACCGCCCCATGCCCTGGGCACTGGTGATGCTGGGCAATCACTGGCTGGAACGCGGCGAACTGGACCGGGCAGAGGAGATCTTCACCTCTGCCATCCGCCAGTTCCCGATGCTGCCGGCGCTGTTTGACGGCCTGGCCGCGGTGCATGCGGCCCGGGGCGCCACGGACAAGGCCCAGGAATACCTCGAGCAGGGTTTGCGCATCTCGCCAAACAGCCTCCAGCGCCAGCATGATCTGGGCAAGCTGGCCAAGGCCAATGGCGATTACGACAAGGCCATCCGGGCCTTCCGTCAGGCGGTGGATCTGGGTCGACACTCCCAGTTTCGCAACCCGGCCGACCATCTGGACCTTGCCGCCAGCCTGAACGAACAGGCAGGCGACAGCGCCCCGGCGCCCAAGGCCCTGCTCGAGATCCGCCAGACCCTGGGCGACCTGGGCAAGACCTGGAAAGACGACGCCCAGCTGGTCGCCCGGGCCAACCTGCTACATGCCAGCGCTCTGGCAAAAACCGGCGACCAGACCACGGCTGACAAGCTGGTGGCCGAAGCCAGCACGCTGATGGCCGACCTGCCCACCTTCTTCTCCGCCGACGTGGCGCTGGAGGTTGCGACTCAACTCAAACAACTGGGTCGCGAGGAACAGGCTGAAGCCGTGCTCTCCACCTGTGCCGAGATGTACGGAGATGATGCCAAGGTCATGGACGCCATCGCCGGGCAGACCAGCAATCCTCGCATCCTCAACGCCGGTGTCCAGGCCCAGACCCTGAACCGGGAGGGCATACAGGCGTACCAGCAACAGGCGTTCCCCCAGGCGCTGGAGCTGTTCCGTCAGGCCCGCGAACTGCAGCCGCGCAATATCAGCTTCGCCCTGAATACCGCCCAGTCCCTGCTGCGGTTGCTCCTGTCCGAGCCCAGCGCAGAGCTGAAGGCGGAATGTCAGCAGTGTCTGGCCCAGGTCAGTACGATTCCGGTGACAGACCCGCGCCACGCCCGATATGAAAAACTCTGCAAGACGGTGGCCAGCCTGTGAGCACAGATCCCAGCAACGAAGGCATGGACGAAGCCGCGACTCCGGAGCCATCCCCGGAGGGGCTGGATTTTTCCACCGTGATCGCGTCCACCGTTCACGATATGAAAAACTCCCTGGGCCTGCTCATGCAGGCCTACGAGCGCTGGTCGAGTGCGCTGCCGCCGGAGCTGGCCGAGACCGCCGAGCGTGGCATGATCGAATACGAGTCCATGCGGCTCAACGGCATGCTGGTGCAGATGCTCGGGCTGTATAAACTCGGGGTGAACCAGCTGCCCATGCGACCGAACTGGCTGGAGGTGGAGGACTTTCTCCAGGAGCAACTGGCGCGTCACGACGAGATCCTGCGCTCACGGCATATCGAGAGCAGCTACGACGTGGAGGAGGACGGCCTGATGGCCTTTCTCGATACCGAACTGGTGGGCTCGGTGGTCGGCAATGTGATCAACAACTCGATCCGTTATGCGCGCTCGGCGATTGAGCTCAAGGCCTGGACCGAGGAAGGCCAGCTGATCATCGCCATCAGCGATGACGGCCAGGGTTACCCGCCCAGCATGATCGAGAACCAGTCCGACTATGTGCTGGGCATCAACATGAGCACGGGCAGCACCGGCCTGGGCCTGTACTTTGGCCAGCGCATCGCCGAACTGCACCAGCGCGACGGTGTGCACGGGCGTATCGAGCTGCGCAACGACGGCCCGCTGGGTGGTGGGGAATTCCGTATCTATCTGCCCTGAACCGGCACCCGCGCTCAGCGCGGCATCATGCGCACGCCCTCCACATCCGTGAGCGGGTGTGGCCGGCCCAGATGATAGCCCTGGGCATAATCCACACCCAGCTCGCGCAGGCCTTCCAGAATGCCCTCACTTTCAACAAACTCTGCCACCGTCAGCAGCCCCATCTCGTGTCCGATGGTATTGATCGATGACACCATTGCCCGGGCGATGGGATCGGTTTCAATATCCTTGACGAAGACGCCGTCAATCTTGAGGAAATCCACCGGCAGGGTTTTCAGGTAGGCAAAGGAAGACAGCCCGGAACCGAAATCGTCGAGCGCGAAGCGGCAGCCGATCGCCTTCAGCCGCTGCATGAAGATCACGGCGCGGCTGAGATTGGCAATGGCGCTGGTTTCGGTAATCTCGAAGCAGATGCACTGGGGCGGCACGCTATGCCTGGCCAGGGTTTCCAGCACGAACTCGAGAAAGCTGTCCTCGCCCAGGGACGCCGCAGACAGATTGATCGAGTAGGTCCCGGGCTCCTGCGGATGGCGGCGGCAGTAATCGCCGGTCCAGGCCAGGAAGTTACCTATCACCCAGCGATCAATCGCCGTGGCCATCGCATACCGCTCGGCTGCAGGCATGAAAGCACCCGGCGGGATCACGCTGCCGTCCTCTCCCAGCAAGCGTACCAGCACCTCGTAGCTGGGACTGGTCGACTTGCCGTTGACCTGCATGATCGGCTGTACATAAAGGCGCAGCAGATCTTCATCCAGCGCCTGACGGATACGGTTGACCCAGAGCATCTCACCGCGGCGCTCAAGCAACTGCTCGTCGTCCGCCTGATAGATATGAATGCGGTTGCGACCGGCGTCCTTGGCTGCATAGCAGGCACTGTCTGCGGCGCTCAGCAGGCGCCCCAGGGTTTCGCCGGCGGCAATCTGCACCAGCCCGATGCTGACCCCGATGGCGAAAGCCTTGCCCTCCCAGTTGAAACGGAACTCCTCGACCTGGGCGCGGATGCCATCGACTATCGGCAGCGCCTCCTCCAGCGGGCACCCGGCCAGCAACAGGCCGAACTCGTCCCCGCCCAGGCGCGCCAGTACATCACTGCTGCGGATTCGGCCCTGGAACAGCTTGCTCAACTGACGCAGCAACTCGTCGCCAGCCGCATGGCCGCAGGTGTCATTGACGATCTTGAACTGATCCAGATCCATGTAACACAGTACCTGGTCGCCCCGCTCTTCGACCGACAGCGCCAGGGCGGCACCCACACGGCGTTCGAATTCGGCCCGGTTGGCCAGTCCGGTCAGGGTATCGTGGGCGGCCTGGTGCGAGAGCTCGCGGGCCAGTCGACGATTGACGGTCACGTCCCGGAAGGTCAGGACCGCGCCGATGATCCGCCCTTCCGCATCGCGGATGGGGGCGACAGCGTCCTGGATGGCGACATCGGATCCGTCCCGGCGCCGCAGGGTCAACCCGACGCCGTCCCGGCCGGCCGGCGGCTGCCGGTAGCGGCGTAGCAGCGCGGTAACCGGATTGCCCAGCACCGAGCCGCTGACCTCGTCATACAACCGGTATACCTCCTCCAGCGGACGCCCGGTGGCCTCTCCGCCCACCCAACCGGTCAGCTTCTCGGCCACCGGATTGATGTAGCGCACGCGGCCATCCGGCCCTGTGGTGATAACCCCGTCACCGATGGACGCAAGGGTGACCTGGGCCAACATCTTTTCCTGGTGCAGTTGTTGCTCGACCCGCCGCCGCTCGGTGATGTCGCGGATCATGCAGGTATAGACCTGGTCGTCGAAGCCGCCGCGGCTCACGGTCAGCTCGGCCACGAACTGCTCGTGACCATTGCGGCTGAACAGCACCTCCTGCTTCAGTTCGCCGCCGCTCACCGGTCGTGGCAGACCACCCCAGTCGTTTTCGGCAATCAGCCTGTGCAAGGGTTGCCCGAGCAGCTCCGCCGCGGGCATGCCGAAGAGTCGTTCGGCGCCCGGGTTGCAGCTGGCCAGCACCCCGTCCGGCGAGCAGGTGACAATACCATCGCGAATATCGCGAATGATCGATTGCGTGGTCCCCACGGCGCTCTGCAACGCGCGTATGACCTTGTTGTACTGGCCGGCGATCTGTCCGACCTCGGTGAAGGGTTCCACCGGCACCTCGCGGGCGAAATGCCCATCGTGCTGATGGGTCGCCATGGCTTCGAGCAGCTCGATCAATTCGGTTCGGGCCCCGTGCTCGGACACGTTCAGGCCCATCTGTTCCTCCTCCGGCGTGACCCTGAGGGGCAGCCAGCGGTTGATCAGTTTCAACACGATCCAGGTGACACCGAACGCCCAGAGCCCGGCGACGATCACCCCTTCGCCCTGGACCAGCAACTGCTCCCAACGGCTCAGGCCGGTTCCCAGACGCTCCATGTCGGCAAACAGCGCTACCGCCAGGGTGCCCCATATGCCGCTGGCCAGGTGGACCGGCACCGCGCCCACCGCATCGTCGATGCGCAGGCGGAACAGCAGGCGATCCGCCAGATACATGATCAGACTGCCGATCAGACCGATCAGCAGCGCCGAGCTGGCATCCACCACATGAGCGCTGGCGGTGATGGCTACCATGCCGGCGATCAGACCGTTGAGCGGGTAGACCGGATCGACCAGCCGCCAGCGCAACCAGGACAGCCCCATCCCGCCCAGAATACCCGCCACGCCGGCCAGCACCGTGTTGGCGATGATGCCGGGCACGCTGTGGTCGAAGCTGAAGGTACTGCCGCCATTGAAGCCGAACCAGCCAAACAGCAACAACAGGGCACCGAGCATGGCCAACGGCAGGTTGGAGCCGGGCAGACTGCGTCCATTGCGGTCCACGTCAAACCGGCCCTCCCGCGGGCCCAGCAGCAGGACGACCGCCAGGGCAATCCACCCACCCACGCTGTGGACCACGGTGGAGCCGGCAAAATCGACAAAGCCTTTTTCCGCCAGCCAGCCCAGACCCTCGCTGAAACTGCCCGCCCAGGCCCAGTGACCATAGAGGGGATAGATCAGGCCTGCCGCCAGCGCCGTGACCACCAGATACGCGCTGAACCGCATGCGTTCGGCAGCGGCACCCGAGACGATGGTGGCTGCGGTGGTACAGAACATGGCCTGGAACAGGAAGAAGGCCGACTGCCAGGTGTCGGTGAAGGGCAGCATGGTGAAGCCACCGCCGATCCAGCCAGCCTCGCTGGCGCCGAACATCAGGCCAAAGCCGAACAACCAATAGAGGAGGATGGCCACGCTCAGGTCGGCCATGTTCTTGACCGCCACATTGATGGCATTCTTGCTGCGCGTCAGTCCTGCTTCAAGACACAGAAAACCCAACTGCATGTTGAAGACCAGTCCGGCGCACAGTACGACCCAGAGTACATCCAGCATGTCCAACGGCATCGCGACACCTGCAAGCCAACACAGCTATGGCACTTTGATGGCGCACCGTCGTCCTGATAGCACCAAAAAAGCGCAAGATCGATGTGCCAGACAGCACATCGGCTCGTTACAGTGCAGGAGAATGCAGAATATGTACCACTTTGACCGGGCGACAGAATGTCGCCCGATCGGGGGGAAGACAGGTGCTGGTCAGTCGGCGATATGCACCAGCTGTTTGCCGAAGTTACGGCCCTTGAGCATGCCCTTGAAGGCGTCAACCGCGTTGTCCAGACCTTCGGCCACGGTCTCGCTGTACTTGAGCTTGCCGGAGGCAATCTGCTCGGCCAGGTGCGCGGTGATTTCCTGGTGCTGGTCCTGCCATTCGGTGACCAGGAAGAAGCGGTGCTCGGGCTTGTTCTCGCCCATGGCGCCAAACACGTGGAAAGGCGTCTCGACCTTGCTGGCATCCTCGGCGTTATAGGCGGAAACGTAGCCGCAGACCGGTACGCGCGAACCGACGTTGAGCAACTTGGCCACTGCGCGGGTCACTTCACCACCGACGTTCTCGAAGTACACATCGATGCCGTCCGGGCAGGCCGCTTTCAGGTCGGCTTCCAGGTTGCCGGCCTTGTAATCGACGCAGGCGTCAAAGCCCAGCTCCTCGACCACATAGCGGCACTTCTTCTCGCCGCCGGCCACACCCACTACGCGGCAACCCAGCTGCTTGGCAGTCTGCCCTACCACGGTGCCCACCGGGCCCGAAGCAGCAGACACCACCACGGTCTCGCCGGCCTTGGGCTTGCCCACATAGGTCAGGCCGCAGTAACCGGTACGGCCCGGCATACCGGCCACACCCAGGTAGGCCTGCAGCGGTACGCCCTGATCCTTGATCTTGTAGACCATCGGCGCATCACCGGGGATGATCGAATATTCCTGCCAGCCGGAATAGCTGGTGACCACATCGCCGACGGCGTAGTTCGGCGACTTCGACTCCACCACGCGGCCTACACTTTCGCCAACAATCGGCGCACCGATCTCGATCGGATCCATATAGCCCTTGCTGTCATTCATACGCGGGCGCATATAGGGATCGAGAGACAGCCACAGGGTCTGGAGCAGCACTTCGCCGTCTTTCAGCTCACGCACCGGCTCTTCGCGGATGACCAGATCGTCGTCGGCAATTTCGCCCTGGGGACGCTTGTTGAGTACTACTTTGCGATTGGTGTAGGCAGTCATGGGAGGCCTCGCTTGAACAGGAATGGGAAAAGGGCTGGATAAGCCCGGACCGCACGATAATAGACCAGTCAGTGTATAAGTCACGGAATGCGCGGGTACTATTCACCGGGCTGATTCCCGGCTAGTTGGCGCCCCGAAACGGCGGAAAGCCCGCACCCGATCAGGCTACGTCCCGGCTAACCAGCTGATTGCGGCCCGCTGCCTTGCCGTAATAGAGACGGCGGTCCGCATTGCGATACAGTACCGAGGCGTTTTCGCCATCGGTCGGCCACTGGGCCAGACCGAAGGTGGCAGACAGCGGGACGCGCTGACCTTCATGCTTCAGTTCGCTATCGGCAATGCGGCCACGCAGATCCTCGACCAGGGGTATTGCCGCTTCCATGTCGATATTGCCCAGCACGATGCCAAATTCCTCTCCACCCATGCGACCCATGAAATCGGTCGCCCGCAAACGTTCGGTCAGACAATTGCAGATATGCTGCAGGGCTGCATCGCCGACATCATGCCCCCAGCGGTCATTCACTTTCTTGAACAGGTCAACGTCGAGAATGACCAGGACAAAGGGCGCATGGGTGCGCGACGACTCCTGGATACTGCGCTCCAGATAGGCCTGAAAGCGCCCGCGATTGGCCACACCCGTGAGCGCATCGGTATCGGCCATGGCTTGCAGCGCATGTTGCGCAGCGGCTCGACGCCCCTCGTACAGATGCACGAAGACCAGCACCAGCAAGCCGGAGAGTGCAGCGTTGCCCAGGTCGATCCAGCCCGCTGCAGCTTCAGGGATGCCATAGCGCGTGAGGTATGCCAGCGCCACCAGTACCACCACCGGGGTCGCGAGCATGAACCCGGCGGCACGGCCCAGGAGCAGATAGGACAGAATGGGGACCAGATAGACCCAGACGAAAGCGACGGGCGAAGCGCCTGGCATCACGATGATGTAGACCAGAAAGCAGAACAGCGGAATCAGATAGACATAGACCCACAAGGTTACATTGCGCGCGCGCTGGGCCAGACCCGAGGCGTAGAACAGCAGAATCGAGGCGGTCACTTCCACCGCAGCCAGCAGATAGCGACCCTCGATGGTCTGCAGCAGAGCAAAGAAGGCCAGGGTGCACCCACTGATGATGCAGATCAGACGGAGCAGCGAGCGCTGATCCGCGTCGGCCAGGCCACTGCTCTTGGTCAGCGATCTCCTGCCCCGTATGCGCTCCCTGAAACCTGGCATATATCTTCCCGATCCGGACCCCGGTTGGCGGCGCTTATCGTTCTGGCAGCAATGGACCCGTTCAGCGGGTTGTCAGTTTTCTGCAAGCGCAGCTATATGTTCGTCCTTGAGTCTTACATAGTTTCCTGCCGTGTAGGTAAAGAAGCTCATCTCCTTCTCGGTCAGGGGCCGCACCTGCCGGGCCGGGCTGCCCATATACAGATAGCCAGATTCCAGCGTGCGCTGGGCCGGCACCAGGCTGCCGGCGCCAAGGATGACATCGTCTTCGATCACCGCCCCGTCCATGACGATGCTGCCCATGCCAATCAGCACCCGGCTACCCACGCTGCAACCGTGCAGCAATACCTTGTGGCCCACGGTCACATCATCGCCGATCCGCAGCGGGTAACCGTCGGGATTGAAGGGGCCGGCATGGGTAATGTGCAGCACGCTGGCGTCCTGAATACTGCTGCGGGCACCAATGCGAATGCTGTGCATGTCGCCGCGGATCACCGTCTGCGGCCAGACCGAACAGTCATCGCCGAGCTCCACATCGCCGATTATCACTGCGGTCGGGTCGACAAAGACCGCATGACCCAGGAGAGGCTGTTTACCGCGGAAGGCGCGAATCATCATGTTCTTTTCTCCATTGGGGAAAGCTCTTGATACCATTAAATAAAACCACTGGCCGTGCGTGACGGTCGGATGTTTCATATCATGATGGTTATCTAGCCTGAACGCATCCCGAGAGGAATTCCAGAATCATGTCCAACCCCTTGCTGCAACCCTACGACCTGCCCCCCTTCAGCAGCATCCGTGCCGAGCATGTGAAGCCTGCCATCGGGCAGGTATTGGCCGACAGCCGGGCCCGCCTGAAGGCGTTGCTGGACAATCCACCGGCCAGCTGGAGCTGGGAAACGCTGATAGAACCACTGGATGAAATGGGTGAACAGCTGTCCCGTGCCTGGTCTCCGGTGAGCCACCTGAATGCCGTGATGAACACGCCGGAGCTGCGCGAGGCCTACAACGGCTGTCTGCCGTTGCTGAGTGAGTTCAGCACCGAGCTGGGGCAGAACCAGAAGCTTTTCGAGGCCTACAGCCAGCTCGCCGACAGCGATGACTTTGCCAGCCTCGACGAAGCGCAACAGACGATCGTCAGGCATGCCCTGCGTGACTTCCGGCTGTCCGGTATTGCGCTGAATCCGGCCGGTCAGAAGCGCTACGGCGAGCTGCAGCTGCGCCTGTCCGATCTGCAAAGCCGCTTCTCCAACCAGGTGATGGACGCGACCCAGGCCTGGAGCCGACATATCACCGATGCGGGTCTGCTGGACGGGCTGCCCGAGTCGGCCATGGCCCAGGCCCGCCAGGCGGCGCAGGCCAAGGAACTTGAGGGCTGGCTGATCAACCTGGAGTTCCCCAGCTACTATGCGGTCATGACCTATGCCCATGATCGGGCCCTGCGCGAGGAGGTATACACCGCCTACAGCACCCGGGCGTCGGATCAGGGTCCGAACGCCGGCGAGTTCGACAACGGCCCGCTGATCGACGAGATCCTGGCCCTGCGCCAGGAACTGGCCGAGCTGCTGGGCTACGCCAATTACGCCGAGCTGTCCCTGGCGACCAAAATGGCCGAGAGCACGGACCAGGTGGTCGGCTTCCTGCGCGATCTGGGCCAACGCAGCAAACCCTTTGCCGAACAGGACCTGCAAGCCCTGAAAGCCTACGCCGCGGAAAAGGGCTGCGCGGACCTGCAGAGCTGGGACGTCGGCTATTACAGTGAGCAGCTCCGCCAGCACCGCTATGCCATCTCCCAGGAAGAACTCAAGCCCTACTTCCCGATCGACCGGGTACTGCAGGGCATGTTCGGCGTGGTGGAGAAACTCTATGGCATCCAGCTGCGCGAAACCTCCGACTTTGATCGCTGGCATCCCGATGCGCGCCTGTTCGAGGTGATCGAGCAGGGTGAGGTCACCGGCCAGTTCTTTCTTGATCTCTACGCCCGCAGCCACAAGCGCGGCGGCGCCTGGATGGACGGCTGCCGGGACCGTCGGCGTCTGCCCGGCGGCGCGCTGCAGCGACCGATCGCCTACCTGGTGTGCAACTTTACGCCAGCGGTCGGTGGCAAACCGGCGCTGCTGACCCACGATGAAGTCACCACGCTGTTCCACGAGTTCGGCCATGGCCTGCACCATCTGCTGACCCAGGTCGACTATCCCGCCGCGTCGGGCATCAACGGGGTCGCCTGGGACGCCGTCGAGCTGCCCAGCCAGTTCATGGAAAACTGGTGCTGGGAACCCGAGGGTCTGGCACTTATCTCCGGTCATTACGAAAGCGGCGAACCGCTGCCCCAGGATCTGCTCGACAAGATGCTCGCCGCACGCAACTTCCAGTCGGGACTGGGCATGCTGCGTCAGATCGAGTTCTCCCTGTTCGACTTCCTGCTGCATCGCCGCGAGGATCCCGAGCTCAGCGCCCAGCAGGTGCTTGACCAGGTCCGCGACGAGGTGGCGGTGTTCAGGCCGCCGGCGTTCAATCGGTTCCAGAATGGCTTCAGCCATATCTTTGCGGGCGGCTATGCTGCGGGCTATTACAGCTACAAATGGGCCGAGGTGCTTTCGGCGGATGCGTTTTCGCGTTTCGAAGAAGAGGGCGTGCTCAATACCGATACCGGGCGGGCGTTCCGCGAAGAGATCCTCGCCCGCGGCGGCAGCCGTGAACCCATGGAGCTGTTTGTCGCCTTCCGCGGCCGCGAGCCGAAGATCGATGCCCTGCTGCGCCACAGCGGTCTCACCGGGGAAGCGGCATGAGCGATCAGCCGATCATCAAGCGCTTCATCGCCGGGGCAGTGTGCCCGGCCTGCACCCAGATGGACACGATCCGGACCTTCGAGGACGAGGGCCGACCGGCCCGGGAGTGTGTCAGCTGCGGTTATGCCGATACCCTGGACGAGCGCGGCAACGCGGTTCCGCGCGAGGTGCCGACGCGGGTCAGCAAGCCCAAGGCCGCCCCGGAGAAAAAAGTGCAGACGGTGCAGTTTTTCCCCAACCCCAAGCTCAAGAAGAAGTAGGACTGCCCAGGGTGCGTCTCAGGACGCATCCTGCAGACGGATTCCCATGCCCAGCTGCTCCGACATGCAGGGCCACTCCTGCCATAATGAGCGGCGACCTTCCACGTTCATGCGCTGTTTGTATTCACTGAAATCCGGCCCCTGGAACACCTCGGCGGGCACCAGCCCATCGACGGTCACCTGAACCAGCGAGTCCAGCTCGTTGGCGAATGGCTCGCCCAGCAGATGATGCACGATCAGACTCGCCCGCGTGGTGTCCAGCGGTACCAGCTGACCTCCGCCGTGGGCGAGGTAACGATCGTTGACCTCCTCCAGCAGCCGATGGGCCAGATACGCCTCGTCGAGCAGCGCCAGCAGACCCTGATGATCGGAAGGCAGGTCCGGGGGTTGCAGGAAAAAGGATTCGGCCACCTTCATCACCGGCAACAACTGAGGGCCGATTCGCGCCTCGGTCGCCACCGCCAGGGCCGCCTCGAGCACATCGGGCACCTGACCGATATAGCCCCGCACAAAACTCATCAGCGTCTCTGGATCATTACCACCGTTGGCCGCAATCGAGCGGTGCAGGCTAGGCATGTGTTCCTGCAGCCAGTCACGCAGATTCGACTCCGTGGTTTCATGGTGTTCAGCCAGGCTGATGCGCTCGCGTAAAGCGATAATGTTCATCGACGGCTCCGGTATGGCCAGCAACCCCATGGGCTGGCATGGGAAGGCATATGTAGGACTGAAGCTAGCAGAGCACAATGATATCGTCAAAGTGACTCGCCCACGAGCCAATAGAATAAATTGCTGTCACGCCAGGAACGGTATCCTGACGGCCCCGGCGTTAGCACAAACATACAATAGGAATATTGACAAACAGCAAAAAAAGAGTCCGATGGGGGATTGCCATGTGACCTGTCAGGTCTATACTCAAGCGGTCTGGCAGTTTTTTGGGGGGCCAGTCACTTTCCCCGTTTCCGCCCTGCGGCAGCGAGAGATAGCGATATCCGTGTTTATCCAGTCCTGATGACGATATAAATACCCTTCCCCCCGCTCCAGAAAGAACGATAAAAACAACAAGGCAAGGGGAACCGGGAATGTTGCGACATGCAAGCGCCTGGCTGGGTGGTCTGCTATTGCTGACCCTCAGTGGCACCGTAAGCGCCAATTGGGCATTCAATATGCCCGTAGGCGTGACCGACATCAGTCGGTCGGTATTCGACCTTCACATGCTGATCTTCTGGATCTGCGTCGTCATCGGCGTGATCGTATTCGGTGTGATGTTCTGGTCGATGTTCATGCACCGCAAGTCCCGGGGCGCAGTACCCGCGACTTTTCACGAGAACATCTCGGTCGAAGTACTCTGGACCGTTATCCCACTGCTGATTCTCATCGGAATGGCCGTGCCCGCCACCAAGACCCTGATCGATATCTACGACGCGGAAGAATCCGACGTCGACATCATGATCACCGGCTACCAGTGGCGCTGGCAGTACAAGTATCTTGGCGAAGATGTCAGCTTTCTGAGCAACCTCGCCACCCCCCGCGAACAGATCAGCAACCAGATGGACAAGGGCGAGAACTACCTCCTCGAGGTGGATGAGCCCCTGGTGGTTCCCATCGGGCAGAAGATCCGCTTCCTGATTACTTCGGCCGACGTGATCCACTCCTGGTGGGTGCCGGCGCTGGCAGTCAAGAAGGACGCCATCCCCGGCTTCGTCAACGAGGCCTGGACCCGTATCGAGGAGCCCGGCATCTATCGCGGCCAGTGCACCGAGTTGTGCGGCCGCGACCACGCCTTCATGCCCGTGGTCGTCGATGCCAGAACCCAGGAAGATTACGACGCCTGGCTGGCTGAAAAGAAAGCAGCCGCAGCGGCAGAAGCCGAACTGCGCGACAAGGAATGGTCCCTGGCCGAGCTGATAGAACGCGGCGAGCGCGTCTACAACACCAACTGCGCGGCCTGTCACCAGCCCGACGGCAGCGGCATGCCACCGGCATTCCCGGCGTTGAAGGGCAGCGACATGGCTCTCAACGACATTCCCGGTCACATCAATATTGTCGTCAACGGCAAGCCAGGCACGTCCATGGCTTCCTTCGATGGCCAGCTGTCTGAAGTGGATATCGCAGCGGTAATCACCTACGAGCGCAACGCGTGGGGCAATGACACCGGCGACGTGGTCAGCCCGATGGATATTCTCAACTTCAAAGACGGCCAATAGGAGACCATCATGAGTGCAGTGATCGATCATCATCACGCCGACCATGCCCATGGTCCGGCCAAAGGTCCCATGCGTTGGGTTCTGACCACCAACCACAAGGACATCGGCACGATGTACCTGTGGTTCAGCTTCGCCATGTTCCTGCTCGGCGGCACCATGGCGATGGTTATCCGCGCCGAACTCTTCCAGCCCGGCCTTCAGTTGGTCGTACCGGAATTCTTCAATCAGATGACCACCATGCACGGCCTGATCATGGTCTTCGGCGCGGTCATGCCCGCGTTCGTCGGCCTGGCCAACTGGATGATCCCGATGATGATCGGGGCGCCGGACATGGCTCTGCCGCGGATGAACAACTTCAGCTTCTGGCTGCTGCCGGCCGCCTTTGGTCTGCTGGTCTCCACGCTGTTCATGGAGGGCGGCGGTCCGAACTTCGGCTGGACATTCTACGCACCGCTGTCCACGACCTACGCGCCACCGAGCGTCACCTTCTTCATTTTCGCCATTCACCTGGCCGGTATCAGTTCGATCATGGGCGCGATCAACATCATCGCCACCATCATCAACCTGCGTGCCCCCGGCATGACGCTGATGAAAATGCCGCTGTTCGTCTGGACCTGGCTGATCACCGCCTTCCTGCTGGTTGCGGTCATGCCGGTGCTGGCGGGCGTGGTGACCATGATGCTGATGGATATCAACTTCGGCACCAGCTTCTTCAGCGCTGCCGGCGGCGGCGACCCGGTGATGTTCCAGCATATCTTCTGGTTCTTCGGGCATCCCGAGGTGTACATCATGATCCTGCCGGCCTTCGGCGCGGTGAGCATGATCATCCCGGCCTTTTCCCGCAAGCCGCTGTTCGGCTATACCTCGATGGTCTATGCCACCGCGGCCATCGCCTTCCTGTCGTTCGTGGTATGGGCTCACCACATGTTCACCGTCGGCATCCCGCTGACCGGCGAGCTGTTCTTCATGTATGCCACGCTGCTGATCGCCGTACCCACCGGGGTCAAGGTGTTCAACTGGGTCAGCACCATGTTCCGTGGCTCGCTGACCTTCGAGGCGCCGATGCTGTTCGCCGTCGCCTTCGTGATCCTTTTCACCATCGGCGGTTTCTCGGGTCTGATGCTGGCCATCGCCCCGGCTGACTTCCAGTATCACGACACCTACTTCGTGGTGGCGCACTTCCACTACGTCCTGGTGCCCGGCGCGATCTTCGGCATCTTCGCCTCCGCCTACTACTGGCTGCCCAAGTGGACCGGTCACATGTACGACGAAGTGCTGGCCAAGACCCACTTCTGGATGTCGTTCGTGGGCATGAACCTGGCGTTCTTCCCCATGCACTTCATCGGCCTGGCCGGTATGCCGCGCCGTATTCCGGACTACAACATGATGTTCGCCAACTTCAACATGGTTTCGTCCATCGGGGCGTTCATGTTCGGCGCAACCCAGCTGCTGTTCCTGTTCATCGTGATCAAGTGCATCAAGGGTGGCCCGAAAGCCGCCGCCAAGCCATGGGATGGTGCAGAAGGTCTGGAGTGGACGGTGCCCTCGCCGGCGCCGTATCACACCTTCAGCACCCCGCCGGAAGTGAAATAGGAGGACGCCGTGATGCGTGAAGGCATGAGCACAAAAAGTCTGGTTGGGCGTCTGGTGGTACTGGTCGCCGGCATGTTCGGATTCGGCTTTCTGCTGGTCCCGATCTATGACGTGATGTGCGATGCCTTCGGCATCAACGGCAAGACCAACAGCTCCGCCTATGAGGACACCGGCCAGACCGTGGACGAGTCGCGCTCGGTACGGGTGCAGTTCCTGTCAACCAATGCCCAGGGCATGGTCTGGACCTTCGGGCCGGAAGGCAACGAACTGGTCATGCATCCCGGCGAAACCCGGGAAATGATCTTCACCGCCCACAACCCGACCGACAGGCCCATGGTTGCCCAGGCCGTACCTAGCGTGTCGCCCTCGAAAGCGGCCGCGTATTTCCACAAGACCGAATGCTTCTGCTTTACCCAGCAGACCCTGCAGGCCGGTGAAACCGTGGAAATGCCGGTGCGCTTCATTGTCGATCCGGAGCTGCCACGGGAAGTCCACCGCCTGACCCTGGCCTACACCTTATTTGATATCACTGATCGCATGGCCGGCCCCGACGTGGCGGCGGTGCACAGCAACTGAATCTGACTGCCTGACAAGGAGAACAAGAGATGGCGAGTCATCAAGCACACGAAACGCACGAAGCCTATTACGTACCGGCGCAGAGCAAATGGCCCATAGTCGGATCGATCGGCATGCTCGTCTCCGTATTCGGTGGCGGCACCATGATGGTCAGCAACGGCGAAAGCGGTCATCTGATCCTGCTGGCAGGCATACTGATCCTGACCTGGATGATGTTCGGCTGGTTTGGCGACGTGGTCAAGGAGACCCATCAGGGCCTGTACAGCGCCCAGATGGATCGCTCCTTCCGCATGGGCATGGGCTGGTTCATCTTTTCCGAAGTCATGTTCTTCGCCGCATTCTTCGGCGCACTCTTCTATGTGCGTACCTTTGCCGGCCCCTGGCTCGGTGGTGAGGGCGACAAGGGCGTCGCCAGCATGCTCTGGCCGAACTTCGAGTATGTATGGCCGCTGATGACCAACCCCGATCCGTCCCTGTTTCCGGGGCCGAAGGAAATCATCAGCCCCTGGCAGCTGCCGCTGATCAACACCATCATCCTGATCACCTCGAGTGTGACGGTGACCTTTGCCCACCACGCGCTACGGGCCAACAAGCGCGGCGCGCTGAAGGCCTGGCTGGGGCTGACCGTGGCCCTCGCGGTGGTGTTCCTCGGGCTGCAGATAGCGGAATATTTCCACGCCTACAACGACCTGGGGCTGACCCTGGATTCGGGGATCTACGGCGCCACCTTCTTCATGCTGACCGGCTTCCACGGCGCCCACGTGTTCATGGGGACCATCATTCTGGCGGTCATGCTGGCGCGGATATACAAGGGCCACTTCACCCCGGAAAACCATTTCGGTTTCGAGGCCGCCAGCTGGTACTGGCACTTTGTCGACGTGGTCTGGGTAGGACTGTTTATCTTCGTCTACATTTTCTGAGGCTGCGGGTTGGCGGGTTGGCTGGCAACCCGGCCAACCCGCCATGCGCGAAGGTTCAGTAACAAGAGTTCAGTGCAGCCAGGGGGTATTCCAGGTGAACTGCCCGGACCAGAACCCGTAGGCAATCAGCAACATGGTTGCCACCGTCAGGGCAATGCGTACACTCAAGGCAGTGACCAGGCGGCTCTGCCCGCCGGTGTCCTTGACCAGGAAGAACAGGCCGCTGAACAGACTGACGAGAATCGCCAGCAACAGGGCCAGAATGGTCAGTTTCAACCACATAAGCGAAGATCCATGCATGTGAAGGGTTCGGTCAGTATAGACCCTGCAGTTCCTCAAGGTAGCCATGTCTGACAACCCTTTTAGAGTATCGCGTTTTGCCCCCGGCTGGCCCCTGGTTGCCCTGGTGGCATTCTTTCTTCCGGTGCTGGTTGCCCTGGGCTTCTGGCAACTCGAGCGCGCCGAGGAAAAGCGTCTGATGCAGGCACAGATGGATGCCAGCCGCAGCGCCGTAGCCGTCCCGCTCGATGGGCTGCCAACCACCGGCATCAACGCCTGGCGCCCCGTACAGATGCAGGGCATTTTCGATCCGGAGCTGATCTGGCTGCTCGACAATCGCATCCGCGACGGCAAGGCGGGCCTGGAGGTGCTGCAGGTGTTCATCGATGCCGACACCGGCAAACGCCTGATAGTCAATCGTGGCTGGCTACCCTGGCCGGACCGCCGTGACGTACCCAGCGTGTCGACACCGCGTGGTTCCCAGCGCCTGGACGCCGAAGTCCTGCCGCCGACGGAGCAGGGCTTTACCCTCGGCACCACCCATACCCAGCCTGGCTGGCCCAAGCTGATCAGCCGGGTCGATCTGGAAGCGATGACCGAGGCCAGTGGTGAAACACTGCTGCCCTGGATGGCGCGCCTGCGCACCGGCAGCGACGCCGCATTGACCCTCGACTGGCCTGCTCTGCCGATGACATCCAGCAAGCACACCGCCTATGCCGTGCAATGGTTTGCATTGGCCCTGGCCCTGCTGGCACTCTTCGTATGGGCCGGACTGCGGCCCGAACCCTCGGAGAAAAATAACAATGCATGACCGGGAACAACCTGCAGTAACGGCCCCGAAACCACGCGGGCAACTCAAATTGCTGGCGATATTCGCCATTGTACTGGTCCCCATGCTGGTGGCGGGCCTGATGGCCAAGCTGGGCGTGGGCATCCCCGATAGCCAGACCAATCGAACAGATCTGATCGAGCCGGCCATCAGCGTTGAAGACTGGCAACTGGATATTCAGCCGGTGGGTTACGGCTCGCCCTGGCGACTGGTGGTGAGCAGCCCCGGTAGCTGCGAGCAGACCTGTCTGGAACTGATCCACGAAGCACGTCAGATCAATGTTGCCCTGGGTCGGGAGGCGGGCCGGGTGGAGCACCTGATCGCCCTCGGCGCACCTGCCTCGGAGGATCTGCTGGAGCGTTTCGCACAGGAGTACCCGCGCCTGGAGCAGGCCCGTCTGGATCGCGATGCCTATGCGCGCAGCCTGTCTGCTCATCCCGAAGGCTGGCGTGAAGGGCCGCAGCTGTGGCTGATCGACCCACTCGGCAGGGTAGTGCTGCATCAGGACCCGGCCGCCCCCGGCAAGCAGTTGCTGGATGATCTCAAACATCTGTTGAAAGTGTCCAAGGTAGGGTGACGACCATGCGCAAACCCGGTTATGTGTTTGCCCTCTGCGCGCTGGCGCTGGGCTTTGTTGTGGTGATCCTCGGGGCCTACACCCGACTGGTCCATGCCGGCCTGGGCTGCCCGGACTGGCCCGGGTGTTACGGCTTTATCGGCGTGCCCCGCTCGGCCGAATCGATCGAGCTCGCCCAGTTGCGCTTTCCGGACGATCCGGTGGAGGCCTTCAAGGCCTGGGCCGAAATGATCCACCGCTATGTCGCCGGTCTACTGGGGCTGGTGATCCTCGGGCTGGCCCTGTTCAGCCTGCGCAAGCGCCGCATTCCGGGCTATCCGGTCGGTCTGAGTGTCGGTCTGCTGCTGCTGGTCATCTGTCAGGCAGCCTTCGGCATGTGGACAGTGACCTGGAAGCTCTGGCCGCAGATTGTGACCCTGCACCTGCTCGGCGGCTTCGCCACCCTGAGTCTGCTTCTGCTGCTGATACTCCGGTTGTCCGGCAGCTATGCCCCGCTGTCGCCGCGCAAGGTGGTCGTGCGGCTGCGCTATTTCGCCCGCTTCGCGCTGATCGTGGTGATAGGCCAGATCATGCTTGGCGGCTGGACCAGTACCAACTATGCCGCCCTGGCCTGTGTCGATCTGCCCACCTGCCATGGCGTCTGGTGGCCGGAAATGGATTTTGCGGCAGGCTTTCATCTGTTCCACGAGATCGGTCCGAATTATCTGGGCGGTATTCTTATGGGCGAGGGCCGCACGGCCATCCATGTCACCCACCGTATCGGTGCGGTGATCACCAGTGTGGTACTGCTGCTGCTCGCCTGGCGCATGTTCGAGGTCGGCCTGGGCCGCCTGGCTTGCCTACTGCTGGCGGTGCTGGCACTGCAGGTCAGCCTGGGCATCAGCAATGTACTGCTGCACCTGCCGCTGGCAGTGGCTGTTGCACACAACGCGGTGGGCGCTGTACTGCTGCTGACGATGGTGGCGATCAACTATCGCCTGCGGGCGCCGGCGAAAAATGCGTTTTTCAGTCCGGATCGGACATCCGGCCTGCTGGCCTCACGTTGAACCCTGGCGCATACTGGCAGACAAACCTATAACTCTAACAATGGTGAACGCCACGGCGTTCGGGGGAAGCTTGATGACGACCTTGACCAATGCAGCACAGGCCAGCGCCCTGTGGCGCGACTACCTTGAACTGACCAAACCCAAGGTAGTGGCGCTGATGATCATCACCTCGGCGATCGGCATGCTGCTGGCGACCGAAGGCATGGTGCCCTGGACCGTACTGATCCTGGGCAACCTGGGCATCGCCCTGTGTGCAGGGTCGGCCGCGACGGTCAACCATCTGGTGGACCGCCGTATCGACATCCACATGGCCCGTACCCAGCGCCGACCGATGGCCCAGGGACGCGTCAATCCGATCAACGCCATGGCTTTTGCGCTGGTCATGGGCGTCGCTGGCATGGCGATCCTGCTCACCTGGATCAACCCGGTCACCGCCTGGCTGACCCTGGGCTCGCTCCTTGGCTATGCAGTGGTCTACACCCTGTTTCTCAAGCGCGCCACGCCACAGAATATCGTCATCGGCGGTATCGCCGGCGCCGCACCACCGCTGCTCGGCTGGACCGCCGTGACCGGTCAGATCGACGCTGAAGGCCTGCTGCTGGTACTGATCATCTTTGCCTGGACCCCGCCGCATTTCTGGGCCCTGGCGATCCACCGCAAGGCGGAATATGCCAAGGTCGACATCCCCATGCTGCCGGTGACCCACGGCGAGCGTTACACCAAGCTGCATATCCTGCTGTATACCTTCATTCTGCTGGCCGTGAGCATGCTGCCGTTCGTGATCCACATGAGCGGGCCGATCTACCTGGCCGCGGCTCTGTTGCTGGGTCTGCGCTTCATTGACTGGGCCTGGGCAATGTGGCGCGACAGCCGCCCCCACGCAGCAATCAAGACCTTCAAGTTCTCGCTCTGGTATCTGCTCTGGATCTTCGTTGCGCTGCTGGTCGATCATTATGTCGGAGTTGCCGGATGGCTATGAGTGGTGTGCAGAAAACCGTTCTGGTGACAGTCGCGGCCATCGCCCTGGTGCTGGGCGCCGTCGTGGCCAAGGTCAATCGGCAGGCGCCGCTGGATCGGGATGTGCTGTCCAACTCGGGTATCTTCCTGTTCGACAGCCCGCGCAGCCTGCCTAGCGTCGAACTGCAATCCTCCACCGGTGATACCTGGACCGAGCAGGACCTGGTGGGCCAGTGGGATCTGCTGTTTTTCGGCTATACCTTCTGTCCGGACATCTGCCCGACGACCATGGCCGACCTGCGCACAGTGGCAGAAGCCCTTCCGCCCGCCGCGCGCGAGCGCTTGAGCGTGACCATGGTCAGTGTCGACCCCGAGCGGGATACGCCCCAGCAATTGTCTGAATACCTGGCCTATTTCAAGGCCGGCTTCAAGGGCGTGACCGGCGAGCCGACCCAGCTGGCCACACTGGCCCAGGCACTGTCGGTGGCCTACATCCCGCCGGATACCAGCGAAGAGAATTATCTGGTCGACCACAGTGGTCAGGTGGTCATGGTCAATCCCGAGGGGCAGTATGTCGGTTTTATCCGCCCGCCCTTCAAGACCGACGAGCTGAGCCTCTGGCTGCCACGTATCATGAGTCCCTAGCAGGCCGAATGGTCTTGCCGTTTTTGCCTTTTACGCCCTGCGCCTGACCGTCCTTCTGCGAGCCTGCGCGGGCCTCGCTGAGCAGCACAGGAATCAGCTTGCCCTCGGTGAGTCCCTTCCAGAAACGCAGGGGCATATGCCCCTGCATCGCCTGGCGGTTGAGCCGTGCCGGATTGAAGATGCTCGCATAATAGGTCTCCCATAACCGATCCTCCCCGCCGCTCGATGCCTGCGCCCGCGCCTGCCATGCCGCCGGACAGGGCCGGCGATATTCCAGTTGCGCACCGTCGTACCAGACGGCGTCCCGGGGTGTGGCGATCAACCAGCGCTGCCGGCCCAGACGCTCGGCAAAATGCAGGCTGGCGCCGGCCAGAATGTCATGGGCCGGCTCATACCAGGCGACATAGTCCAGATCCGCTGCATTGGTCACTGGCTGAAAACGAACGAATGCATGCAGATGGTGCGCCTCGCGGCTCACCGACTTGATGCGCCGGTGCAACTCGCTGCCATCGCAATCCCCGGCCAGCATGGCCTCGCGTTCACCCTTGGTCACCCGCCAGAGAATCCGGTACAGCAGATTCCAGCGCCCCGGCATGCGATATTGCGCAGCACTGCGCAATTGCTCGATCAGTTCGCCGGGCACCCGGGTGACGGCGCCGCCACCGTGGTATGGCGCAGGCTCTTCAGCGGCGAACAGCTGCGGCCGATTTTCATCCTCCCAGACCACCGCATGGGGCGGCAGGCCCTCGGCCAGGAGCCCCCGCGCCTGACCGCGCCATGTTTCGAAATCGTCTTCACAGCAGAGCACCCGCATCAGCGCCTCACGCCCAGAGCGCCATTTGCGCCGGTTGATCGCTCAACTGACTGCGCAGATGGGCCGACTCGAGGGTGTCCTGGCGCGGGCGATAATCACTGGTGACCACGAAGGGACGCGCCTTGTCGATGACACAGCGCATGCGCAGCAGGTCTTCGAAGCGGATTCGCTTGAGCCGGCGCAAACTGACGATGCGCTGGGCCGTGCGAATGCCGATGCCCGGCACACGGGCGATCATCGCCGGCTCGGCGCGGTTGAGATCCACCGGAAACTCGGCCCGGTTACCCAATGCCCAGGCCAGCTTGGGGTCGATATCCAGCGGCAGGTTGCCGGTCGCGCCCAGCAGCTCATTTGCCTTGAAACCGTAACTGCGCAGCAGAAAATCGGCCTGGTACAGGCGATGTTCGCGCAATAAAGGCGGCGCCTGGAAGGGGACCGACGCCGGGCTGTTGGGGATCGGGCTGAACGCCGAATAGTAGACACGGCGCAAACGGTAGTCGCCATACAGGGCTTCGGCCGTATGCAATATGCGGCTGTCATCGCTGGCATCGGCGCCGACGATCATTTGCGTGCTCTGGCCCCCGGGGGCGAACCGCGGCGCACGCTTGTCTGCCCGCGATTCATTGGAGGCACTGTCGATCGTCCCCATGGCCCCGGTAATGCTGGCCAACCGCTTCTCCGGCGCCAGCTGAATCAGGCTTGCGGGGCTGGGCAGTTCGATGTTCACACTGAGCCTGTCGGCATAGCGCCCGGCCTCCTCGATCAATGCCGGGTCCGCCTCGGGAATGGTCTTGAGGTGGATATAGCCACGGAACTGATGCTCCTCGCGCAGCACCTTGGCCACGCGAATCAGTTGCTCCATGGTGTAATCCGGTGACTGGATGATCCCGGAGCTGAGGAACAGACCACTGACATAATTGCGCTGATAGAAATCCAGCGTCAGCTTGATCACCTCCTCCGGCGAAAAGCGCGCCCGCGGCACATCACTGGAACGGCGGTTGACGCAATACTGGCAGTCATACAGACAGAAATTGGTCAGCAGGATCTTCAATAGGGAAACGCAGCGGCCATCAGGCGTATAGCTGTGACAGATGCCCATGCCGTTGGTCGCGCCGATGCCGTCCTTGCCCCGGGAGCTGCGTTTGGGTGCGCCGCTACTGGCACAGGACGCATCGTATTTCGCGGCGTCGGCCAGAATGGTGAGTTTATCGATCAGCTCCATGGGGCGCTCTTTATACTGTATAAAAATACAGCATAAGCACTTGAACACAGGCCCTCAAGCGGTACGCCGCTCCGGTTACAAAATTGCTGGGCACTTTCAGCCAGGACCCCTTCAGCCAGGACCCTCGAACAGTTCACCCTCTATCACCAGCACCGTGCGCCCCGGCGCGTTGCGCGGCACATCCCAGCCGCCGGTCAGGGCGCCGAAGGACGGCAATACGCTGACCTGCTCGCGAAACCAGAACACCGGGGCACGTAGCCGGTCGGCAGCCACCTGCAGCGTCAGCACCGGGTGCAGGTGCCCGGCCAGCACATGGCGACCCGCCACCGGTTCCGGCTCATGGCGCAGGCGGAAGGGTCCCAGATCGAGAAAATCGTGCCAGCGAATGCCGATGTCCACGCCCGCCGCATGCCGATCGTGGTTACCCACCACGGCCTCGACCGACACTCCCCCATGCTGGGCCAGCCATTGCGGAAACAGCTGCAGAAAGGGCTCGCCAAGTGACGGCCGGTGGTGGAAGAAATCGCCCAGCACGATCAGCCGTCGGGGGTTGAACGCCTCGATCAGGCTGCTGAGCCGCTGCAGATCGTCACGGCTCTGTCCGCTCGGTACAGCGAGACCGCGGCGTCGCATCAGAGCCGCCTTGCCAAAGTGCGTGTCTGCCACCAGCAGGGTGGATTCGGCGGGATAGAACAGGGCGCCCTCACCATGCAATACCACCTGCGCGCCCGCCAGGGTCCAGTCAAGCGTGCGACTCAAGGCTGCTTCCTCTTCTTGTTGCCTGCTGCGTGTTTTTCCAGACTGGCCAGCATGCGCTCCACGCGCTCGCGCCAACCCTCGGTACTGATGCGATTGCGCTGGCGTTCGACCCAGAGCGGAAACGCCAGGGGCGAGAAACGCTCCAGTGACACCAGCCTCAGGTGCTGGCCCGCAGCGCGCTCCAGCACGGCCCTGAGCCGCTGAATCTCCAGTTGATCCTCCAGCACCTCGCGACTGGCCTGGGCCAGCAGACGGTGTTCGGGATCATAGCGCTGCAACGTGTCATACAGAAGCCCGCTGGAGGCCTGCAATTGCCTGTCGGTCTTGCCACTGCCCGGAAACCCCTGGAACACCAGACCGCTGACCCGGGCGATATCGCGAAACTGTCGGCGCGCCAGCTCGCCGGCATTGAGCGCCGCCAGCACGTGTTCTAGCAAATGCTCGGGGTCCAGCAGGACGTGCCAGTCGGCTTCGGTCAGCTCCGGTAGAGGCTTGGAGGTCAACAGCTCCAGGCCATAGTCATTCACCGAGAGGGCGAAGGTCGCCGGTGTGATCTGTCCGAGACGCCAGGCAAGCAGCGCCGCCAGCCCCTCATGGGCCAGCCGACCGGCAAAGGGGTAGATGAACAGGTGCTCGCCTTCCCGGGAGCGGCATCGCTCGATCAACAGCCGTGAACGACCGGGCAGCGCCGACTGCTGCTTCTGCAGCTCCAGCACCGGCGCTATGGCCTTGACCTCCGGATCAGCGTACTGCCCGTTTTCAACCTCCTCGAAAATCGCCAGTACGCTCTCGGCCAGCTCGCTGGACAGCGGCAGACGGCCGCCGTACCAGCGCGGCACGCTGTGTCTCCGGGTCTTGGCCAGACGCACATAGGCTACCAGATCACGCACCTTGACCAGCTCTAGCGCCCGCCCGGAGAACAGGAACACGTCCCCCGGCTTAAGGCGGGCGATAAAGGTCTCCTCGATGCTGCCCAGGCTGCCACCCTTCATGAAGCGCACCTGAATCTGCGCATCGCTGGTAATGGTGCCGATCGCCATACGATGCCGGCGGGCGATGCCGGTATTCTCGACCCGGTACACCCCCAGTTCCAGCGACACCCGCTGGAACTGGGGATAGTGCTCGAGCACCGGGCCACCCTGGGTGATAAACAGCAGGCACCAGTCGAACACCTCTGCCTGCAACCCGGCAAAGGCATGGGTACTGCGTACCTGCGCCAGCGCATCCTCGGCGATGAATCCTGGGCCAGCAGCCAGCGTAACCAGGTGCTGCACCAGCACATCGAGACTCATTCTTGGCGGCCGCCGGGCCTCCACCTGACCGGCCTCCCAGGCCCTTCGCGCCGCGGCAATCTCGACCAGCTCCAGGGCATGGCTGGGCACACAGAGTATTTCGCTGACCGCCCCCGGCTGGTGCCCGGAGCGGCCAGCCCGTTGCATCAGCCGGGCGACGCCTTTCGGACTGCCCACCTGCACGACCCGGTCCACCGGGGAGAAATCCACACCCAGATCGAGACTGGAGGTGCAAACCACACAGCGGAAAGCGCCCTGGCGCAGACCGTCCTCGATGCGACGGCGCACCTTGCGATCAATCGAGCCGTGGTGCAGACCCATTTCCGTGACCCATTCCAACCGGGCCTTGAGGATGGCTTCAAACCAGAGTTCGGACTGGGAGCGAGTGTTGGTGAACAGCAGTGAGGTCTTGCCCCCAGCCAGATAGTCGAGGACGCCATCGAGCTGCGACAATCCCAGGTGGCCGGCCCAGGGAAAGCGCTCGACATTGGTCGGGCAGAGACCGCGGATGGTCAGGGGCTTGCCCTGCGCCCCGGCGATGCGCACTCCCGGTGCAGCGCCCTCACCCAGCAATACCGCCATGGCCTCATCCAGATTGCCCAGGGTTGCCGACAGGCCCCACACGGCAAGCCCCGGGTGCCGCGCCCGCAACCAGGCCAGGCACAACTGCAGCTGCACGCCGCGCTTGTTACCCAGCAGTTCATGCCATTCATCGACGATGACCGCATCCAGATGGCGGAAGCTGTCCTCGGCATTGCGGTAGGAGAGCAATACCGAGAGGCTTTCCGGCGTCGTCACCAGGGTGTCCGGCAGCTTGCGTTGCTGTCTCGCGCGCACGCTGGCGGAGGTATCGCCAGTACGCGTCTCGACCCGCCAGTCCAGCCCCAGGGCATCGACGGCGGCCTGCAGATGGCCAGCGGTGTCAGTGGCCAGGGCACGCAGCGGCGTGATCCAGAGTACCCGCAAGCCACTGGTGCGCTGCCGGTTCTCCAGTGCCCGGGACACCGGGCCCAGCCAGGCGGCCAGGGTCTTGCCCGAGCCGGTGGAGGCGTGAATCAGCCCGCTATGGCCGGCGCGAAAGGCCTCCCAGGCCTCGCGCTGGAACGGCGCTGACTGCCAGCCCTGGCTGGCGAACCAGGCGTCGATGGCGGCCAGCCCATCCACTGCCGCCTCGGGCTTAACCGCCATAGAGGTTCAGCAGCTCCTTTACCTGCTCCAGGGTGTCCGCTTCGGCCACCGGCTTGTCCTGCCGCCAGCGTGCTATGCGCGGAAAGCGCAGCGCGATGCCGGACTTGTGCCGCGGCGAGGGCTGGATGCCTTCGAAGGCGATTTCCAGCACCTGTTCGGGCTTGAGTGAGCGCACCGGTCCGAATTTCTCCACGGTGTTGCGGCGGATCCAGTGATCGAGCTTCTGGATTTCCTGATCGGTCAGCCCGGAATAGGCCTTGGCGATGGGCACGTAGGCTTCGCCATCGCGCACGGCCAGCGTGTAGTCGGTATACAGATTGGCCCGCCGGCCGTGGCCGGGCTGTGCGTAAAGCAGCACCGCGTCGATGGTCAGCGGCTCGATCTTCCACTTCCACCAGTCGCCGCGCACCCGCCCGCTGCGGTAGGGGCTGTCCAGGCGCTTGAGCATCAACCCTTCGACCATGCGCTCGCGGCTTTCCTCGCGCAGCTCTGCCAGCAGCGGCCAGTCGGCTGCATTGACCGCAGGGCTGATGCGGATGGCATTGTCACCCCGCTTCGCCAGCAGCTTTTCCAGCAGCGCGCGGCGTTCATGCAGCGGTCGCTCGCGCCAGTCTGCCTGCTGGTATTCGAGCACGTCGTAGGCGAGAAAGATCACCGGGACCTCGCGCAGCAGCTTCTCACCCAGAGTCTTGCGCTGGATCCGTCGCTGCATCTGCGAGAACGGCAGTACCTGGGTGTCCCAGGCGAGTATCTCGCCATCCAGCACCACCTCCGGCAGATCGGCAGCAGCGGCCTCGACCTCCGGAAAACGACCGTTCATCGGCTCCTCGCCGCGGGACCACAGCCATGTGCCATTGGGCCTGGCGATCAGTTGGGCACGTATGCCGTCCCACTTCCATTCGGCCAGCCACTCACGCAGATCACCAAGCGTGTCCGGCTCTCCTTCAAGAGGCGAGGCCAGAAAGAACGGGTAGGGCTGACCTTCACGCTCCTCGCGCTGCTCGGGGTCGAACAGGGCGGTAAAGAAGGCCGCCGTCGGCTCGAACTCACCGATCAGACGCCTGGCGATCAGGGCCCGAGGCAGGTCACCCAGAGACGCCAGAGCACGCTCGACCAGGCCGCGGGAGACGCCGACGCGCAGGCTGCCGGTCAGCAGCTTGTTATACAGAAAGCAGGCGGGGCGCGGCAGCCTGCGCCAATGGGCCAGCACGTGGGCCTTCTGTTCGGCCTCGTCGAGTTTACGCAGGCCCAGGATGGCCTGTTCGATCCACTCGGCCAGATCGCCGTCCACGGCGTGCCGCTGGTCGTCGCCTTCCATCAACAGACTGATGGTTTCGGCCAGGTCGCCCACATGCTGATAGGTTTCCTCTACCAGCCAGTCCGGCAGGGCCGTCGCTTCGGCCAGCCATTCACGCAGCTTGAGCGGCCCGATCAGGCGTTTCATGCGGCGGCCGGCCAGAATATATACCGCCCAGGCGGCATCCGCCGGGGGTGCATCACGAAAATAGGCAATCAGGGCATCCAGTTTGACCTGGGTGCGGGTGGTGGCGTCGAGCTCGGCGTACAGATCGGCAAAGGCCTGCATCAGTCGTCCTCGCCGCCATACAGGGTGGTCAGCGCACGGGCATCCACGCCCAGTGATTCGCGCAGGTAACGCACCAGGTCATCGCTGCGGCCATGGGTGGTCAGTACCGTGCTGGCGCCGCAATCACGGATGGTGGCCAGCAGGGCAGGCCAGTCGGCATGATCGCTGAGCTCGAAGCCCTGGTCATAACCGCGCCGCCGCCGATTGCCGCGAATACGCATCCAGCCCGAAGCAAAGCCGGTGCTGGCGTTCTTGAACCGGCGCATCCAGGGCGAGCCGGCGGCGGAGGGCGGAGCCAGGATCAGCTGGCCGCGCATGCCCTCGGTCCGTGGCAGCTCCGAGACCGGCTGCGTCGGCAGCATGGCAATGCCCGCGTCACGATACAGCTCGGTCAGCGCAACCATCGCTCCGTGCAGATAGACGGTCCGGTCGGTGTGCTCGGCCAGCGCGGCGAGTACCCGCTGCGCCTTGCCGAAGGCATAGGTAAACAGCACGCAGGGCCGATCAGGATTACCCGACCACCAGTCCCACATCTGCTGGCCGACCTGCTGCACCGGCGGCCAGCGATAACAGGGCAGGGCAAAGGTGGCTTCGGTGATCAGCGTGTCGCAGGGCACCACTTCAAACGGCTCACAGGTC
>JAESUC010000074.1 GCA_016763285.1 Pseudomonas sp.
CGTTGTGATTGCGGCGCTTCTCGGCCTGCTTGGCGCGTTTCTTGGCTTGAGGTGAGTTTGCCACCGTCGTGCTCCTCAGAAAATCGTGATGAATAAGGGTACAAATAAGGCCGCGTACTATGCCGCCAGCCTGTACCAATGTCAAGGGTTGTCAACGGGCTGCAAAGCATAAGTTTCACGCTCTCTGCCCAGGGGCGACAGCTTGAGGCTTTTGCCGCGCGCCCACAAGCTTTTGCTGGGGTTCGGTTCTCGCCACGGGGTCCGTCGAGAGGCTATCATCGCGCTTTTATCCGGCGACCGAACGCATGACCGATCAGGCAACACCCAGCGCACCTGAACCCAAGGCTCCGACATTGCTGCGTTCGGGCATGGTGGTGAGCATCATGACATTGCTGTCGCGCGTGCTCGGCATGGTGCGTGATGTCGTGGTGGCAGCCTATTTTGGCTCGCAGTCCGAAGCGGACGCCTTCTTCATTGCCTTCAAGATTCCCAACTTCCTGCGACGTCTGTTTGCCGAAGGCGCCTTTGCCCAGGCGTTTGTGCCAGTGCTTTCCGAGTACCGCACCAAACGTAGCCTGGAAGATGTCAAATATCTGATCAACGGGGTCGCCGGGACGCTGGGCATAACCCTGGTCGCGATCACGGCGCTCGGTGTGGCCGGCGCTCCGCTGCTGATAATGCTGTTTGCCCCCGGCTTTCACGACGATACGGTAAAGCTCGCGCTGGCCACTGATATGCTGCGCATCACCTTTCCGTATCTGCTGCTTATTTCCCTGACTGCCCTGTGTGGCGCGATCCTCAACAGCTACGGTCGCTTTGCGGTTCCTGCTTTCACGCCGGTACTGCTCAATCTGTGCATGATTGGCGCGACCGTGCTGATGTCGCCCTATTTTGATCAGCCAATCATGGCGCTGGCCTGGGGTGTCTTTATTGCAGGGATGGTGCAGCTACTGTTCCAGCTGCCTTTTCTGGCACAGATAAAGCTGTTGCCCATTCCGCGGCCGGATCGCAAGCATGAGGGCGTCAAACGCATCATGACACTGATGCTCCCCGCTCTCTTTGGTGTCTCGGTCAGCCAGATCAATCTGCTGTTGGACACGGTGCTGGCCTCCTTCCTGGAAACAGGCAGCATCTCCTGGCTGTATTACGCTGACCGTCTCTCGGAGCTGCCGCTGGGCGCTTTCGGCATTGCGATCGGCACGGTGATACTGCCGGCGCTCTCCCGCCAGCATGCCAGTGAAGATCCGAAGGCGTTCTCTGCCACGCTTGATTGGGCGATCCGTATGGTGCTGCTCGTGGGGGTGCCAGCGGCGCTGGCCTTGCTGCTGCTCGCCGAGCCTTTGATAGCCACGCTGTTTCATTACGGGGCGATGACCGAACGCGATACCTTGCAGGCCGCTGCCGCCCTGCGGGCGTATTCCATCGGGGTCATGACCTTCATGCTGATCAAGGTGCTTGCGCCAGGCTATTTCGCCCGTCAGGACATCAAGACGCCGGTGAAGATCGCCATTACCTGCATGGTGGTCAACATGGCGTTCAACCTGATCCTGATCTGGCCGCTGGCCCACGTCGGTCTGGCTCTGGCGACCTCCCTGTCGGCGGTGCTGAATGCCGGGCTGTTGTGGTGGGGGTTGCGCAAGGCCGGCATTTATCAGGCTCAGCCTGGCTGGTGGGTATTCACACTGCGGCTGGTCGCAGCCTGTGCAGCGATGGCGCTGGTCATTATCTGGATGGTTCCGACAATCGAGCAGTGGTTCACCTGGGGCTGGCAGCAGAAGGTGCTGGAAATGGCGCTGTTGGTGTGTGCCGGCATCGGTGTGTTCGTTCTTGCTCTGGTGGTGACGGGTATGCGCATGCGGCATCTACGCCAGGGCTGACCGCCAGCGTACTAGCAGTCAACTCGGCGCCACCGCATGACGCGCGCACCGCTAAGGCTGTATACTCGCGCGTTTGATCCTTCAGCCAAACAACGAGCATTATGGAACTGGTCCGCGGTCTACATAACCTGCGCCCCCGGCATCGGGGTTGTGTAGCGACAATCGGTAACTTCGATGGTGTCCACGCTGGTCATCAGGCGATTCTCAAGCGTCTGCGGGCGCATTCGGCGCGTATGGGGCTGCCTGGCTGTGTGGTGATTTTCGAGCCGCAACCGCGGGAGTATTTTGCGCCCGATGCCGCGCCACCCCGGCTGACCCGCCTGCGGGACAAGCTCATGCTGCTGGAGGCCCAGGGCGTTGATCGCGTGTTATGTCTGGCCTTCAACCGTCGCTTGCGCGAATTGAGCGCTGAAGCCTTCGTCCAGCAGGTACTGATCGACGGTCTGGGTGTGAAGCACCTCGAAGTGGGCGACGATTTCCGGTTTGGTTGTGATCGTAGTGGCGATTTCGCCTTCCTGCAGGGCAGTGGCGCTCGGCATGGCTTCAGTGTGGAGGCGGCCAATACGGTGGCGGAAAGCGGCGAGCGCATCAGCAGCACCCGCCTGCGCCAGGTGTTGTCGGAGGGCGATTTCGAGCTGGGCGAGCGCCTGCTTGGCCGTCCTTTCAGTATCAGCGGCCGGGTTCTCTACGGCCAGCAACTCGGCCGTACCCTTGGGGCGCCCACGGCCAACGTACAACTCAAGCGATTGCACGCTCCCCTCAAGGGCGTGTTCCGGGTCAGTGCGGTGCTGGAAGAGGCACCCCATGAGGGCGCCCACCAGGCCATTGCCAATATAGGTACCCGTCCCACGGTGGCAGGGGATGGCCGGCCACACCTCGAGGTTCACCTGCTGGATTTCAAGGGCGACCTGTATGGGCGGCACCTGACTGTCATATTTCATGAAAAACTGCGTGACGAACAGCGATTCGATTCCCTGGATGCCCTGCAGGCCGCGATCACGGCAGACATTGCCGCAGCCCGCGCCCAATGGGCCTCTGACTCAAACAAGTGAGCCTGGACCAGATGACTGACTACAAAGCGACGCTGAATTTGCCGGAAACGGCCTTCCCGATGAAAGCCGGCCTGCCCACCCGTGAGCCCGAGACGCTCAAGCGCCTCGAGGGTATTGACCTGTACGGCAAGATTCGTGATATCAGCCGCGGCCGGCCCAGCTTCGTTCTGCACGACGGTCCGCCCTACGCCAATGGCGATATCCATATCGGCCATGCGGTCAACAAGATCATCAAGGACATCATCACCCGCTCCAAGACCCTGTCGGGTTTCGATGCGCCCTACGTGCCCGGCTGGGACTGCCACGGCCTGCCGATCGAGCACAAGATCGAGGTGACCCATGGCAAGCATCTGGAGCCTGGCAAGACGCGCGAGCTCAGTCGTGCCTATGCTGCGAAGCAGATCGAGGGTCAGAAGGCCGATTTCAAGCGCCTGGGTGTTCTGGGCGAATGGGACAACCCCTACAAGACCATGGATTATGCCAATGAGGCAGGGGAGATCCGTGCCCTGGGAAAAATGGTCGAAAAAGGTTTCGTCTTCAAGGGCTTGAAACCGGTCAACTGGTGTTTCGACTGTGGCTCGGCGCTGGCCGAAGCAGAGGTCGAGTATGCAGACAAACAGTCGCCCACTATCGATGTCGGCTTTCCCTGTGCCGAGCCCGCCAGGCTGGCGGAGGCTTTCGGGCTGTCGGAGCTGAGCAAGCCGGCTCAGATGGTTATCTGGACCACCACGCCCTGGACCATTCCAGCCAACCAGGCCCTGAATGTGCACCCCGAGTTCAATTACGCGCTGGTCGACGTGGGTGATCGTCTGCTGGTGCTGGCCGAGGAGCTGGTGGAAAGCTGTCTGGCCCGTTACGGTCGTGAAGGCGAAGTGGTGGCGATCACCAGTGGCGACAGGTTGGAGCTGATCAATTTCAGCCACCCCTTCTATGATCGTCTTTCTCCAGTCTACCTGGCGGATTATGTCGAGCTTGGCGCGGGGACCGGTATTGTCCACTCGGCACCGGCCTATGGCGTGGACGACTTTCATACCTGCAAGCGCTACGGCATGGTCAATGACGATATCCTCAGTCCAGTGCAGGGTAACGGGGTCTACGCGGAGTCGCTGGAGTTCTTTGGTGGCCAGTTCATCTGGAAAGCCAATCCCAACGTCGTCGCCAAGCTGGAAGAGGTCGGCTGTCTGCTGGCCCATGAGCAGGTCAGCCACAGTTACATGCACTGCTGGCGCCACAAGACCCCGGTCATCTATCGTGCGACCGCGCAGTGGTTTGTCGGGATGGATACGCCGCCGAAGGAGGGTGAGAGTCTGCGCCAGCGCGCTCTGGCCGCGATCGAGACCACCGAATTCGTGCCCGCCTGGGGCAAGCAACGCCTGCATAACATGATTGCCGGTCGTCCTGACTGGTGTATCTCCCGTCAGCGCAACTGGGGTGTGCCGATCCCGCTGTTCCTGCACAAGGAAACGGGTGACCTGCACCCGCGCACGCTCGAATTGATCGAAGAGGTCGCCAAACGGGTGGAGCAGGGCAGCATCGAAGCCTGGTTCACCATGGATGCGGCCGAGCTGCTCGGTGAAGAAGCAAATCAGTACGACAAGATCAGCGACACGCTCGACGTGTGGTTTGATTCCGGTACGACCCACTGGCACGTGATGCGCGGTTCGCATCCGATGGGCCACGAGCAAGGCCCCCGTGCAGAC
>JAESUC010000075.1 GCA_016763285.1 Pseudomonas sp.
GATCCCGATCTGCTGCGCTGCGGCCTCGTCCTCGCCCAGAATCAGGGCAAACAGGGCGCCGGACTTGTCCGCCTTCTTGAACTGACTCTTGAAGCTGCCGCCACCACAATGCACGACCAGCCGAAGACCCGGCAAGGCGTCACGCAACTGCTCGGCGAGCCGAAAACCCGCTACTGCGGCGGCGTCGCCCAGCGTCACCAGATACACATCCACCTGGCGCCCCAGTTCAGGCGGCACCCGGTCCAGCGTCTGTATCAACAGCACCAGGCGCTCGATACCCATGGCAAACCCCACAGCCGGGGCCGGCTTGCCGCCCAACTGTTCGACCAGACCATCATAGCGACCGCCGGCGCATACGGTACCCTGCGCGCCCAATTTGTCAGTCGTCCATTCGAACACTGTCAGGCCGTAGTAGTCCAGCCCGCGGACCAGCCGCGGGTTGATTACGTAGGGCACACCTGCGGCATCGAGCAGCGCGCGCAGACCGCTGAAATGAGCTTGCGCGTCCTCGTTGAGAAAATCGGCCAGTCGCGGAGCATCCGCCAGCAGCGCCTGGGTCTGCGGATTCTTGCTGTCCAGCACCCGCAAGGGGTTGCTTTCCAGCCGACGCTGGCTGTCTTCGTCCAGCTGGTCGAAGCGCGCACGCAGATAGCTGACCAGCTCATCGCGATAACGTGCACGGTCCTCGCTGCTGCCCAGACTGTTGAGCTCCAGCGTGACCGCATCCTGCAGACCCAGCTGCTGCCACAGGCGCCAACTGAGCAGTATCAGCTCGGCATCGATATCCGGCCCGGCCAGATTGAAGGTTTCCACGCCGATCTGATTGAACTGGCGGTAGCGCCCCTTCTGCGGCCGTTCATGCCGGAACATCGGACCGGCATACCAGACCTTCTGGCTGGTCCCGCCGCCCAGCAGGCCATGCTCGAGCATCGCCCGCACACACCCGGCTGTTCCCTCGGGACGCAGGGTCAGGGAGTCGCCGTTGCGATCGGCAAAGGTATACATCTCCTTCTCGACAATGTCGGTCACTTCACCGATCGAGCGCTTGAACAGCTCGGTCGGCTCGACGATCGGCATCCGCACCTGCTGATAGCCGTATGCCGTCAGCAGATCAGCGACGGTCCTCTCAAAATACTGCCACAGGGCACTGTCGGCGGGCAGGACATCGTTCATGCCGCGCACGGCTTGCAGGGTCTTCAATGCATCTTTCCTTTATCAGCCACGGGCGATGGTGTTGGCATCCAGGGCCTGTTTGGCAGCAATCTTGTCACGAATGAGTTTTTCCAGGGTATCCACCAGATGCGCGTTATCAACCTTCTGGTCCGGTGTACCACCCACATAGATCAGGTTGTTCGGCGAACCACCGGTCAGGCCGATATCGGCCTCCTTGGCTTCGCCCGGGCCGTTGACCACGCAACCGATCACGGCCACATCCAGTGGCACCACCACATCCTCAAGGCGCGCCTCGAGCTCGTTCATGGTCTTGATCACGTCGAAGTTCTGCCGCGAACAGCTCGGGCAAGCGACGAAGTTGATGCCACGCGAGCGCAGGTGCAGGGACTTGAGCAGATCGAAACCCACCTTGATCTCTTCCACCGGATCGGCCGCCAGGGAGATGCGAATGGTGTCGCCAATGCCTTCGGCCAGCAGCATGCCCAGGCCCACTGCCGACTTCACCGTGCCAGAGCGTAACGCACCGGCTTCGGTAATCCCCAGGTGCAGGGGCTGCTCGATCTGTGCGGCCAGCAAACGGTAGGCGCCCACTGCCATGAAGACGTCCGAGGCCTTGACGCTGACCTTGAAATCCTGAAAATCCAGCTTGTCCAGATAGTCCACATGGCGCAACGCCGAGTCGACCAGCGCCTGCGGGGTCGGCTCGCCGTACTTCTTCTGCAGATCCTTTTCCAGCGACCCGGCGTTGACACCGATGCGGATCGGAATACCGTTGTGGCGAGCGGCATCGACGACTGCGCGCACACGATCTTCACGTCCTATGTTGCCCGGATTGATCCGCAGACAATCCACACCCAGGTCAGCGACCCGCAGGGCAATCTTGTAGTCGAAGTGAATATCAGCCACCAGCGGCAGAGTCACTTGCTTGCGTATCTCGCCAAACGCCTCGGCAGCCTCCATGCTGGGCACCGAGACCCTGACGATATCGGCACCGACGGCCTGGAGCTGGTTGATCTGTGCCACGGTGGCGGCAACATCGCAGGTTTCGGTGTTGGTCATACTCTGGACGGAGATCGGCGCATCACCGCCCACCAGAACGGAACCAACGCGAATCTGGCGCGACTTCCTGCGTTTTATCGGAGATTCGTGGTGCATGACGCTCCTCCTCTCAGCCCAGACGCAGGCGCACAACGCCTGACTGTCTGACCGAATTGGTATCGACGGGCTCACCGTTGAAGGCGATCTGTGACACGGCCTCCACAGCACCGATCACGACATTGATTGGTCCAGGATGATCAATCGCCAGCGTCTGCCCGGCCTGCATCAGGGCGCTGTGCAATGACTCGCCGCCGGCCGTGGTGACCTGTACCCAGCAATCGCCGCTGAAGCGCATCTGCAATCCACGCGCAGAACTCGCAACCGGTTGCTCGTTCTCGGCAGCCGGGCTTGCCGCGGGCGCAGCGGGTGTCGTGGCCTGAGCGCTCGGCTCGGCGGGGGCCGGGGCTGGCGCGGTATCTGCCTCGCTCAATTCTGACGGCTCAGCCTGGAAGGTCTCGGCAGTTTCGCTGCTCTGGAGCGTGCTGTCACCGGTAGTGAACTCGTCTGTCGTCGACACGGCCGCCGGGGGCGCCATCGGGTCGGCTGGCAACGCACCAGTCTCCATCTCAGGGGCCGAATCGGCGGCAAAATCGAGATCCTCAGGCAGAGCCATGGCATCGACTTCGACTTCATCCAGAGCCTGGCTGGCAATCTCTGCGACATCACTGACCGACTGGGTGGGCTGACTGTCATACCACCACAACAGGATCGACGCGATGATGGCCAGGGCCACAATAATGGTTGTCCAGGTCATGAGCATGCCGCCGGTCTTGCCGGGGCGCCCCATCTTGTCGATGCCGCTGACCTGCCGCTCACGCACTTCTATTCCGCGGGCACGGTCGTACTCCAGCACCAGACGGTTGGCGTCCAGCCCCAGCAGCCGTGCATAGCTGCGCACATAACCACGGGCGAAGGTGTCGCCGGGAAGCTGGTCGAAACGTCCGGCCTCCAGGTGGGCCAGAATCTTTTCCGGCAGACGCAGGCTGGTGGCTGCCTCGGCCGTACTCAGCCCCTTGGCCTGCCGTGCCGCTTGCAGGGTCGCGCCCGGATGAGCCATTCGACCGCCATCATCGTACGCTTCAACTTTCGGCGGCATTACATCGTGCTGCTCTGTACTCATGATTGGTCTGATGCCTTCAATGCTTGCGCTTCCGGACTCTTGGGATACAAACGGCGCAGCTGCAGCGCATAGCTTGCAGCCCGGTTATGGTCCTCAAACCGCCGTGCCAACTGAATGCCCAGCCAGAGGCTCTCGGCATTCTGTCCGGAATACTGGGTGAAACTGCGGTAATAGTCCCAGGCCGGGACAAAATTCTGTGCAGCAAACTCGATCTTCGCCATTTGCAGCAGAGCCATGGGCTGCCGGCTGTTAAGCCGCAAGGCCCGCTCGAAGCTGGCCCTGGCCTCTTCGGGCCTGTCCATGCGCTGATAGGTCAGACCGATATTCTCGAAAACCCGGGAGCGCTCGCCATAGAGCGTGTCCTGGGAGGCCTGCTCAAAATAGCCGAGCGCCTCCTGATGGCGCTCCTTGCTGAGCAGAAAGACGCCGTAATTGTTCAGAATCCGCGGGTTGTCCGGCTCACTGGCCAGAGCAGCCCGATAATGCTTGTCAGCCGACGCGGTCTCGCCCTCCCGCTGAAACACCATGGCCAGCGCCAGGTGCGCCGCGGCCGAGCGCGGATCCAGCTTCAGTGCTTCGCTCAGCGGTGCCTTGGCGCTTTCGGTCTCGCCTTCCTGCAGATAGCCCAGGCCCAGCTGGATATAGGCATCGCGTCCTGCATCGGGGTCAACCCTGCGGTTCTGCGGCTGGTCACCGGTGGCCACACAACCACTCAGGGCCAGGGAGGTGAGCAATGTTGCCGCGATCATCATTCTGTTCATCACAATCGATCCTCGGTTGGATGGCCTACCGGTCCGCACTGGAGGGCCGCTGTGCAGCGGGCAGCCCGTCAACCGGCAATTCTCTGAGAGCGATGTAGCGTTCGCTGCGGCGGGTTCGATCCATCACCTGCCCGACCAGCTGGCCGCATGCGGCGTCAATATCCTCGCCGCGAGTCGTGCGCACAGTCACGTTGTAACCCGCCTTGTGCAGCATGTCCTGGAAGCGCCGGATACTGTTGTTGCTCGGCCGTTCGTAACCCGAATGCGGGAACGGATTGAAGGGAATCAGATTGATCTTGCACGGCGTGTTACGCAGCAATTCAATCATCTCTTCGGCGTGTTCCGGCTGATCATTCACATCCTTGAGCATGGTGTACTCGATGGTCAGCACCCGCTTCTCGCCCAACCCTGCCATATACCGATTACAGGCAGGCAACAGCACTTCCAGCGGATACTTCTTGTTCAGCGGTACCAGCTGGTTGCGCAACGCATTGTTCGGGGCGTGCAATGACAGCGCCAGGGCGACGTCGGTCACCTCGCCCAGCTTTTCGATCATCGGTACCACGCCGGATGTGGACAGTGTCACCTTGCGCTTGGATATGCCATAGCCAAGGTCATCCATCATCAACAGCATGGCATCAAGAACATTGTCGAAGTTCAGCAGCGGCTCGCCCATACCCATCATCACCACGTTGGTGATGGCACGGTCGGTCTTGGCCGGAATGCTGCCGAACGACTTGTTGGCGATCCAGACCTGGCCGATGATCTCGGCCACGGTCAGATCGCTGTTGAATCCCTGCTTGCCGGTGGAGCAGAAGCTGCAGTCCAGCGCACACCCCGCCTGGGACGATACACAGAGCGTGCCGCGTCCATTCTGCGGGATGTAGACAGTCTCCACACAACTACCGGAGGCCACGCGCACAACCCACTTGCGTGTACCGTCCTTGGAGATGTCTTCGCTGACTACTTCCGGCGGACGAATCTCGGCGACGGCCGCGAGCTTCTCGCGCAGAGCCTTGCCGACATTCGTCATGTCATCGAAATTGTCGACACCCAGGTGATGAATCCACTTCATGACCTGACCGGCACGGAAGCGCTTTTCCCCGAGGCTCTCGAAGAAGGCTTCCATTTTCGGCTGGGTCAGACCCAGCAGATTGATCTTGCCGTTGGCATTGCTAGTGGCGGTCACATCATCACCTGTGTTTGAACCGTGTCGGAAAAGCCTATCAGCCGCGCGGGCACAGCTCGGTTTCTGCAAAGAAATAACCGATTTCGCGGGCAGCAGAGGTAGTGGAATCCGAACCGTGTACCGCGTTGGCATCGATAGACTCGGCAAAATCGGCACGGATGGTGCCAGCGTCAGCTTCCTTGGGGTTGGTCGCGCCCATCAGTTCGCGGTTCTTCAGTACCGCACCTTCGCCTTCCAGTACCTGTACGACAACCGGACCGGACGTCATGAAGCCAACCAGATCCTTGAAGAAAGGACGCGCGCTGTGCTCGGCGTAGAAGCCTTCGGCATCGGACTGGGACAGCTGAACCATCTTGGCCGCGACAACACTCAGACCGGCCTTTTCGAAACGGCTGATGATCTGGCCGATGACATTCTTGGCTACGGCGTCGGGCTTGATGATGGACAGGGTACGTTCTACGGCCATGGAAATCTCTCCAGAAAAAGTAAATGTGAATTGAGAAGTTATGCGGAATTGTTAACCCGCGGATTATACGCAGGTTAGAGGGAAATACATACCGGCCAGCGGATTCACCGGCCGGGTCCGATGTGCCGCCGCCTCAGGCGTCCTGACGCAGTCGCGGCACCACCGTACAGAGTATCTGTGCTGCATGTGTCACTTCGTCGTCCGTCGTGTAGCGACCAAGGGAAATACGCAGCGAAGCCTGGGCGAGCTCCCGAGGCATGCCCAGAGCGCTCAATACATAGGATGGCTCAACCGAGGCAGAAGTACAGGCCGAACCCGAAGACAGCGCAAGATCCTTCAGCGCCAACAGGAGCAACTCCCCATCGACGCCGGCGAATGCCAGGTTGAGGTTGTGCGGCACCCGCGCCTCGCTACTGCCATTGAGAAATACCTCCGGCAGGTCGGCCAGCCCGGCCATGAGGCGGTCGCGCAGACCGGCAATACGACGAGTCTCTTCCGCCATGGTCTGGCCGGCCAGGGCAAAACAGGCGCCCATACCGACAATCTGGTGAGTGGGCAGAGTACCCGAACGCATACCGCGCTCATGACCGCCGCCGTGAATCAGCGCCTCGATCCGCAACCCCGGGTCGCGGCGCACATACAGCGCACCGACCCCTTTGGGACCGTAGGTCTTGTGCGCACAGAACGACATCAGATCGACCGGCAGGTCGTGCAGATTGATGGGCAACTTGCCGGTGGACTGGGCCGCGTCCACATGCATAAGGGCACCACCCGCGCGGGCAACAGCCCCAAGGGCGGCGATATCATTGACCGTGCCGATCTCGTTGTTCACATGCATCAGCGAGACCAGCGTGGTGTCGTCGCGCATGGCGGCCTGGAGCTGCTCCGGCGTGATAACACCGCTGGCGTCCGGCTTCAACCAGGTAACCTCGAACCCTTCCCGCGCCAGCTGATGGAAGCTGTCGAGTACCGCCTTGTGCTCGATCTGCGAGGTGATCAGGTGCCGCCCCCGCTCGGCACGGCTGTGAGCCGCCCCCTTGATCGCCAGATTGTCCGACTCCGTCGCGCCCGAGGTCCAGACGATTTCCCGCGGGTCGGCGCCCACCAGATCAGCCACCTGGCGCCGGGCCAGCTCCACCGCCTCTTCAGCCTTCCACCCGTATATATGAGAGCGTGATGCCGGGTTGGCAAAGTTACCGTCCATGGTCAGACACGCCATCATCTGCTCGGCGACCTTGGGGTCGACCGGTGTGGTGGCAGCGTAATCAAGATAAATCGGCAACATGGGTGACACCCTATGAACGCCCGGCTTTACCCGCCTGGGCAGGTTTCGGTTCAACGCTGTCCACTTCGGCCTTGAGCAGGTCGAAGTCCTCCCCGCCCAGGGCTGGCAGCTCCTTGGCGCAATAATCGCTGCCCAGCTCGCCCAGCGCCTGGCACATGCCCTCCAGGCGACTATCGACGGCCTGCATGTGGTCGAGCATCTGGCCAATGGCCCGCGCCACCGGATCGGGTGTATCCCGGGTCACACCGTAGGCGTCGAAGCCCAGCTTCTCGGCCATGGCCTGACGCTTGGCGCACTGCTCATCAGCCTTGTCCGTTTCCTTGAGAATGATGCGGCCTGGAATACCCACCGCCGTGGCACCGGCCGGAACGGCCTTGGTCACTACCGCATTGGAACCGATCTTGGCGCCGGCACCCACCGTGAACGGGCCAAGCACCTTGGCACCCGCCCCCACGACCACGCCATCTTCCAGGGTCGGATGACGCTTGCCCTTGTCCCAGCTGGTGCCGCCCAGCGTCACACCCTGGTACAGGGTCACATCGTTGCCGATCTCGGCGGTCTCACCGATAACCACGCCCATGCCATGGTCGATAAAGAAACGGCGGCCCAGCTTTGCCCCGGGATGAATCTCGATCCCGGTCGCCCAGCGGGCAAAATTCGACACCATGCGCGCCACCAGACGGGCATCGCGCACCCACAGCGCATGGGCCAGTCGATGCAACCAGATCGCGTGCAGACCGGGATAGCAGAACAGCACTTCCACGGTGCTGCGGGCTGCCGGATCCCGGTGGAACACGCTGGCAATATCTTCCTTCATGCGCTTGAACATGGTTAACGTCTCCGCTCACCGGCCGCTTTCACGCCGATGGCTTTTTGTGTTTCGGTGAGGATACCGCGCAGGATATTCATTTCCATCCGGTTGATCCGGATTCGCCCATAGAGGCGGCGCAAACGGGGCATCAGCTGTCTTGGTTTCTGCGGGTCTAGGAAGCCGATTTCAACCAGCACCTGCTGCAAATGGGCAAAATACTGCTCCATTTCTCCGACAGTGGTCGGAATCTCGTTCTGCAAGGCAGTGGTTTCGACCTTTTGCATGTGGGTCGGCTGGCTCTGGCGCTTGAGTACCAGCATGCGCAACTCATAGGCCAGAACCTGCACCGCAGCAGCCAGATTCAGCGAACTGAAATCCGGATTCGACGGGATATGCACGTGAAACTGGCACCGCTGCAACTCGTCACTGGTCAGACCGGAGTCTTCCCGCCCGAACACCAGTGCGACCTGCGCCTCGGGCAGTTCGGCTATCTGGTCCAACGCAATTTCAGCGGCTTCACGCGGGTCCACCACCGGCCAGGGTATGCGACGATCACGCGCACTGGTGCCCATCACCAGCACGCAA
>JAESUC010000076.1 GCA_016763285.1 Pseudomonas sp.
AAATAGGAACCCTTGGGTGTGGCCCGCACTGGGTTCGGGTAGGTTGCTAGAGGCAGTCAGTGATGGCTGTCGTAGAGGAATGACTGTTCACGACAGAACCCGGCTTACAGGCCAACTCTTGTTTTTTTCTGCCGCTTCGTCCAATCGAACGGCCCGCTGTGAAAACCCTCCTTGTTAGACCAAAAAAATCTTATTGCTAAAGTATTACATTAAGTATCGATCCCATCTGATTGGGATGCCTCGATTTATTCCCTCAAAGTTGAAGCGGATTCTCTGGTTTGCCCCGGTTTTTCGTACTAACCCCCTGCCATATAAAGGTTTTTCCGTGAAGTCCTTACTTGACGGTGGCTACGCGTGGTTCCTATAGTGTGCCGAAGTGGTGTGAAGTGGGTAAAAGTGGGTTGTTTTGGTGAAAACCTCCCCTTCGCACACCAAATCAGAAGAGGACGCAGAGCGTGTTTCGGGGAGCCAATGCCATCAATCTGGACGCCAAGGGGCGGCTCGCAATGCCGGCGCGTTATCGCGACCGTCTTGTAGAGCTCTGCGCCGGCCAGTTGGTGGCGACGATTGCGCTCGAGGAACGGTGCCTGTGGATCTACCCGATGCCCGCCTGGGAGGCTGTGGAAGCGCAGCTGCGCAAGGCGCCGAATCTCAATCCCGCGGTCAAGCGGCTGAACCGGCTGTTGATCGGTAACGCCAACGAGATCGAACTGGACAGTAACGGCCGTTTTGTCGTGCCGCCCTTGCTGCGCGAGCATGCCGGGCTGGACAAGAAGGTGATGCTCGTAGGTCAGCTGGACAAGTTCGAGCTGTGGAGCGAAGACGCCTGGGAAGCCACTACCGCGGGCTACCTGGATCAGGAACAGAGTCTGGGCGAGCTGCCGGACGTATTGCAGACATTGAGCCTATGACCGCCGCAAATACCTTCTCGCATACCAGCGTGCTGCTGGAAGAGGCCATCGAAGGTCTCGCCGTCAAGCCGGCGGGTCTTTACGTTGATGGCACCTTCGGCCGTGGAGGACACAGCCGCGCGCTTCTGGCCCGACTTGGCGCGGAGGGCCGCCTGCTTGGCTTCGACAAGGACCCGGAAGCTGTCCGGGTCGGTGCGGAGCTGGCGGCCGAAGACGGCCGCTTTGTCGTTATACAACGCTCTTTTGCCGACATGGGCGAAGAGCTGCGCCAGCGTGGTCTGCACGGTCAGGTTGATGGCGTGCTGCTGGATCTGGGTGTGTCCTCCCCTCAGCTCGATGATGCCGAGCGCGGCTTCAGCTTCATGCATGACGGTCCGCTGGACATGCGCATGGATCCGACCTCCGGGCAAAGTGCGGCGCAGTGGATCAACGGTGCGCCGGAAGAAGATATTGCCGCTGTGCTCAAGGAGTACGGCGAAGAGCGGTACGCCAAACGTATTGCCCGAGCCATCGTGACGCGTCGGGCAGAACAGCCTTTTACCCGTACCGCCGACCTCGCCGAAGTGGTCAAGGTGGCGAATCCGGCGTGGGAGAAACACAAGCACCCGGCGACCCGCGCCTTCCAGGGTATCCGCATCTTTATCAACCGCGAGCTGGACGACCTGGCCGAGGGGCTCAAGGCGGCACTCGAGGTGCTGGCTCCGGGCGGTCGCCTGGTGGTGATCAGTTTCCATTCCCTGGAAGATCGCCTGGTCAAACAGTTCATGCGTCGCGAGGCCAAGGGTGCGCCGTTGCCGCGGGATCTGCCGATTCGTGCAGCGGATATTGATGTGAGCATCAATCTGATCGGCAAGGCCATCATGCCCTCGGCGGCCGAAACCGCCGTCAATCCCCGTGCCCGCAGCGCCGTGCTGCGGATTGCCGAGAAGCGCCCATGAGCACCCAGGCCGAGCTGCCATTGGTTGCGCCCGAGCGCACCGGGCTGCCGCGCAGCAGCGGATGGTTGTTCATCGTCTGGGTTCTGGTGGTCATCAGTGCCCTGGCGGTTGCCTACAGCTCGCACTGGAGCCGCGTGCTGCTCAACGAGCTGGCGGCCGAGATGGACCAGCGCGAGAACGCCCAGGCCGAATGGGGCCGATTGATTCTCGAGCAGAGCACCTGGACGGCGCACAGCCGCGTGGAAACACTGGCGACCAACGAGCTGAAAATGCGCGTTCCGGAAGCCAGTGAAGTCATTCTGGTGAAGCCATGATCGCGCTCAAGCCCAATGGCAGTCTGCATCCGTGGCGCTTTCGCGTCGTTATCGGCGTGCTGGCCGTCTGCAGCGCTCTGATCGCCTGGCGGATCGTTGAGCTGCAGGTCATGGATGGCGGCTTTCTGAAAAACCAGGGTGACAAGCGCAGCATGCGTCACACGGTAATCCCGGCCCATCGCGGCCTGGTAACCGATCGACATGGCGAACCTCTGGCGGTCAGCACGCCGGTGTTGACCCTGTGGGCCAACCCGAGCGTGTTGATCAATCACAAGCCGCGCTGGGAGGAGCTCGCCAAATCCCTGGGTACCGATCCCAAGACCTTTGCCGAGCGTCTGCAAGCCAACGCCGACAAGGAGTTCATCTACCTGCGCCGGCATATGACGCCCCAGGATGGCGAGGCGGTCACCTCGCTAAAGGTCCCTGGTGTGCACAGCATCGAGGAATATCGCCGTTTTTACCCGACAGGCGAAGTGGCGGCCCATCTGGTCGGCTTTACCAATGTGGATGAGGCCGGGCAGGAAGGGCTGGAGTTGACCTACAACGACTGGCTAGAGGGTGTGCCCGGCAAGCGTCAGGTGCTGCAGGACCGGCGTGGTCGACTGATCAAGGATGTCCAGGTGGTCAGCAATGCGCGGCCGGGCAACGATCTGGTCATGTCGATCGACCTGCGCCTGCAATACATTGCTCACCGCGAGCTGCGCGAAGCATTGAAGAATTTCGGCGCCAAGGCTGGTTCGGCCGTGCTGGTGGATATCCGCACTGGCGAGATCCTGGCGATGGCCAATCACCCCAGCTACAACCCCAACAACCGCTCCAACCTCAAGCCCGACATGATGCGCAACCGGGCCCTGATTGATGTGTTCGAGCCGGGCTCGCCGATCAAGACCTTTACCGTGGCGGCTGGTCTGATGAGTGGGCGCTATCAACCTACGACAGTCATGGATACCCGTCCGGGCACCATGCGCGTATCGACCCTGACCGTCCGGGATTTCCGTAATTACGGGATGCTTGATCTGTCGGGCGTGATCATGAAGTCGAGCAACGTCGGTGTGGTCAAGATTGCCCTGGATATCGGCGCAGAGAATATCTACGGCCTGCTCCAGCAGTTGGGGCTGGGCGAGTACACCGGCCTTGGCTTTCCGGGTGAAAGTACCGGGCGGCTGCCCAACCACCGCAAATGGCCGCAGATCGAGACGGCTACGTTGTCCTACGGCTACGGGCTTTCCGTGACCGCCACCCAGCTGGCGCAGGCTTATGCCACGCTGGCCAACGGTGGCCGGCGTCTGCCGTTGTCGCTGCTCAAGGTGGATCAGCCGCCGCAGGGCACCCAGATCATCCCCGAGGACATCAGCAAGCAGCTGCTGACCATGCTGCGCGGTACTGTAGACGGCGAGGGCGGTACCGGCTCGCGGGCACGGGTGCCCGGCTATCAGGTTGGTGGAAAGACCGGAACCGTCCACAAGGCGGTCGGCGGTGGTTACGCCAAGGATCGCTACCGTTCGGTTTTCGCCGGCATCGCTCCCATCAGCAACCCGCGTTTTGCCGCAGTAGTGGTCATCGACGAGCCCAGCAAGGGCGAATATTACGGCGGCTTGGTCGCCGCCCCCGTCTTTGGCGAGATCATGTCCGGCGCCTTGCGCCTGCTGAACGTGACCCCCGATGATCTTCCGGCACTGCAGCAGGTTGAACTGCCGCCGCCGGTGAACACGGAGGGCTCGCGCGGATGAGCAGCCTTGATCAGCTTTTCCCCGACTGGGCAGGTGTGCCGGTGCAATGCGATCACCTGACGCTCGACAGTCGTCAGGTCCGTCCGGGCAGTCTGTTCCTGGCTGTGCCCGGTCTGCGCCATGACGGTCGCGCGCACATTGCCGACGCCATCGAGGCCGGTGCAGTGGCGGTGGCCTATGAAAGCGCCGATGGCTTCCGTCCGCAGAACCTGGAGCAGGGCAAGGGCGCCGCCATCATGTTGCCGGTCAAGGATCTGGCTGGGCAGATTTCCGCCATTGCCGGGCGCTTTTTTCAGCAGCCCAGTCATGATATCGGGCTGGTCGGCGTTACCGGTACCAACGGCAAGACCAGCGTCACCCAGATGCTGGCGCAGGCACTTGCCACGCTGGGGCGGCCCTGCGGCGTGATCGGTACCCTGGGTAGCGGACTGCTGGGTCAGTTGCAGGACCACGGCATGACCACGCCCGATGCCATCACCGTGCAGCAGCAACTGGCGCAGTTGCGTGACCAGGGTGCCGGCTGGGTGTGCATGGAGGTGTCGTCCCATGCCCTGGACCAGGGCCGGGTGGCGGACCTGCAATTCGATCTGGCCATATTTACCAACCTTAGCCGCGATCACCTTGACTACCACGGTGACATGGCGCAGTACGGTGCTGCCAAGGCCAGGCTGTTTGACCGGCCATTGCAGGCGGCCATCATCAATGTGGACGATCCCTTCGGCCAGCAACTGGTTGAGCAGAGCCCTTCGCGTTGCTTTGTGTACAGCCTGCATAGCCCCGAGGCCGACCTTTATTGCAGCGACATCGAATACACCAGCTCGGGTATCAGCGCTGCCTTGCATACCGGCAGGCGCCATGCGGTTTTGCATAGCCCGCTGCTCGGGGAATTCAATCTGGCCAATCTGCTGGCGGTTATCGCCACGCTTCTGGTGCTTGAGGTAAGGCTCGACCGCGCCGTAGAACTGGCTGCCGGGCTGACGCCGCCGGCGGGGCGGATGCAGCGGCTGGGCGGCGGAGAGCTGCCATTGGTGGTAGTCGACTATGCCCACACACCCGATGCGCTGGAAAAGGCGCTGACGGCGCTACGCCTGCATGCCCAGGGTCGACTCACCTGCGTCTTCGGCTGCGGTGGCGATCGTGATACGGGCAAGCGTCCGCTGATGGCCCGGGTGGCGGAGCAGCATGCCGACCAGATCGTCGTCACCGATGACAACCCGCGCACCGAGCCATCGCCGCAGATCATAGAACAGATTCTGGCAGGGACGCAGCGCACCGATTCGGTCAGGGTCATCGCCAATCGGGCAGACGCCATCCGTGACAGCATCATGGGGGCGCAGGCCGGAGATCTGATTCTGCTGGCCGGCAAGGGACACGAAACCTATCAGGAGATTGACGGCGTGCGTCATCCTTTCAGTGACATCGAGCAGGCTACCAGAGCCCTGCGGGAATGGGAGGCAGCACATGCTTGAAGCCATGCGTCTGTCCCAACTACTCAAGCCCCTCGGCGGTAGCCTGGTCAGCCAGGATGCCACGTTTGACAGCGTCAGCATCGACGCCCGCAAGGTGAAGCCCGGCGGACTCTTTGTTGCGTTGGCGGGGGATCATATGGACGGGCACGACTTCGTCAGCCAGGCCCGTGCGAACGGCGCGGCAGCGGCGATGGTGGCCTATTCCGTGGATGATCCCTTGCCGCAGTTGCTGGTCCACGAATGCCGTTATGCGCTCGGCCAATTGGGCGCGCTCGCGCGGGCGCCCTTTGCCGGGCCGGTCATTGCGATAACCGGATCCAGCGGCAAGACCAGCGTCAAGGAAATGCTGGCGGCGATCCTGCGTGAACGGGGCTTGGTGCTGGCGACGCAGGGCAATCTTAATAATGAGCTGGGCGTCCCGCTGACGCTGTTGGCCCTGGAAGCACAGCACGAGTTTGCGGTCATCGAGATGGGCGCCGCGGTGCAGGGCGACATCAGCTACAGCATGAACCTGGCCAAGCCGCAGATCAGCATTCTGACCAACGCCGGCATGGCCCACGTCGGTCGCTTTGGTAGCCCGGAGAAGATCGCGCTGGCCAAGGGCGAGATTCTTACCGGCCTGCCGCCCGAGGGCAAGGCCGTCATCAATCTGGACAGCCCCTGGTTCGAGCAGTGGTACCAGTCCCTGGGCCGGCGCAAGTCGCTGGCGTTCAGTCTGACCAACCCGACGGCCCAGTTGCGCGCCGAGGCGGTCGAACTGGATGCGCGCGGGTGCCCCGGGTTCCTGTTGGTCACACCCAAGGGCTCGATCACCGTGCAGTTGAACCTGCTCGGTTATCACAACATAGCCAATGCGCTTGCCGCCGCAGGCGCAGCGCTGCATCTGGATACCGAGCTGGAACTGATTCGCCGCGGTCTGGGCAAGCTGATGCCGGTCCCCGGGCGGGCATGCCCCATGACGGGCCGCAGTGGTGCGCTGATCATCGATGACAGCTACAACGCCAACCCCGGGTCGGTCAAGGCAGCCATCGACATCCTCGCTGATCTGCAGGGCCGTCGCATTCTGGTGCTGGGTGACATGGGCGAGCTGGGTGAGTGGGAACAGCAGAGCCACCGCGAGGTCGGGCAGTACGCAAGGGAAAAGGGTCTGGATGCCCTGTTTGCCGTGGGCACGTTGTCGGCCCTGGCAACTGAGGCCTTCGGTGAGGGCGCTCATCTTTTTGGCAGTCGTGAAGAGCTGGTGGCAGCACTGGACGCCCAGCTGGATGCTCATACCTGCGTGCTGGTCAAGGGATCACGCAGTGCTGCAATGGACACGGTGGTAGCGGCGCTGGCCAATCCGGCCGCCCTGGGCACCACTGATAACAATAACGACAAGGCCCAATAACATGTTGCTGTTACTGACCCAATATCTGCAGCAGTTCTACACCGGTTTCGCGGTGTTCCAGTACCTGACCCTGCGCGGGATTCTCGGCGTGCTCACCGCCCTCGGTCTGGCCCTGTTTCTCGGGCCCTGGATGATCCGGACCCTGAGTTTTCGGCAGATCGGTCAGTCCGTGAGAAACGACGGTCCCCAATCGCACTTGTCCAAGGCCGGTACCCCGACCATGGGCGGTGCGCTGATTCTGGTCGCGATCAGCATCAGCACGCTGCTCTGGGCGGACCTTAGCAATCTGTATGTCTGGGTGGTGCTGGGCGTGATGCTGTCCTTTGGGGCCATCGGCTGGGTGGACGATTATCGCAAGGTGGTCGAAAAGAACTCCCGTGGTCTGCCTTCGCGCTGGAAGTACTTCTGGCAGTCGGTATTCGGTCTGACTGCGGCGATCGTACTGTTCATGACAGCTACCGACCCGGTTGAGACCACGTTGATCCTGCCGTTCTTCAAGCAGATCGAATTCCAGCTGGGTGTGTTCTTTGTGGTGCTGACGTACTTCGTCATCGTCGGCTCGAGCAACGCGGTCAATCTGACCGACGGGCTCGATGGTCTGGCCATCATGCCCACCGTCATGGTCGGTGGCGCACTGGGTCTGTTCGCCTACCTGTCGGGTAACGTGCGTTTTGCCGAGTACCTGCTGATTCCCTACGTACCGGGAGCGGGCGAGCTGATCGTATTCTGCGGCGCGCTGCTCGGCGCCGGCCTGGGCTTTCTCTGGTTCAACACCTATCCGGCCCAGGTGTTCATGGGCGATGTCGGTGCGCTCGCCCTCGGCGCGGCTCTGGGCGTGATTGCGGTCATCGTCAGACAGGAAATCGTCCTGTTCATCATGGGCGGCATCTTTGTGGTGGAAACGCTCTCGGTGATCGTGCAGGTCGCGTCTTTCAAGCTGACCGGCCGCCGGGTGTTCCGCATGGCGCCGATCCACCACCATTTCGAGCTCAAGGGCTGGCCGGAGCCGCGCGTGATCGTGCGGTTCTGGATCATCACCGTGGTACTGGTGCTGGTTGGCCTGTCCACATTGAAACTGCGTTGAGGAAGGACTTGTGTCACTGATTACCACGGACAAGCAGCGGATCATCGTCGGGCTCGGGAAGACCGGGCTTTCGGTTGCCCGCTATCTGGCTGGCCGTGGGTTGTCCTTCGCCGTGGCCGACACGCGGGAAAACCCGCCGGGCCTTGACCAGCTCAAGCGGTTCGCCCCCATGGCTGATCTGCACCTGGGAGAACTGGACTCGGCGGTCTTGAGCCGGGCCTCGGAGCTGATCGTCAGCCCGGGTATTGCCCTGGCCGAACCGGCCCTGCAGACAGCGCGTGCGGCTGGCGTCAGTCTGATCGGTGATATCGAGCTGTTCGCCCGGGAAGCGCGTTCTCCGATCATTGCCATCACCGGGTCCAACGCCAAGAGCACGGTGACCACTCTGGTCGGCGAGATGGCGGCCAGGGCGGGCATCCGCGTAGCGGTGGGCGGCAATATCGGCACACCGGCACTTGATCTGCTGGACGAAAACGCCGAGCTTTTTGTGCTCGAGCTGTCCAGCTTTCAACTGGAAACCACCGACATGCTCAATGCCGAGGTGGCGACCGTGCTGAACATGAGCGCGGATCACATGGACCGCTACCCGGGTATGGTCGCTTACCATCAGGCCAAGCACCGGATTTTCCGAGGTGCGCGCCAGATCGTGGTCAATCGTGATGACAGCCTCTCGCGGCCACTGATCAACGAACAACTGCCTTGCTGGACCTTCGGCCTTTCGCGTCCCGACTTCAAGGGCTTCGGTCTGGTGAAGGAAGAGGGCGAGCAGTACCTGGCCTTCGAGTTCAAACCGCTGATGCCGGTGTCCGGACTGAAGATGCGCGGCGCCCATAACCACTCCAATGCGCTCGCGGCGCTGGCGCTCGGCCATGCGGCGGGGCTGCCCCTGGAAGCGATGCTGGAGACCCTGCGCGAGTTCGCGGGTCTGCCCCATCGCTGCCAGTGGGTGGCCAGTGTCTCCGGGGTTGACTACTACGACGATTCCAAGGCAACCAATGTGGGCGCTGCCCTGGCGGCTATCGACGGGTTCGCCGCCGACTGCTCGGGCAGGATCGTGCTGATCGCCGGTGGCGACGGCAAGGGCGCCGATTTCGCACCCCTGCGCAAGAGCGTCGGCCAGCACTGCCGCGCTGTGGTACTGCTGGGCCGCGATGCGCCCTTGCTGGCC
>JAESUC010000077.1 GCA_016763285.1 Pseudomonas sp.
CCTCGGCAATCTGATGCGCGATGTCCTCCAGAATCTTCATGCCCGGGCCGCGCCAGCCGTCGTCGTTCGTCAGCAGTACGCGCTTGATGGGTTTGGACATCTGTTGCTCTCCTCAAATGGTGTGTGCTGCTAAACCCCGAAATGGATCCGCGCGTTCGCGAGGATGACGGTGGAGGTATCTGTCATTCCCGCGCACGCGGGAATCCATTTTGACCTTCAGTTATTTCCCCTGCGCGATTTCCCAACCACGCTCGGCCAGCAGGCCTGCGCGCTTGCCTACTTCCAGCGCATCGGCGTTGCTTGCATTGCCCTGCAACGCCCGGTGATAAACACCCTGCAGAATCGCCGCCAGGCGGAAAAGGGAGAACGCCACAAAGAAATTCCAGTTAGGGATCTCGCTGCGGCCGGTGTACTGGCAGTACCAGTCCAGCACCTGCTGCTCTTCGGGTACGCCCAGGCTCTTGAGATCCACCCCGAGCATGCCCTTGACGCCATTCACACCCGCAGGCAGATGGTAGGGCAGGCAGCAGTAGGCCAGGTCGCAGAGCGGATGCCCGAGGGTCGCCAATTCCCAGTCCAGAATCGACACCACTTTCGGTTCGGTAGGATGCAGAATCAGGTTGCCAACGCGGAAGTCGCCATGGGCGATGGTGGTTTCGTCCTTCTCCGGCATGTTCTCCGGCAGCCAGGCCATCAGCTGGTCCATCGCGGGCATCTCACCGGTGCGGCTGGCCTCGAACTGCCCGCTCCAGCGTTTGATCTGGCGTGGAATATAACCCTCGGCCTTGCCATAGCTCTCCAGGCCAACGGCTTTCCAATCCACATTGTGCAGCTTGGCCATGGTCTCGATCATCGAGTGGTAGATCGGCTCGCGCTGGCTCTGTTCAACGGCATCGAGCAACGGCTGGGTATGCACCCGGCCCTCAACGTAATCCATCAGGTAGAACGCGGTCCCGATCACCTCCGGGTCCTCGCACAGCAGTTGCGCCCGGGGCACCGGCACATCGGTTGGGCCCAGGGCATTGATCACCTGGAACTCGCGCTCGACCATGTGCGCGGAGGGCAGCAGCTTGCCCGGTGGCTTCTTGCGCAGCACATAGCGCTTGCCGCCGATCTCCAACAGGTAGGTAGGGTTGGATTGCCCGCCCTGGAACTGTTTGACGGTCATGCCCTGTTCGGCGCCGGGAATGCGGCCGGTGAGGTACTGGGTAAGGCGGTCCTGGTCGAACTGGTGCGCGGGTAATACATCAATCAGGATGGCTTCGCTCATCTGCAGGTAACCTGTTATTGGAATAGTTGATCAAGAGTAGCGGTATTCTGGACAAAAGCTTCAAGCCGCAAGCTCAAAGCGGCAAGCCCAGGCTCACCCTCTGCTTGCAGCTTGCCGCTGATTTACAGATACCGGCTCATTTCCAGCTTGGCAATGGTACCCAGGTGCACTTCGTCCGGGCCGTCGGCCAGGCGCAGGGTGCGGGCCTTGGCGTAGGCCGACGCGAGGAAGGTGTCCTGGCATACGCCTGCGGCGCCGTGGACCTGGATCGCGCGGTCGAGCACGTTGCACAGCATGGTCGGCGCAACGGCCTTGATCATGGCAATCTGTTGGCGCGCAACCTTGTTGCCGAACTGGTCCATGCTGCGTGCGGCCATGATGGTCAGCAGGCGGGCCTGATCGATCTCGCAACGGGACTTGGCGATGTTCTCGGAAGTGCTGCCGTGCTTGTACAGCGGCTTGCCGAACGCGACGCGTTCCGCGGCGCGGCGGCACATGGCTTCCAGTGCGCGCTCGGCCACGCCGATGCTGCGCATGCAGTGGTGAATCCGGCCCGGCCCGAGGCGGCCCTGGGCGATCTCGAAGCCGCGGCCTTCACCCAGCAGCATGTTGGAGACCGGCACGCGCACGTTCTCGTACTTGATCTCGGCATGGCCGTGGGGCGCGTGGTCGTAACCGAATACGTGCAGGTCGCGCACGATGGTCACGCCGGGGGTGTCCAGGGGCACCAGGATCATGCTCTGCTGCAGGTGCTTGGGCGCATCGGGGTTGCTCTTGCCCATGACGATGGCGATCTTGCAGCTGTCGGCCATGGCCCCGGAAGACCACCACTTGGTGCCGTTGATTACATACTCATCGCCTTCACGGCGGATCTCGCACTGGATGTTGGTCGCATCGGAGGAGGCGACGTCAGGCTCGGTCATTGAGAAGCAGGACCGGATCTCGCCCGCCAGCAGCGGCTTGAGCCACTGTTCCTTCTGCTCTTCGTTACCGTAGCGCTCGATGGTCTCCATGTTGCCGGTATCCGGCGCGCTGCAGTTGAACACCTCGGGCGCGATGGAGGAGCGGCCCATGATCTCGCACAGGTGGCCGTATTCTTCGTTGTTCAGGCCAGCACCACGCTCACTGTGGGGCAGGAACAGGTTCCACAGACCCTGGCTTTTTGCCTTGGCCTTCAGCTCCTCCTGAATCGGCGGCGCACCCCACTTGTTCTGTTTTACCTGCTCGTAGAACAGCTTTTCGTTGGGGTAGATATGCTCATCCATGAAGCTTTCGATTTGTTGTTTTAGGTCCTTAACGCGCGGGCTTAGTTCGAACATGGTGATCCTTGTCTGGTCGGGTGCTGAAACGAAACGGTGCGGATACGCTCGCCACTTTTGGCTGTGTGGCGATCTGCATCGGCTGACCATATAGTCACGGCTGGCGCGGTGAAAGCATGTCCTGCGGTTGGAATGGAGCTGCATAAACAGATGTGATGGACCCTGCCGGGCATTATCAGCGGGCAATGACTGGCGGTGGTGTTCGCGGTAGACGCGGTGGGCATAACCTCGGTCCGGGAGGGCCTTTGTCGTTCCCGCGAAGGCGGGAATCCACCTCGGCCTTGCGGTGTTTCAGCGAGCACAAACCCGTCGAGATGGAACTCGACAATCCCGGGGGACGTCAGCTCGCCAGGCCGGGGATGGTCTGCAGACGGGGCAGGTCCTGCGGCTCGTCCAGATCCCACAGGGTCGGGCCCAGCCACAGGCTCATGCCGGCGTCATGCAATCGCGTGCGGGTGTCACGGAGCACGTCCGCATGGCTCCAGCGCATCCGGGTAAACGGGGCAGGGTGGGGAGCGCGCTGGCCGATCAATACATAGCCACCGTCCTCGCTCGGGATAATGGCCACATCATGTTCGATCAGCGCCTGCTGTGCCGCGGTCAGGTGAGCGCAGTCGAGCAAGGGGCAGTCCGTGCCGATCAGCAGCGCACCGTCGGGATGCTCAGCCAGCGCCCGGGCCATGCGCTCACCGAGATCATCACCCTGCTGCGTTCGCAGCGTGAGCTGGTGCTTCAAGGCCAGAGTCTGGAGCAGAGAATCCTGCGTGTCCGGCGCGCAGTACAGCAGCCGCTCGCCGGGCCAGTCGCGGGTTTGCGCCAGAGTGTGTCGAAGCAGCTTCTGATACAGCGCGCAGGCACCCTCGGGCCCAAGCGCGGGAATCAGGCGCGTCTTGACCTGCCCCGGCAAGGGGGCCTTGGCGAAGATGATCAGCGGGCATGTTTCGGCGTTCATGGATGACTCATTCACTGGATGGTCGGGCAGGATAGTACTTTTTTACCAGCTTGGCAGGGGAGACGCCGGCCCAGTACTGCAGGCGCAGCCACCACATCAATACGATAGTGCGCAGCACACCGCGGGTCTGCCAGCGGCGACTGGAGGTGGTCAGTGGCTGGCGAATACAGGCGGGCGGGGAGATGCGCTTGAGCCGTTTGCTGAGTTCGATGTCTTCCATCAACGGGATATCCGCATAGCCGCCTAGCCGGTTGAACAGGTCCCGCCGCACGAAAATGGCCTGGTCGCC
>JAESUC010000078.1 GCA_016763285.1 Pseudomonas sp.
CCAGCGCTTCGGTGTGCCCATGGGTTACGGTGGGCCCCACGCGGCCTTCTTCGCTACCCGTGATGCCTACAAGCGGGCCATGCCCGGGCGCATCATCGGTGTCTCGGTCGATGCCCGCGGCAACCGTGCCCTGCGCATGGCACTGCAGACCCGCGAGCAGCATATCCGCCGGGAGAAGGCCAACTCGAATATCTGTACCGCGCAGGTGCTGCTGGCCAACATGGCCAGTTTCTATGCGGTCTACCACGGCCCGCAGGGCCTGAAAACCATTGCCGAGCGGACTCACCGGTTGACGTGCATTCTGGCCGCCGGACTGGAAGCGGCCGGCATCAAGCGGCGTAACGCGACATTCTTCGATACCCTGACCCTCGAGGTGCCCGGTCAGGCCCGTGAGATCGTCGAGCGTGCCCGCGCGGCGCGTATCAACCTGCGCCTGATCGACGCCGACAGCCTGGGTATCAGCCTGGACGAAACCAGCACGCGCGCGACAGTGGAAACCCTGCTGGCGATCTTTGCCGGTGACAGCCACGGCATGAATGTGGCGGCCATGGATGCCGACGTGGCGGGCAGTGATGTGGGTATTCCCGGCGATCTGCGTCGCCAGTCCGCGTTCCTGACACACCCGGTGTTCAACAGCTATCACTCCGAAACCGAGATGCTGCGTTACATCAAGTCCCTGGAAAACAAGGACCTGGCCTTGAACCATGCGATGATCCCGCTGGGTTCATGCACCATGAAACTCAACGCCACCACAGAGATGATTCCCGTGACCTGGCCGGAGTTCGGCCAGATCCACCCCTTTGCTCCCCTGGCCCAGGCCGAGGGATACAAGGTGATGATCGACGAGCTTGAAGAGATGCTGCGTCAGATTACCGGCTTTGATGCTATCTGCATGCAGCCCAACTCCGGCGCCCAGGGTGAATATGCCGGCTTGCTGGCGATTCGCAAATACCATGAAGCCAGGGGTGACGAGCACCGCAATATCTGTCTGATTCCCACCTCGGCCCACGGTACCAACCCGGCCTCGGCAATGATGGCGAGCATGCGCGTGGTGCTGGTCGGGTGTGACAATCAGGGCAACGTCGACATCGCCGATCTGCGGCAGAAAGCCGAGGACAATGCCGATAACCTGTCCTGCCTGATGATTACCTATCCGTCCACCCACGGTGTCTACGAGGAAGGCATCCGCGAGATCTGCGATATCGTTCATCAGCATGGCGGCCAGGTCTACATGGACGGCGCCAACCTGAATGCCCAGGTCGGTCTGACCCGGCCAGCGGATATCGGTGCAGACGTCTCGCACATGAACCTGCACAAGACCTTCTGCATACCCCATGGCGGCGGTGGTCCGGGCATGGGCCCGATCGGTGTGCGCGCGCACCTGGCACCCTATGTGGCCAACCACCCGGTGGTGCCGCTGGATGGGCCGAATCCTGAAAACGGCGCGGTCAGTGCCGCACCATGGGGCAGCGCGAGCATCCTGCCGATCAGCTGGACCTATATCGCGCTGATGGGCGCTGCCGGCCTGCGGCAGGCGACCGAAGTGGCCATCCTCAATGCCAACTATCTGGCCAAGCGGCTGGGCGATGCCTATCCGATTCTGTATAGCGGGGCCAACGGTAGGGTCGCCCACGAGTGCATTCTCGATATCCGTCCGCTTAAGGCGGCCAGCGGTATCAGTGAGGAAGACGTGGCCAAGCGACTGATGGACTTCGGTTTCCATGCGCCGACCATGTCATTTCCGGTGGCAGGAACCCTGATGATCGAGCCGACCGAAAGCGAGTCCAAGGCCGAGCTGGATCGGTTTGTCGACGCCATGCTGACCATTCGCAGTGAAATCAGCCGAGTGGAGCAGGGTGAATGGAGTGCCGAGAACAATCCGCTGCACCATGCGCCCCATACCCTGGCCGATATTACCGGCGACTGGGATCGTGCCTACTCCCGTGCCGAGGCGGTCTTCCCGCAGCCCTGGGTGGCGGCGAACAAGTTCTGGCCCAGCGTGAACCGTATCGACAACGTGTATGGTGACCGCAACCTGTTCTGCGCCTGCCCGCCGATCGAGAGTTACGAGGACTGATCCGTTTTGCATCAACGGGGCGTCGCCAGGCGCCTCAGTGGTCCTTGTACCCGAGCATTCAGGCTGCGCGCCGTCCGCACGTATGACAGGAGTTGGCAACCGCAATGACTGACGATACCAGCAATCCGATTCATACCGGGCAGGACGCGATTGTCGAGGCGTTGGCCAGGGGCAAGCTCAAGCGCGTGCGCAAGCTTCTGCGGCCGATGCATCCGGGCAAGCTCGCCAGTCTGCTGGAGGCACTGGAGCCCGAGCAGCGTCAGGTGGTCTGGCAGCAGGTGGCCGATGAGCATGAGGCGGCGGTACTGCGGCACCTCGATCCGCAGATGGCGGCCACGCTGCACCGTGACACCGACCATGGCGATGCGGAAACCCCGCCGGACGAAGACAGTATCTTCACCCATATCGGTAGCGTTCGCGACGCGCTGGAGGCGGGCAAGTACAAGCGGGTCGGCAAGGTCTTTCGCCACATGCACCCGGCCAAGGCGGCGGGGCTGCTGGAGGCGCTGCCCCCCGAAGAGCGCAGCGTGGTGTGGGAAACGCTCGACAGCGAGCGGTCAGGCAAGATTCTGGTCCATCTGCACGAGGAAGTGCGGGCCAAGCTGGCCCTGGAGATGGGTGAGGACGAGCTGATAGCGGCTGCCCGCAAGCTCGATCTGGATGATCTGGTGGACCTGATTCAGGCCCTGCCCAGCGGTTACGGCCGGCAGTTGCTGCTGTCAATGGACGAGCGCAAGCGCAAGCAGATTGCCGAGATGCTGTCCTACCCGGAGGACTCCGCCGGCGGTCTGATGAACGTCGACCATATCTCGGTGCGGGCGGATGTGCGCATCGGCTCGGTGTTGCGCTACCTGCGTCTGCTCGAAGACCTTCCGGACCACACCGACAAGGTCATGGTGGTGGATCGCAAGAATCGCTACCTGGGCGTGCTGCGTCTGAGCCGGCTGGTCACCAGTCTGCCCGATGCCAAGGTCAGCGAGGTCATGGATGAGGACTTCAAGCCGATAGACGTCGAGCTGTCCAGTCACGATGTCGCGCGACTGTTCGAGGACCTGGATATGCTGTCGGCGGGGGTGGTCGATGAAAACGGCCTGCTGCTGGGCCGTATCACGGTGGATGACGTCATGGACATCATCCGGGAAGACTCGGAACGGGCGATGATGAACATGGCCGGTCTGGACGAGGAGGCGGACATGTTCGCCCCCATTCTGACCAGCACCCGTCGTCGTTCCGTCTGGCTCGGTATCAATCTGGTCACGGCCTTTCTGGCCGCCTGGGTCATCGGGCAGTTCCAGGGCACCCTGGAGCAGATTGTCGCGTTGGCGGTGCTCATGCCGATTGTTGCCAGTATGGGCGGGATTGCCGGCAGCCAGACCCTGACGCTGGTCATCCGCGGTCTCGCGCTTGGCCAGGTGGTCGGGGGCAACGCGCGGGTGCTGCTGATCAAGGAGCTGGGCATCGGCCTGCTCAACGGTCTCCTGTGGGCCCTGGTGGTCGCGGCGCTGGCTATTCTCTGGTTTGGCAGTTGGCAGATCGGCGGCATTATTGCTGCAGCCATTCTGCTCAATCTGATCTGTGCCGCGCTGGCGGGTCTGGTGATTCCCCTGGTGCTGCGGCGTTTCGGTATCGATCCGGCGCTGGCCGGTGGCGTCATTCTGACCACTGTCACCGATGTGGTCGGATTCTTCGCCTTTCTCGGATTGGCGACCCTGCTGCTCCTGTAACTCACGGCCTGCGATATTCCGTCTTGCAGCGTAGGCTGGCATACTCCCACTCATCAGCTGGGCAGCGCAGTTGCCGGCCCGGGTTCGTTCTGGGGTAAGCTTGCGACTCAACAGGAACCGACGCGGCCGCAAATCGTGCAGCGATCAAACATGAATGGATGGGGGAGAGTGATATGGCAGAGGTAACACTGGTCGTCGACGATAACGGTTATGCGGACCACAAGCTGGCCTGGCTCGACGCCGAAGGCAAGATCCAGACGCTCAAGGTGCCGACGATCATCGGTACCGATCGTCTGAGTTCCAACAGTGGCGAGACCGTTGACCGTTATCGTGCCGATGGCGTGGATTACACCTGCAAGCCCTCCGTGCGCTCCCCCATCAATCTGCGCAACGCCAACTATCCCGCCTCGGTAGAGAACCGGGTGCTGGTCACCCATGCCCTGCGCAAGGCCAAGCTGTTGAACAAGCCCCTGCACCTGGGCGTCACCCTGTCCTTCCGTGACTATTTTTCCGAACAGGGTAGCCAGATCACCGAGAACAAACTGGCCACTATCGCCAACTTCAATGGCAGCAAGGGCACCGTCGAGGTAGTGGGCAGTGATGACAAGCTCAATATCGAACAGGTCGATTGTTACTCCGAGGCCCTGTCGGCGTTTTTCGACTTTGTCCTGGATGACGAAGGCGAGTTTACCGATGCAGCCAAGTACACCAAGGGCGACGTGGCCATCATCGATATCGGTGGCTCCACCACCGACGTGGTCAATCTGATCGTCGACGACAGCATCACCATCAACAATACCTACTCCGGTACCGACAAGGTCGGCGTGCTCGATCTCAAGTTTGCCCTGGAAAAGGCCATCAAGCAGGAGCTGATCGACCTCGGCCTGCTGGAAAATTCCCACGACGCCGAGATCCCGCCGAACCTGGTGAGCGAAGTGCTGGAAACCGGCTCCACCTTCTATGCTGGGGAGGTGCGCAACTTCGAAGTATTGCGTGATGACGTGGCCTGTTCGGTCGCGACGAAGATCATCAACAACGTCAAGTCCCGTCTTGGCTCGATCGGCATCTATCGCGCGATCATCATCACCGGTGGCGGATCGGTCGTGTTTCACCATTGGCTGACCCAGGCGTTCCCCAATCCGGTCATGCTTGACGAGTTTTCCAATGCTCGCGGCGCGCTCAAGTTCATGCGCAACGTCGCCGCCGGGCGTATCAAGGGCAAGCCCGCCAAGGGCTCGGCCAAGCAACTGGAAGTCTGATCCGCGGGCCGGCAGCCACAGGCGCCGGCCTCCGCTCGGTCATTTGCAACTGGATGTTTCCCTGCGCTCAACCCGCGGGTGGTTCCGCTATGGTAATGGCTTCTTCATTACAGGAGCTTCCCATGGGGTATCACACCACTGTGCCGGGCCTGCCGGCGCGCACTCTCTATCGAATCTGGTTGATGCTGGTGGCCGGCATCCTGATGCTGGGCAGCGGCGTTGCGCAGGCGCAGGAGGCAGTCGCCGATGCGCAATACACCGATCAGGTGGC
>JAESUC010000079.1 GCA_016763285.1 Pseudomonas sp.
CGGCCAGCTTGAGGGGATCAACAACAAAATCAAAGTGATCAAGCGCATGGCCTATGGATACCGCGACACTGATTATTTCTTTCTGAAAATCAAGGCCGCGTTCCCCGGACATACGTGATGAACCTTTTTTTAACGCCTGCTCTTCTGACCGCAACAAATCATAACTCATCTAGCCCTACTCTCAGATCGGAGTATTTTTACGCACCTTCGATGGCTATGGAGAGCCAAGTGTCGTCAACGCGACGATACGACGACATAACGCAAGGTGCAGCTGGAGAGAGAGAACCGCCCGAAGGCGGTTTTCAAAGCCACCCGGAGGGTGGTGAAGGATTACAGCTCGGCCACTAGAGCACCGTTTTCTTTCTAAGCCACCCGGCGGGTGGTGAAGGACTACAGCTCGGTCACTGGAGCACCGATTTCTTTCTAAGCCACCCGGTGGGTGGTGAAGGATTACAACTCGGTCACTAGAGCACCGATTTCTTTCTAAGCCACCCGGTGGGTGGTGGAGGATTACAGCTCGGCCACTAGAGCACCGATTTCTTTCTAAGCCACCCGGTGGGTGGTGAAGGACTACAGCTCGGCCACTGGAGCACCGATTTCTTTCTAAGCCACCCGGTGGGTGGTGAAGACACTTGCTCACTCACCAATTGGAACAATTCCTATAGTAGAGATGAGAAATAGCCTAGTCAACATTTTTCCTATATTTTTCAAGGGTTTGGTATACTCAGTATACCAGAAGAAATACTGCCCACCTGTGAGCTGCAGCAGTACCATACGCAAAAATCTATAGTCCTCGGCCAGCCACAGAAATGCCTTTCTCTGATCGCTGGGTCTCAATTAACTGGTGGGCTGGGTACAGCCCGCTGAACCACCCCAAGAGTTTCCGCAGCAAACCCTTAGACCCCATCCGCAGCCAGCGACTGCTCAATCGCTTCAGCCAAGTCACGAAGTGCATCCGAAAGCCGGCTGTCCTCGCGAGCATCACCAGTGGCGGGCTCGAAGCTCTTCGCGTGACGAAGCAAGGCTTCAGCGTCATTTGTATTCAAATCCAGTCGGATCATGGCATCGGCTTCCTCGGATACGGACAGAGATACTGTCCATGCGGGCAGTAGGCAGAATTATCTAACCCGGAAAATATTTTGGTCAAACTCCTACCCCAAACCTACCCCAAACCAATTTTTGACCAAAAAAAAGACCTGCCCTTTCGGGCAAGTCTTTGATTTTTATGGTGCCGGCACCAAGAGTCGAACTCGGGACCTACTGATTACAAGTCAGTTGCTCTACCAGCTGAGCTATACCGGCGCGGGGTGCATTATATCTAGGCTGTGTTCTGTGTAAAGACGTGCGGGCCAGATCAGGCAAAATTTACCTCTTGCAGGGCCTGTGGATGATTACACCCAGCTTGTGCATGAAATCTATCGCAGCACTTGACAAAGCCCGGTTAACTTCTTGTTTCTCTTGAATTATCCACTTTGATTCATTTTTGATCAGGCGGCGCAAAGCCACGTGTGGCGTGGCTTCCAGCAAACTACCAATAAGTCATCAACATTGTTATGCACAGCGGGCGGGGATAAGTGCAAAAGGGGTCAGACTGTGGATAAGTCTGTGTGCAAGCCGTTCATAGACTGGTGATGGGCTGTGCTGAACCCATCTCGGCAATCAGCAGGATATTGCGCGGCGTCAGCGCGGCCGGGCAGAACAGACCGATTTCCACACGGTAGCCCGCTTCCTGCATGTATAGAGCGCGATCGAGCAGTAACCAGATTTCCAGTGGACGACGGAAAAGCCCGCGCACCAGCTCAAGATTGCGAACCTGGGCCAAGCGCTCCCAGCCTAGCTGCTCCAGCTGTTCCCAACTCACGGGCTCCGCCAGGTCAAGCTGGTGGTAGGCAGCCAGGTCGCGGCAGAACGGGGCGATCCCTGACGCCATGGCACTTTCCGGTCGTGGGGGTGTGGCCAGATAAGCGTCGACCTTGCGCGTCTCCCGCTGCCAGAGGTCGAACGCCAGTCGCCAGGCCATGGAGCGGTCACGCAGCCGACGCGTACGCTGACCGGCGGTGATGCTTTCCTGCATCGGCAACGCCAGATCCTCCTTGCTCAAGCGCAGCTGCGCTGCGCTTGCGTGTGCTGAAAGCGGGACATAGCACGCGTCGTCGATGCGGTTGTAGCAGCAGGGCGCCAGTGCCACCTGAGCACAGCCCCGCGTCGCTGCCTGCTGCAGCAAGGTCATGTGCAACTGCCCACAGGCATGCAAGGCGACCAGGCTGTGTTCGGGCGCAAGGTAGCGCCAGCTGTCGCGCTCCAGCACATCGGCATCCTGATGCGTGGCGGTCAGCTTGAATTGCCCACTGAGCAGCGCGCCAGCACGGTTGAGCTGTGCATCCTGCTCCAGGCAGAGCAGCGGCTGCTGCGTCTGCCAGGCCAGCAGGCGTCCGAGATGCCCCTTGCCGGCACACCAGTCCAGCCAGTGCCGGGCCGGCTGTTGCCAGCGGGCCTGGCTGGTGAGGGCAAAATGATTGATCTGCTGCCACTTGCGGCCGGGGATGTGCCTTTGCAGCAGTTCGGGGCTGCTGCCCGGGGGCTCGATGATCCAGTCCGGCAACTGACTCAGGGCGAAGGCAGTCTGCGCCAGCTCGCCAAACGGTGCCGGCGCCTCGAGCAGATGGGGCTGATTGTGGGCCTGTTCGGCCTGCTCCAGGGTGCGGCCGCGCAGCCAGGCGGCCAACTCGGGCCACTGGCTTTCCCAGGGGCACTGATGCTCCACGAACGGCCTGGCCTGCCAGAGCGACTGATGCTCGGCAAGCCAGGCGTCCAGTTGCTGGAATCGCTGGATGAGGTCCATGGGAGGCTCAGCGCCGACGGCTGGCCTCGACCTTCAACCAGCGCTCCACCAGCTTGAACAGCTGGGTGAACACGATGGTAATCGTCAGGTAGATCAGACCGGCCACCAGGAAGAAGAGTTCGAACTGGTAGGTTCTGGCGTTGATGCCGCGCACCACACCCATGATGTCCATCAGCGTGATGGTATAGACCACCGCACTGGCCTTGAGCATCAGGATCACCTCGTTGCCATAGGCCGGCAGGCCGATGCGGATGGCGCGGGGCAGGATGATGTACTGCAACGCCTGACGCCGAGACATCCCCAGGGCGCGGGCCGCTTCGACCTCGCCACCGGGCACCGACTGGATGGCGCCGCGCAGGATCTCGGCGATATAGGCCGCCGTATGCAGCGTCATGGTGATCAACGCACACCAGTAGGGCTCGCGCAGATAGGGCCAGAGCACACTCTCACGCACCGCCTCGAACTGGGACAGGCCGTAGTAGACCAGAAACAGCTGTAGCAGCAGGGGCGTGCCACGGAAGAAGAAGACGTAGGTATAGGGCAGCGCGCGTATGTACCAGTGGCGCGAGGCGCGGGCGATGCCCAGGGGTATGGCCAGGATCAGGCCCACCACGACGGCTATCCCCACCAGCTCGAGGGTCATCAGGGTGCCTTCCACCAGATCCGGCAAAAAGCGCATGATCATTTCCCAGCGTTCGGCCCAGGTCACAGTTCAGTCCTCGCAAAGCCGCGGTTGGCGCGCCGCTCGAACACGTGCAATGCCGCCATGATGATGACCGTCAGGCCCAGATAGATCAGCGCAGCCATGAAGTAGAAGGTGAAGGGCTCCTTGGTCGCGTTGGAAGCAAACTGCGCCTTGCGCATGATTTCTTCCAGACTGATCAGCGAGACCAGGGCGGTGTCCTTGAGCAGAATCAGGTAGAGATTCCCCAGCCCGGGCAACGCCACACGCCACAACTGCGGCAGGGTGATACGCCAGAAGATGCGTGGCCGCGACATGCCCAATGCCAGTCCGGCTTCCTTCTGACCGTTGGGTATGGCCAGCAGAGCACCGCGGAAGACCTCGGTCGCATAGGCGCCGAAGCACAACCCCAACGCCAGGGTACCGGCGACGAAGGGGCTCAGTGTCAGGTATGGGTTGCCGAAGAAGCTTCCCAGGTAGTTGAAGATCGAGGTGGTGCCGTAGTACGCCAGCAGGACCCAGAGTGTTTCGGGAATACCGCGCACGACCGACGTATAGAATCCACCGACGCCACGCACCAGCGTATTGTCGGATATCTTGGCGCTGGCGCCGAGCAGACCGAGCAGAAGCCCGAGTGCGACGGACGCAAGGGACAAGCGGATGGTCATCCAGGTCCCTTCGATCAGGGCCGGACCAAAACCGTGTAAATCAAGCATGGGCGGGTATCAGTTCCGGGCCCCG
>JAESUC010000006.1 GCA_016763285.1 Pseudomonas sp.
ACCTCAAGGTCGATCCGGAAAACGCCCTGCGTGCGGCCAACGGCAAGTTCGAGCGGCGCTTTCGCTTCATCGAGCAGGCCTTGCGCGACGCCGAGCGGCCCATCGAGAACTGCGATCTCGAGGAACTCGATGCGCTCTGGGAGAAGGCCAAGAAGCAGTTATAAGCCACAAGCCACAAGTGGTAAGAAAAAGCCGAGCAGAAGCGGAGTCGAGCAGCCACGCTGATTCGCTTGCAGCTTGCAGCTTGCAGCTTGCAGCTTGCAGCTTGCAGCTTGCAGCTTGCAGCTTGCAGCTTGCAGCTTGCAGCTTGCAGCTTGCAGCTTACCCCGCGTCCTTCCATTCTTCTTCCTGCAACAGCCGCCACATGATCTTGCCGGTGGGTGACTTGGGGATGCTGTCGGTGAATTCGATGACGACCGGACATTTGTAGACCGCCATGTTCTCCTGGCACCAAGCAATAATATCCTCGCCCTGGATCGCTTCATTGCCTGCAGCCAGTACCACGAAGGCCTTTACTGTCTCGCCGCGTCGCGGATGGGGCGTCGACACTACACAGACTTCACGGATCGCCGGATGCGAGTACATCAATGATTCGACCTCGGCTGGCCAGACCTTGTAGCCTGACGCATTGATCATGCGTTTCACCCGGTCAACCAGAAAGAAATACCCTTCCTCGTCGTAGTAACCCAGGTCGCCGGAGCGGAAGAAGCGGTGACCGTCGATGACTATGAATGCTTCCTCGGTGGCCTCGGGCCGGTTCCAGTAACCCTGGAAGATCTGCTCTCCACGCATGATGATTTCCCCGGTGACGCCCGGGCCGACTTCTTCCAGGGTCTCGACATTGATCACCCTGGAGTCCACGCCAATAATCGGTATGCCCAGGCATTGGGGCTTGCTGGCTTGCGGTGGATTGACGTGGGTAGGCGCCATCGTCTCGGACAGGCCGTAGCCCTCCATGTAGACCAGGCCGGTCTTGGCTGCGAGCTTGCCGGCCACAGCGGCGGGCATGGCTGCACCGCCACCACCGATGCTGGTCAAGGAGCTGATGTCGTACTGATCGATCTCGGGGTCCGACAGCATGTCCACGACCATGGTCGAGATGTTCCGCCAGGTGTTGACCTTGCAGCGCTGGATCAGCTGCGCTGCGACCCTGCGGTCCCAGCGGGTCATGACGACCAATGTGCCCCCTGCATACAAGGTGCTGTTCATGCACGACTGCATGCCGGTTACATGGAACATGGGTACCGAGACGAGGTGGACGATATCGTGCTGCGCGTTGGTCCAGACTGCACCATATACGGCGGTGGCCATCACGCTGTGGTGGGTATGCGCGCAACCCTTGGGGTTGCCGGTGGTGCCGGAGCTGTAGGGGATGACGCAGAGGTCTTCCGGGCCCGCGACCAGTTCGCCGGGCTGATGCCCTGCTCCGAGTACCTCCGCCCAGGGGTGGGCGCCCGGCGCAGTCTGACCGGCCACCGGTTCGCGAACGGCTTCAGGCAGGTCCAGATCCGTGGGTGTCGTGATGTACTCCGAGTACGCGGTCACTACCACGCCCCGCAGATGCCCCGTCCCGATATGGGGCGCGATGTGTTCGAGCAGCTCCTGGGCGCAGAGTGCGATGGGGGCCTGGGTGTCCTCGATAAGGTATTGCAGCTCGGCCGAGCGGTTCATCGGGTTGACCGGCACGACGACTGCGTTGGCGCGCAGAATGGCGAAGAAACCGATGATGTATTGGGGGCTGTTCTGCATGTACAGCAGAACGCGGTCGCCACGCTTGACGCCCTCGGCCTGCAGGTGACCGGCCAATGCTTCGGCCTCGCGCAGGACGCGCGAGTAGCTGATGTCGGTGCCATAATAATGGATGGCCGGATGCTGCCCGAACCGCAGGGCGGAAACAGTCAGATTGTGGAAGACGCTGGTGGCGGGCAATTCCAGCTGCTGCGGCACCTGCGCGGGCCATACCGGTAAATGACGGTCAAACATAAGCGACACCCTTTGCTGTTGTTTTTGTATCTGGTGCGGTCAGCTTAGACCGAGCCAGCAGCGTGCGAAACAGACAGTTGTAACGGTGTTGGTTCGTTATAAGCCAGCGCCGGGTATGCATTGCGGTGTACTTCGGTCGAGCCAGGGAGGGGGGCTTTGCGCTATAGTACCGCTCCTGAGTCACAGCTCATTTTCAAGGCTTGAACCCCGGAGTCCGGGTCCTGGCGAGCAGTCAACGTAGAGGAAAGCGCCGATGAACAACGATCGCGTCATTATTTTCGACACCACATTGCGTGACGGTGAGCAGAGTCCCGGCGCGTCCATGACCAAGGATGAGAAGCTGCGCATTGCACGTGCGCTGGAAAAGCTCAAGGTCGATGTGATCGAAGCCGGATTTGCAATTGCCAGCCCGGGTGACTTCGCCGCCGTCAAACTGATTGCCGACACCATCCAGGACAGCACTATCTGCAGCCTGTCGCGGGCGATGGACGCGGATATCGATCGCGCAGCTGAAGCCCTCAGTGGCGCGAACAGCGGCCGCATACATACCTTCATTGCGACCAGCCCGATTCATATGCAACATAAGCTGCGCCTGCAACCCGATCAGGTGGTGGAGCAGGCGGTGCATGCAGTCAAACGCGCGCGCAATCTGTGCGGCGATGTGGAGTTCTCCTGCGAGGATGCCGGGCGTTCGGAGCTGGATTTTCTGTGCCGGATCATCGAAGCCGCCATTGATGCCGGCGCCCGCACGATCAATATTCCCGACACCGTCGGTTATTCCATCCCCCACCAGTTTGGCGAAATGATCGGCCAGATCATCGCGCGTGTGCCCAATGCGGACAAGGCGGTGTTCTCGGTCCATTGCCACAATGACCTGGGCCTGGCCGTGGCCAACTCCCTGGCTGCCGTCAATGCCGGTGCCCGCCAGGTGGAGTGCACGATCAACGGCTTGGGCGAGCGTGCCGGCAACGCGGCGCTGGAAGAGATTGTCATGGCCATCAAGACGCGTGAAGACGTGCTCGGCGTGCATACCGGCATCATTACCGAAAACATACTCAGCGCCTCCCGTCTGGTGTCCGGGATTACCGGTTTTGCGGTGCAGCCCAACAAGGCCATCGTCGGTGCCAATGCGTTTGCCCACGAATCCGGCATTCACCAGGACGGTGTGCTCAAGCATCGGGAAACCTACGAAATCATGAGCGCCCAGTCTGTGGGCTGGCATACCAACAGACTGTCACTGGGCAAGCTCTCCGGTCGCAACGCCTTCCGTTCCCGGTTGCAGGAGCTGGGTATCGAACTGGCAAGCGAGGCCGATCTGAACGTGGCCTTTGCCCGGTTCAAGGAGCTGGCCGACAAGAAAAACGAGATCTTCGATGAGGATCTGCAGGCCCTGGTATCGGAAACCCTGACCGAAGTCGTCGAGCATACCAAGCTGGTCTATCTGGATGTGGCCTCGCGCATGGGTGAAATTCCCCAGGCACGGGTCGTTCTCAGTATCGAGGGTAAGGAGAGCGAAGCGACTGCTGCGGGCTCGGGACCCGTTGATGCGACGTTCAAGGCGATCGAGCAGATCGTCCGCTCCGATGCCAGTCTGCAGCTGTATTCGGTGAATGCCATCACCCAGGGGACCGACTCACAGGGTGAAGTCACCGTGCGCCTGGAGAAAGCCGGGCGTATCGTCAACGGCAATGGTGCCGATACGGATATCGTCGTGGCATCGGCAAAAGCGTATATCAATGCCCTTAACCTCATGCGTGAAGGCGCCTACCGGGCCCACCCACAGGCAGCAGATGTTTGATGCGTGAGTCGCAGCGACTGGCCTATCTGGAGGCGATCGGCGTTACAGGCTGGGTACCCCGGGTACCTCTGGCCCATGCCGCCACGCGCACGCCACCGGAGCCCGAGGTAGCCACGCAACCGGTGGAGCCTGAGCGAGCAGCCCCGGTTGTGTCTGCGGGCGAGCCAGCACGATCGGCACGCGCTGAGGCCGTGGATACGCAGGCCAGGCCGGTGGTCAGCTCGCCTTCTGCGGCATTGGTCGAGCAACGTCGTGCCCAGGTCGCTGCCCAACCGGCTAAACAACTGCCACCGGCCGAGGCGTCCGCGCCGCTGGCGGAGGTGTCGACCAGCACGCCCGAGGCACCCGCGGGGCAGTCTGTGGCGCCTTTCTACCTGCAGTTGTGGATCGCCGGCCCCTGTGCGCTCCTGATCGAGATTGCCGACCCCGGCCTGGAGAAGGGCACCTCCGAGTACGATCTGCTGTGCGACATTCTGCGGGCCGCTGCCCTGCCCGCGGCGCCACGTCTGCAAGCCGACTTCCGCTGGCCATTGAGCCGCAACCCCCAGGTAGCCCGCAGTGCCGAGGCCGCCAGTGAGGCATTGCAGGCGTTCATGCAGGCACGTCTGGAACTGCAGCCGGTCAGTTCGATCGGCTGTTTCGGCGCCATGGCCGGGCTGCTGGCCACCGGTGATCCGGAGGCAGCCGGGGCCCTCAGGGGCAGTGAGCAGGCCCTCGAGGATCTGGGGTCTGCCTGGTTTGCTCCGGCGCTTGCGGACATGTTGCGCCAACCGGAGGAAAAGAGAGGACTATGGCATCTGCTGAAACGCGTCATGCCGCGCTGGGCCCGGACAGCATGATCGATGTGCATTTTCGGCCCATGTTGCCGCAGGACGTGGACGCGGTTCTGGAAGTCGAGCTCGCCGCGTTCAGCCATCCCTGGACCCGGGGGATCTTTCTCGACTGCATCAAGCCGGGTTACGAATGCTGGCTGATGTTCCGTGGCGAGCGTCAGGTCGGACACACGGTGTTGTCGGTGGCCGGTGACGAATCGCATCTGCTGAATATCACCGTTCGGCCGCAGGATCAGAAGAGCGGACTCGGGGCTGCCCTGCTCGAGTTCATCATCGGTCGCGCGCGGGAGATGGGGGCCGAGGTGACCTTCCTCGAAGTGAGAGCATCGAATCACACCGCTTCGCGATTATACGAACGTTTCGGTTTCAACGAGATTGGCCGTCGTCCCAATTACTACCCCGCCGTCGGTGGCAGGGAAGACGCCCTGGTAATGGCCTATTCACTGGTCGACTGAGCGCCGTCTGGATCATACAAGGCAGGATAATGAACAATCTTCAGCAGCTGTTCGTGAACAACCGCGAATGGTCCGAATCAATCAAGCAGCAGGACCCGGAATTTTTCACCAAGCTGGCCCGGCAGCAGGCCCCGGAATACCTGTGGATTGGCTGCGCCGACTCTCGCGTGCCGGCCAACGAGATCGTCGGACTGTTGCCAGGGGAGCTGTTCGTCCATCGCAACATCGCCAACGTGGTGCTGCATACCGATCTCAACTGCCTGTCGGTCATGCAGTTCGCCGTCGACGTGCTCAAGGTCAAGCATATCATCGTGACCGGCCACTATGGCTGCGGTGGCGTGCGAGCCGCGATGCGCAACAAGCAGCTGGGGCTCAGCGACGGCTGGCTGCGGACCATTCGTGACCTGTACTACGAGGAGCGCCACAAGCTCAAGCAGATTCCCGATGAGGAGGCCGAGCTTGACCGCATGTGCGAGCTGAACGTGATACGCCAGGTGGCCAATGTCAGTCATACCAGCATTGTGCAGAACGCCTGGCACCGGGATCAGCCGCTGACAGTGCATGGCTTCATCTACGGCATCAAGGACGGTCACCTGAAGGATCTGGATGTGACGGTCAGTGGGCCGGAGCAGATTCCCGCGCAGTACCGGCTAGGCCCACCTTGACCCTCAGTGCTCGCCACCTGGCCATGGCGGGACTGGTTCTTGGCACCCTGGCCTGGTCCGGCAATGCCCTGATTGCCCGTGCCAGTGCCGGCATCCTGCCGCCGGTCGGTCTGTCCTTCTGGCGCTGGACCACGGCCCTGGCGCTGCTTCTACCCTTTACCGCCCTCGGGCTATGGCGTCACCGGCAGGTGCTGCTGCAGCACCGCTGGCAGGTGCTGGTGCTTGCGGCCCTGAGTATTTCCACATACAACACGCTGTTATATCTGGCGGCGCAAAGCACCACGGCCATCAATATCACGCTGGTCAACACCGGTCTGCCCGTCGCGGCATTCATCTGGTCGTTGATCATTCTGCGCGAGTGGCCGACCCGGGCGACGCTGGCGGGGGCGATGCTGTCGTTTGCCGGCTTGCTGCTGATCCTGATGCGCGGAGAGCCGCAAACGGTGCTCGCACTGGAATTCAATCCGGGCGATCTGATCATGGTGATAGCGGTGCTCGCCTGGGGACTGTACTCGGTACTGCTGCGGCGCTGGACGTTGCCGGTACCGGGCCTGGTTCAGCTGGCGGCCATGCTGCTGTGCGGCATACCGCTGCTGTTTCCGTTCTACCTCTGGGAGCTGAGCCACACCGGGCCGATCGCCCTGACGCTGCATGCGGCAGGTGCGATCGCCTATACCGCTGTCATGGCATCGCTGGTGGCCTATCTTGCCTGGAACAACGGCGTGAAGGTACTGGGCCCGGGCACCGCCTCGCTGTTCAGTTATCTGATGCCGGTTTTCACTGCGCTGCTCGGCGTGCTGCTGCTGGGCGAGGTGCTGCACTGGTACCATCTCGTGGGCGGCATGCTGACCTTTCTGGGCTTGCTGCTGGCAACATGGGAGACCCGAAAACGATGAAACGTCTGTGTGTGATTCCGGGGGACGGTATCGGCCAGGAAGTGGTGCCTTCGGCTGTCAGGGTGCTGCTCAAGCTCCTGCCAGGGCTGGAGGTAGTGGAGGCCGAAGCGGGCTGGGACTGCTTCCTGCGTTGCGGTCAAGCGGTGCCCGAGGCCACTATGCAACGGATGCGCGAGTGCGGGGCTGGGCTGTTCGGCGCGGTCTCGTCGCCGGCGCAGCGCGTGGAAGGCTATCGCAGCGCGGTACTGACGCTGCGACAGCAGTTGCAGCTGAACGTGAATGTTCGCCCGGTGCGCAGTTGGCCGCAGCTATCGCCACGGGCGGACGTCGATCTGTTGATCCTGCGAGAGAACAGCGAAGGCCTATATATCGGTCGCGAACACATGGAGTCGGCGGACGTCGCCGTTGCCCAGCGGCTGATCAGTCGGCAGGCCAGTGAACATATCGCCGCCCGTGCCGCCGAGGTCGCCCGATTGCGCAGCAGCGGGCGAATCACCCTGGTGCACAAGGCCAACGTTCTTCCCCTGACCTGCGGCCTGTTTCGCGACAGCTGCCGGCGGGTGCTGGCAGAGGCCGGGCTGGACAGCATCGTCGACGAACGCCTGGTGGACGTGGCAGCGCTGCAACTCGTGGAGCGGCCGCAGGATTTCGACCTGCTGGTAACCACCAATCTGTTCGGCGATATTCTCTCGGATCTGGCGAGTCACTGGTCCGGCGGTCTGGGCATGGCACCCTCGCTCAACTGGGGGCAGGGCATCGCTCTGGCAGAGCCGGTGCATGGCAGCGCCCCCGATATTGCCGGCAGCGGCAAGGCCAATCCCTTGGCAGCGGTACTCAGTGCGGCCTTGCTGTTACGCTATCATTGGCAATATGGCGAGCAGGCGGACCGGCTGGAACGCGCAGTGGAGGGGTTGCTGACAGAGGTGACCATCACGCAGCTGGAGGGCGAGACGACCCGCGTGGTCGAGCAGGAGCTGCTCAGTCGCCTGTAGTCTTTCCCTGGCGCATAAAAAAAGGGCTAGCCGAAGCTAACCCTTTGAAATCGTTGGTGGCTACACCTGGACTTGAACCAAGGACCCCAGCATTATGAATGGGGTGAGGTTCTCCACACTATGCCTCATGTCTACGGATTCATTTTCTTTGTCAATCCAAGCCCACAACGACCCACGCTCGTGCATGCTTCCCAGCTTTTTTTGTCTTTTTATGAATACGGCATTTGCGTCGCCACGTTTTCTAGATGCCATACGCTTAGCAGCCCAATCCCTTGATAAGTACTGTATGAAAACCAGCTTTGTGGCTTTCTAGCCCTGGATATGCTAAAAATGACCAATATTTCGTCTTACAGGGGTGATCAAGATGCTTCTTAGGTTTGGTGTTTCTAACCACCGATCTATCCGAGATTATCAAGAGCTAATCCTTACAGCGTCCTCGCTAAAGGATCGAGGTGAGGGGCTGCTCACTACAAGTGCGAATTCTGAATCTGCTAAGCATTTAAATGTTCTTCCTGTCATAGCTATATACGGCTCTAACGCTGCAGGTAAATCCACTATCCTTAAGGCGTTTAATTTTTATGTAGCTGCGATTTTAAGATCTCATTCTAGATCTGCCTCAAGGGTCGGAACTCCTTATCATCCTTTTGCTCTAGATAATGACTCAAAACACTTACCATCAACGTATGATTCGGATTTCGTAATTGACGACACACGATATCATTATGGTTTTTCTTTGGATGGTGAGAAAGTAGTTGCTGAATGGTTGTATTCATTTAATTTAAACTCTTCTAGGCAAGTGAGGTCGATTCTTTTTCACCGAGATTCGGCTCAGAATCCAGAATACTATTTTGGTAAAGGGCTTAAGGGTGAGAATAAGCAAATATCTAAGTTGACTCGGCCAAGTGTTTTGTTTCTCTCTTCTGCTGCCCAAAACTCGCATCCGCTTATTTCTCAGATATACGAGTATTTTTTGGAAAAGATCTCTTTGCGCCTATCTTCACCAGAGACGCCAGAAGCTATTGCATCGCAAATATATGCTTATTTCGGTGAGGATTCTGATAGGCGGGAGCGTGCGGTTACCTTTTTAAAGGCTGCAGACATTGGAATCTCAGGTATAGATTTCTCTAGAATCCCTATCGAAGAAAGAACGAGGGTCCTTCTGGGGGAGTTTGAAAAAGTCTTGTCCAAGCATTTAGCTGATAACAAATTCTCTCTTACCGGTGAGAAAGATCAAGCCAATGTGGAGTTTTATCATACAGGCTTTGGTGGCTCTAAATATCCTGTAAAGCTTGCTGATGAGAGTTCTGGTACTCTTTCGCTTTTGCAATTGCTTGGACCTATGCTTAATAGTTTGGCTATTGGTGGAGTGCTTTTAATTGATGAGTTAAACATGACTCTCCATCCTTTAGTGTCTCTTGAGCTTGTAAGAGTTTTCTCCTCAAAAGAAACTAATCCTAATGGTGCTCAGCTTGTTTTTTCGACACACGACTCTAGTATTCTAGGCACCGATTTATTGCGGCGTGATCAAGTTTGGTTTGTTGAAAAATCTGATGATGGCTCAAGCTCGTTCTATTCTTTAGCAGAAATAAAAATTAGAAGTGGGGATAATTTTGAAAAGGGATATATGCAGGGAAGGTTCGGAGCTGTTCCTCTCTTCAAACTTTATCGAGAGGATTTGATAAAGGTTTCTGACTTAAATGTTGCTTCTGAGGGCCCACGCTGATGGCTCGCGGCCGCAGCATACCTGCTGCACCTTCTGTTAAAGGTGTTACTCCCAAGATAGATCCAAAAGTGGAGATTTACATAGTTTGTGAGGGACAGAATACAGAGCCTCAGTATTTCACCAGCTGTGCTCAGGCTTACGGATCCGGTTTGGTTATCATAAGACCTATTCCTGCCGCAGGTGCTCCAATGACCTTGGTTTCTAAGGCAGCTGAGTTAAAGGCAACTTTGCTCGCAGAACGGCGAAGGTCTAAAGACAGTTATGATTGCTGTTTTAGAGTTTGGGCTGTGTTTGATCGTGATGAGCACCCACGTGTAGATGAGGCACTTCAGATGGCTAGAGACCATAAAGTGGATGTGGCATTCTCCAATCCGTGTTTCGAGTTGTGGCCAGTCTTGCACATCGAGAGTTACGGCTCGCAGTCAGATCGGCATGCTTTACAGAAATATCTCTCTGGATTGATGCCAAATTATGATCATCAATATGGTGCTATTGTAGATTTTGACCAGATAAAAGATCAGGTTGATTCTGCGATTTCTCGTGCTGAAGCCTTGCTTGTCCAGAGAGAACTTGAGGGTGTTCCTCTCGGGGCGCCATCGACAACTGTGTGTGCGCTAGTGAAGAAAATTATAGAAAACGGTAAGCGTTGGACTCCTCGCTCTTAAAATGATTTTATAAACTGAAGCGCGTCGATTCGTATTTTTGCTAGCTCAGAATCTGAGCTGCTTATGCTACATTTTTGCATCATTCTTATTTGTGCCGTAAAAATGCCTTATTTGTTGTCTCGCTCTTCTCCCCCCCTCCCTCCATAGAGCCAAGGTTACCGTATAGGCATCCGTTTTGGCTTTGTTTCTCAATGACAGTTACATATGGTTTTGATTACGCCGGATAATCAGAGCTCCTTTCTTACTTGGCTGCTCAGCTATTTGCGAAATACACTTCGCTCAAAAATGATTTGTCAAATAAGCCATGCTCATAATCATTCGAAAATTATTTTCTTTCTCTCCCTCAATGGGGTGTCGCCCCGTTCTGCTCTCATTTCAACTTTTCCTTGTAGTTGCGGGCAAACCAGTGCCTACCTACTTCTTCTGTGATCGCTATCCCGCGCTTTGATTGGTCAAGTTCTATTTGCTTCTTCGTAATCCATAGCGATATGAAGATGACGATGCGTTACTCGCAGCTGTCTCCTGAGCACCTTGCAAGCGCGCTCAGCCTATCTCCCCTGGCACAGTTAAATTGTGTCTAGGCTAGGCTTGGGCTATTTTTGGGCTACTGCGGAAATAAAAAAAGGGCTAGCCGAAGCTAACCCTTTGAAATCGTTGGTGGCTACACCTGGACTTGAACCAGGGACCCCAGCATTATGAATGCTGTGCTCTAACCAACTGAGCTATGTAGCCATCCGAGGCTGCGCATTATTCAGTTGCGCGGACTTAAAGTCAAGCACTCTGCGCGATTTATTTGTCTGTCTTATCAACCGGTTAACTTTCCAGCCGCTGGCCCTGTCGAACCGTTATTCGACGCCCAGGTGCAGGGTAGTGGGCACCTGTCCGTTCACTGCGACGGCCTCGATCCCTGCATCCAGTAACTGCACCCGTTGGGCGGGCAGGCCGGTGTTATCGACCAGGTAGGCCTTGATGCTCTGATTGCGTTCCTGGGCCAGGCGTCTGAGCAATGCCTCGTTGCCATTCCAGGTGGCGGTGATGGCCTCTCGCAGGCGCGCATGCCGGGTTTCAGGTTCCAGCGTGGCCCATTCGCCGGGCACGTCCTGTTTCAATCGCTCGAGGTAGATGGTCTCCAGCAGTTCGGTCATCCTGCCGGCGGAAAGGCCATCCCCGGTCTCTGTAGCGTCTTCGGTCCCCTCCAGCAACCGGTCCGTGCGCCGCTTCAGCTCCCGTTCTAGGCGCTGCTGAGCGACCAGCAGTCCCTCGGTGGCCGGATCGCTCGTGCCTTCAACTTCCAGGCGTAGCGCCGGCCGTTGCTGCAACGCGCTGGCCAGAGCGTCGAGTTGTTGCCTGGCCGGACCATCGAGCTCGGCGCTGCCGGCGTCGAACAGAACCTGGCTGAGGTCGACATCGTTATCGCCGAGAAGGTTACCGATGAATCGGAATGGCGCGGTAGCCGCGCGGGTCAGCAGGTTGCCGAGGGCTTGCCAGATGAGCGGCATGACGTTGATGTCGGGATTGTTCAGATCGCCCCTGACCGGGAGGGTGATGTCGATGTTGCCCCGGCTATCCTTGAGCAACGCGATGGCCAGCCGGACGGGCAGATTCACGGCGTCCGGGCTCTCGACGCGTTCGCCCAGTTGCAGGTCGCGTAGCAGTACCTTGTTTTCTGCCTGAAGCTCACCCTGGGTAATCTGATAGTGCAGATCCAGGTCAAGCCGGCCCTTGCGGATCCGGTAGCCGGCGAACTTGCGCGCATAGGGGCTTAACGTGGTGAGTTCGATATCCCGGAAGCTGGCCTCGACGTCCAGGCTATTGAGCGGGTCGAAGGGCGTCAGGGTGCCGGTTACCTTGACCGGGGCATAGCGGTCCACCTGGCCGCTGAGGTTGATTTCGGCCGGGGTGGTGCTTCGATTGTCCAGGGTACCCACACGACCGGTCAGTTCCTCCAGGGTCACTGCGACGTTGGGAAGCAGACTGAAATCGGCAAAGTTCAGCGAGCCCTGCTCCAGGTCGATCGCGCCGATACGCACGGCGAGCCCGGGGCGGTCCGCAGGCTCGGTTCCGCTAGGCCGGTCGATTATCAGCTCGCCCAGGTTGGTAGACAGATCCTGATTGATGATGAGGCGCGCATAGGGCTTAAGAAGCGCGGCCTGGTCGATCGCCAGGCTGCCGTCGTGATAGGTGATGCCTGACAGCGCGAGCGATTCCCAGCGCAGCAGGTCGCGTTTTTCCAGCGAGTCGACAATATGCAGATCCGCTATGGCGGCCTTTGCCTCCAGGTGCAGCTCCAACGGGTCGAGCTTCTGCAGTCTGACCTGGGCGGAGGTGCTGAGCAGACCGCTGCGAATGTCCATGCGCACGAAGGGATCAAGATAGGCCTGGGCCAGCTGCAGATCGACCCCGCTGGCGTCGACTTCCAGGTCCAGACTCGGCGGCGTCAGCTGCGCTTGCCCTGCGGCGCGCAGATGACCGGTACCGTTGAGCTGCGTGTCGATTCTCAGGCGAAAGGGTGTATTGCCGGCGGTATCCAGCCCGCTCAGGTCCAGATCGAGCGCGCCGAGAGTCAGGGCGGTGGACCTTTGTGGCTGACGGTCAAGCAGATGAACCTGGTTGTCGCGAAGCTGCAGGTCCGCCAGGCGCACTCGCCAGCTTGCATCCGGTGATGCTGCCTGATCGGTCTGCGCGGCGCCAGTGAGCAGGGTCTGCCAGTTCAACTGACCATCCTCTGTTCGCTCGACCCAGGCCTCCAGCCCGTTGCCTCGGACCACGCCGAGGCGCAGCGAGCGTTTGCGCAGATCGAGGGACAGATCCTCCAGGTGCAGGCGTGCGGCCTGAGCCAGGGGAGCCCCCGCAGGTGATTTCAGGCTGAATGAAGAGAGCGTGGCCCCGCTGTTGCTCAGCGTCAGGTCGGCGCCCTCTGCCAGATTCAGCTCGAAGGCGGCGTGTGCATCCAGTGAACCTTGCTGCAGCTCCAACGGGACCTGATCGCGTACATAGGGCCAGAAGGGCGCCAGGGGCAGGTCAGCCAGCTGCAGCGTTCCGCTCGATGTCAGGGGCGTGATGCCCAGCGTTCCCTGAAACATCAGGCTTGCACCTGCCGGGCCTTGCGCCTGCAGGCTCAGCTCGCTGTGCTCATCCGGCAGGGTGCTCACGTGCCGGGCATCAAGCTGGATCTGGTCCAGGTCCACGCGTACCGGGGTAGTGGGCTGGTTGTCCTTGAATAGCAGCCGGCTGTTGCTCACCTGCAGGTGAGCAATACGTACCGGAAAAGGGGCGGCGGCTTTTTCGTCCGGCTCAGGCTGGGCGGCCGGCACCTTGAGTAGCTGGCTCAGGTCGAGGGTGCCGGATGCCTGCAGGGTCGCCGCTACAGTGACCCGCTCGATGCGCAGGCTGTCGAGCTCCAGGGCGTCGCTCCAGAGCGTGCTGAGCTGGAAATCGGCATCCAGGCGTCGCATGTGAACCAGTGGATCTTCCGCAGGACCGATATCCAGGCGGTGCAGAGTCAGCTGGAAACTGAACGGGTTGAACTCCAGCCCCTGCAGGCGTGCGGGCACATTCAGGCGCTGTTCCAGCTGCTGGTTCGTCAGATGCAGCGCCACCCCCGGGAGGACCAGGAAGCCCGCCAGGCAATAGAGAAAGACGGCCGAGAGCACGCCGACGAGCATAGACCTGTTGCGTTTGGACATGGGCTGTTGTGGCACCTGATAGCGACGTCCATGAGTATGGCATGGGCTGTCGACAGTGCCAGCAAGGGGTTGCGGACTCTAGTTGCCGAATGTATCGGCATCGTTTCGCTCGGTTGCCCTGGCGGGAACCCCGGCGACAGCAATCTCCGGCAGTTCTCCGCCAGCGAATTCAACGCTGCGACGGGGAAAGGCGAAACGCACATCCAGCTCGCGCATACCCTCAAGCAGGCCCAGGTTGATTTCCTGCTGGATATCCATGTACTGGTTGTAATCGGAGGTCTGCACGATATGCACCACTTCGAACGTCAGCTGGCTTTCGGAGAATGACAGGAAATGGGCGCGGTCGAAGTTGGTCTTTTCAACCTGATCGATCACGCGCTGCACCATGGCCGACACCTCCGCCACCTTGGCAGTGGGTGTGTCGTAACTGATGCCGAACTTGAACACGATCCGGCGGGTATTCATGCGTTTGTAGTTGTGCAGTACCCGTGACAACAGCTGGGAGTTGCCGCAGACGATCTGCTCGCCGCTGAGACTGCGAATACGGGTAGTCTTGAGCCCTATGTGCTCGATATTCCCGGCCACATCGTCAAACACCACGAAATCACCGATCTCGAAGGGTTTGTCGATACCGATCGACATGGAAGCAAAGATATCGCTCAGCAGTGTCTGCACGGCGAGGGCGATGGCGATACCGCCCACCCCCAGGCTGGCCACCATGGCGGTGATGTTCACGCCCAGGTTGGCGAGGATTGACAACAGCATCATGGTCCAGATGAGGATCCGGATCATGATGCCGAAAAGGGTGGTCGTGACCGGGTTGCGAGTCTTGCCATCGCGCGTGAGACTCTCGGTCCACATGCGCACGCCCATGTCCAGCCAGAGCGCGACCTGGAATGCCAATGCAATGAACCAGCCATGCTCCATGGTGCTTTGCCAGCGTGGCCCCAGATCCACCAGTTTCAGCGCCATGAGGATCGAGAAGGCGAGAATCAGGATGCGACTGGTGTGCTTGAGCATCTGCGCCGCAAAATGATAGACCCGGGTACTGGAGCGGCTGGCCTTGGCAGCAAAGCGGTTGCTGATCAGTCTCAGTGCACTGGCCAGCACCAGGTACAGGATCAACGAGGTGCCGGTGACGATGGCCAGGTTGATCAGTGTCTGCTGCTCGATGAAAGCATTCCACTGCATTGTTTCGACTCTCCTTGGGTAGATACTCGAAGCCGCGGCTGCGCCCGGCATTGCTTCCTTTTCTGTCGTTATACCGGGCAGTAAGTTCCGAAATAGCTGAAAACCGTTGAGCGATGCAAGCGTCGGGGGCAATAAAAATCCCCCGGCTGCTGCGGCAGGCGGGGGATCGGTAGAGCGAAACGGCGTGTCAGACGTTGAAACGGAAATGCATCACGTCACCGTCCTTGACGATGTATTCCTTGCCTTCCAGGCGCCACTTGCCGGCTTCCTTGGCACCCGCTTCGCCGTTGTACTTGATGAAGTCGTCATAGGCGATGACTTCGGCGCGGATGAAACCTTTCTCGAAATCGGTGTGAATTGCTGCTGCGGCCTGGGGCGCGGTAGCGCCGACCTTGACGGTCCAGGCACGCACTTCCTTGACGCCCGCGGTGAAGTAGGTCTGCAGGTCCAGCAGGCTGTAACCGGCACGAATTACCCGGTTCAGGCCCGGCTCTTCGAGCCCCAGGGACTCGAGGAACATTTCCTTTTCTTCGCCATCGTCGAGTTCGGCAATCTCGGCTTCGATCTTGTTGCAGACCGGCACCACCAGCGCACCTTCCTCGGCGGCGATGGCGTTGACCACATCCAGGTGCGGATTGTTCTCGAAGCCGTCTTCGGCGACGTTGGCGATGTACATCACCGGCTTGCTGGTCAGCAGGTGGAAGCTCTTGGCCAGTTGCTTTTCTTCCGGGCTCAGGCTCTTGAGCAGGGAGCGGGCCGGTTTGCCCTCGCTGAAGTGCGGAATGAGTTTTTCCAGCAGCGCTTTCTGTGCGACTGCGTCCTTGTCACCGCCCTTGGCGTTGCGGGTGACCTTGTAGAGCTGCTTCTCGCAGCTGTCCAGGTCGGCAAAGATCAGCTCCAGATCGATGATCTCGATGTCGCGCTTGGGGTCGACGCTGTTGGACACGTGAATCACGTTCTCGTCTTCGAAGCAGCGCACCACGTGGGCGATCGCATCGGTTTCCCGGATGTTGGCCAGGAATTTGTTACCCAGGCCCTCGCCCTTGGAGGCGCCCGCCACGAGCCCGGCAATGTCGACGAACTCCATGGTGGTGGGTATGGTCTTCTGCGGCTTGACGATGGCTTCCAGGGCGTCCAGGCGCGGATCGGGCATCGGCACGATACCGCTGTTGGGCTCGATGGTGCAGAACGGAAAGTTTTCCGCTGCAATGCCCGATTTGGTCAGCGCATTGAACAGCGTGGATTTGCCGACGTTGGGCAGACCGACAATACCGCAATTGAATCCCATACTGGTGTCCTCTGCCGCTGGGCGGCGAATAGATGAATCAGACTTTGAAACTGTGCAGGCGCTGCATGACCTTGGTCCAGTCGCCGGTGATCATGCCCGGTAACTCGCGGATGGCTTCATCTACGCAAGCTTCCAGTGCCTCCTGTTCGGCCCTGGGCGCTCGGCCCAGTACAAAGCCGGTGACCTGCGAACTGTGACCGGGGTGGCCGATGCCCAGGCGCAGGCGGTAGAAAGTATTCTGATTGCCCATGCGGGCAAGTATGTCTTTAAGGCCGTTATGTCCGCCGGTACCGCCGCCCTGTTTGCACTTGACCACGCCCGGGGGCAGGTCGAGTTCATCATGGGCTACCAGTATCTCCTGCGGCTCGATACGGTAGAACCCCGCCAGTGCGGCAACAGCCTGACCACTGCGGTTCATGAAGGTGGTGGGGATCAATAGACGCACATCCTGCCCATCGAGGGTCAGGCGGCCGGTGAGGCCGTAGAACTTGCTCTCCTGGCGCAGCTGCACATTGTGCTTGTCGGCCAGACGGGCAACAAAAAGGGCGCCGGCGTTGTGGCGGGTCAGTTCATATTCAGGTCCGGGATTGCCCAGACCGACGATCAACTTGATTCCCTGCGTCACAACGGGGCGCCCCTTATGGGTCTCAGCGGGTAATTACTCCGCTGATTCCTCGCCAGCATCTTTCGGTGCTTCTGCGTCAGCTTCGTCTTCAACAGCTACACGAGGAGCATGAACGTTGGCCACTGGCAGGTCGTGGTCTGCACCCTGGGCCAGAGCGGTAAGGCTCACACCCTTGGGCAGTTTCAGATCTGTCAGGTGAACGATGCCGTTGAGCTCGACTTCCGCCATATCCACTTCGATAAACTCGGGCAGATCTTTCGGCAGGCAGTGAACTTCGACTTCGGTCATGGTGTGGGAGATGATGCCACCACCCTGTTTGACGCCTGCGCAGCTCTTCTCGTTGATGAAGTGCAGCGGCACCAGAACGGTTACTTCATGGCCTGCGATCACGCGCAGCAGGTCGACGTGCATGACGTGACCCTTTGCCGGATGACGCTGGAGGGCTTTGATCAACACGTTGTTGTTCTTGCCATCGACATCGACCTTGATGACGTGGGAGAAGAACGCTTCGTTTTCCAAAGCCTTTTTCAGCTCACGGGCTTCCAGGGAAACGCTCTGGGGGGCCTTGGAACCACCATAGATGATTGCCGGTACCATATCGGCGTTACGACGCAGGCGGCGGCTCGCACCTTTCCCCAGATCGTCACGCGCTATCGCTCTTAAT
>JAESUC010000001.1 GCA_016763285.1 Pseudomonas sp.
AACCCGCGATGGAGTCCGCCCTCCATTTCGCAACTCGACCCGAGCCGGGTCAATGCATTCTTCAAGGGGCTGTAAATGAACGATCTGGAGTTCACCGAGGAGCAGCGGATGGTGCGGGATATGGCGCGGGATTTTGCGCGCGCCGAGCTGGCACCCCGGGCCGCAGGATTTGATCAGCAGGGCTGGATTGATGACGCGGTGGTGCGCCACATGGGCGAGCTCGGGCTGCTCGGTATGGTCGTGCCCGAGGACCAGGGCGGCAGCTTCACCGACTACAGTGCCTATGCCCTGGCGGTGGAAGAGATATCCGCAGGCTGTGGTGCCACGGGTGCGCTGATGAGCGTACACAACTCGGTCGGTTGCGGGCCCGTGCTCAATTACGGCTCAGCCGAGCAACAGCAGACCTGGCTACGGAAGCTGGCAACCGGCCAGGCAATCGGCTGCTTCTGTCTGACCGAGCCGCATGCCGGTTCGGAAGCGCACAACCTGCGCACCCGGGCGGTGCTGGAAGATGGCGAATGGGTCATCAACGGTGCCAAGCAGTTTGTCACCAACGGCAAACGGGCAAGCCTCGCCGTGGTGTTTGCCGTGACCGATCCGGAGCTCGGCAAGAAGGGACTCTCGGCCTTTCTGGTGCCCACGGACAATCCGGGCTTTCGCGTCGAACGCATGGAGCACAAGCTGGGTATTCGTGGCTCGGATACCTGCGCGATCACCCTGGACAATTGCCGACTGCCTGAAAGCAGTCTGCTGGGTGTGCGGGGCAAGGGCCTGTCCATTGCGCTGTCGAACCTGGAGGGCGGGCGTATCGGCATTGCCGCCCAGGCGCTGGGGATTGCCCGCGCAGCCTTCGAGGCCGCTCTGGTCTATGCCCGGGAGCGCACCCAGTTTGGCCAGGCGCTGACCGAGCATCAGAGTATTGCCAATATGCTGGCCGACATGCACATGAAGCTCAATGCCACCCGGCTGTTGATATTGCATGCCGCACGTTTGCGTAGCGCCGGGCAGCCATGCCTGTCGGAGGCCTCCCAGGCCAAACTGTACGCCAGCGAAATGGCCGAAGAGGTGTGTTCGAAGGCCATCCAGATCCACGGTGGCTACGGCTACCTGGACGATTATCCGGTGGAAAGACTCTACCGCGACGCACGCATTACCCAGATTTACGAAGGCACCAGCGAGATCCAGCGCCTGTTGATCGCCCGGGAGCTGCGGCATTACAGCCTGTGAGGCGCGGATGTGCTCAGTGGCTAGTGAAAGTCGCGGCTGCGCACATCCAGACCGGAGAGCAGGTCACTGATGTCCTGCAAGCGTCCGGCAATAATATGCCGGACGCCCTTCTCGGATTCGAATCGACCATCCACCCGTAGCAGTTGCGAGCCTACCAGCTCCTTGCGTTGCCGCTCCCCCAGATCCTGCCAGACGATGACATTCATCATGCCGAACTCGTCTTCCAGGGTAACGAAGGTGACTCCATTTGCCGTACCTGGCCGTTGTCGTCCGGTGACCAGCCCGGCGACGGATATGGGCCTGCTGCTTTCGGCCCACAGCAGGTCACGTGAACTGCGGCATCGACGACGACTCAGCTCCTCGCGAAGCAGGGACAAGGGATGCGGGCCCAGGGTGGTGCCGACGGCAGCATAGTCGGCAAACAGATTCTCGGCCACTGTCGGTGATGGCAGGCAAACCGCTTCCTCCTGCTCGGCGGGTTGCCCTGTGAACAGCGGCATTTGCGATTCCACGCCAGCGACGGCCCAACGCGCCTGATGGCGATCCCCGCTCAGCGCCTGCAGGGCTCCGGCATCGGCCAGCAATGCGCAGTCGCGCTGATTCAGTCCCGCGCGCACACTGAGATCGCTCGCATCCCTGAAGGGGGCTGACTCCCTGACCTGGACAATACGCCTGCCGGCTTCTTCATGCAGACCGCGAACCATGCGCAACCCCAGTCGAATACCCGGTTGCTCCTCTGCCTCGCGGCCGGGGACGGCTTCAAGGGTACAATCCCAATGACTGCACAGCACATCGACCGGAAAAATCTCAATCCGGTGCCGGCGTGCATCCTGCAGGATCTGGTCAGGACTGTAGAAACCCATCGGCCAGCTGTTGATCAGGGCACAGGCAAAGGCTGCAGGCTCGTTGCATTTGAGCCAGCTGCTGGCATAGGTCAACAGGGCGAAACTGGCCGCATGGGATTCCGGGAAACCATAACTGCCGAAGCCCTTGATCTGCTCGAAAATCTGCGCGGCAAACTCGGCTGTATAGCCGCGTTCCAGCATGCCCTTGGCCAGTCTTTCCTGATGAGGCTCCAGCCCGCCTCGGCGTTTCCATGCGGCCATCGAGCGGCGCAACTGGTCAGCCTCCCCTGCCGAATACCCCGCCGCGACAATCGCCATTTCCATGACCTGCTCCTGGAACAGGGGTACGCCCAGGGTTCGCTCGAACACGTCCTTGAGCGCTTCCGAGGGATAGACCACCTCCTCCTCCCCGTTGCGCCGGCGCAGGTAGGGATGGACCATATCCCCCTGAATGGGTCCGGGACGCACAATAGCTACCTCGATGACCAGATCATAGAAGGTTCTGGGTTTGAGTCTGGGCAGCATGGCCATCTGCGCGCGGGACTCGATCTGGAACACGCCTACCGTATCGGCGCGCCCGAGCATGTCGTAGGTAGCTGCATCCTCGGCAGGTATCGTGGCCAGGGTCAGATCCCGTTGGCGGTATTCACGCAACAGATCAAAACTGCGCCGCAGCGCACTGAGCATGCCCAGGGCCAATATATCGACCTTGAGCAGGCCGACCATGTCGAGATCATCCTTGTCCCACTGAATGATGGTGCGATCATCCATGGCAGCGTTCTCTACCGGCACCAGCGTCTGCAGGGGGTGCTCGGAAATGACGAAGCCGCCAGGGTGTTGCGACAGGTGCCGAGGGAAGCCGATCAGTTGCTCGGTCAGGGTCAACACTCGGTGCACAATGGGATTATCCGGATCGAAACCGGCTTCACGCAGGCGTTCTGGCGTCGGCACCTTGCTGCTCCAGCGACCGCAACACTCGGCCAGGGCGGTGACCTGGTCGGGTGGCAAGCCCAGCACCCTGGCCACATCCCGCAGAGCGCCGGCGCTGCGATAGGAGCTGGCGACTGCAGTCAGGGCAGCGCGATGGCGGCCATATCGGCGGAAGACATACTGGATGACCTCCTCGCGGCGATCATGCTCGAAATCCACATCGATATCCGGTGGCTCGTTGCGTTCACGGGAAAGAAACCGCTCGAACAGCATATTCATCCGCGACGGATCAATTTCGGTAACGCCCAGGGCAAAGCACACAGCCGAATTGGCGGCCGAGCCGCGCCCCTGACAGAGGATGTGGCGGCTGCGGGCAAAACGGACAATGTCATGCACGGTCAGAAAATAGCTTTCATACTGCAGCTCGGCGATCAGCTCGAGCTCCCTGTCGATCTGCTCTCGCACCTTGGGGGTTATGCCCTGAGGCCAGCGCCAGGCGATCCCCTCCTCGGTCAACTGTCGCAGCCAGGCGCTGGCCGAATAGCCTTCAGGGACCAGCTCACGGGGGTACTGGTAGCGCAGTTGCCCCAGGTCGAAATGACAGCGCTGGGCAATTGCCAGGGTTTCTGCCAGCAGCTCTGCAGGATAGGTCTGCGTCAGCAGCTGAGGATTACGCAGGTGCCGCTCGCCATTGGGATACAGACGCAGTCCGGCCTCGGCCACCGTGCAGTGATGCCTGATCGCCGTCATCGTATCCTGCAAGGCCCGCCGCCCCCTGGCATGCATGTGCACGTCACCGGCGGCCACCGGGCGAATGCCCAGCTCCCGGGCACAGCGCAGCAATAGCTGCAACCGGGCTCTATCGTCCGGACCACAATGCAGCTCGACAGCCAGCCAGAGACACTCGCCAAAGCGCTCCCTGAGCCAGTAACCCTGCGCCATGTCGGGCTCACTCTGGGGTACCCAAAGCGCGAGGAGACCGTCCAGCGATTGCGCGAAATCCTCGTGCAGCAAAGAATACTCGCCCTTGGCAGCGCGCCGTCGTGCGCTGGTAATCAGGCCGCACAGTGTCTGGTATCCGGCCAGACTCTCCGCCAGCAGCACCACCTTGGGGCCCGATTCGATCTGCATTTCACAGCCGACGATCAGTTGAATCCGGGTTTCCTGCGCTGCCTGCCAGGCCCGCACGATACCGGCCATGGTGCATTCATCGGTAATGGCCAGCGCCCGGTAACCATGATGGGCAGCCCGCTCGAACAACTCCGCTGCACTGGAGGCGCCACGCTGAAAGGAGAAATTGGACAGACAATGCAACTCGGCATATTGCATCAGGCAAACCAGCCGTGCAGCCAGAACGGACCGGATTCACCGACCGGCCGGAATACCCAGGCCAACTGCCCCTGATCGGTCTGCACCAGAAAATAATCCCGACGAATGTCAGCCCCGTCCCACCAGCCCGATTCGATGCGCTCGGGCCCGGCGAGAATGGCTGATGGCGCTACCGACAGCCTGGTCGGCTCCGGCATCAGCCAGCCTGGCCTGGGCGGTGCTGGCTGCTGGGACTGAAGCGTACTTGCGGCGCCATGGCGCCAGGCATGCTCTGGCCTATGATCAGGGTAACTGCCCAATTCAAGGACGGATTCATCCCCCAGACGGGCCCGTAATCTTTCGCGTAGCTGCTCCCAGGGCAGAGTCTGCTGGGGTCGTGCTTCAAACAGGGGGGCACTCTGGGGCACAAAGCGGGGCAGATCCCGAGCCACCAGACGCACCGCCTGAACCGGCGCTGGCAATTGCACTGGCTCAAGGCGCCCGCGGGTCAGTTCGAACAGCATCTCGGCATCCCGCTCGGCAGCCAGCAGCCCCACCGGCAAGAGCGTATCATCCTGGCCGCGATGCTCCAGGTGCACGGTGAAACGCTGCACCCCACTGTCGCGACCGGCGAGGAAGGCAGCCAGATCCGACACCAGACGCTTGAGGGGGAAAAACAGGGCCTGGTTGGATTCCACGTCGTAATTCAGTTCCAGGCGGACGTCGAAAACATCCGGTGGCGCGTAGCAGTCCAGGACCAGGGCACGGCTGCCGAGCAGTGTGTCCAGATGCCGCATGACCTCCTCGGGAAAGCGACGTGCCAGCGTTGCCCGGGGCAGCGCCAGAACCTGATGCACATGCCGCAGCCCCATGCGCGACAGGGCTGTTGCGCTCTCGGCAGCCCATCCCAGCCGGTGCACGGACATTCTGCCGAGCGCCTGCTGCAGTGCTTCCCGGTCAGCTACAGCTATCCCGTCATGACTGTTCGCCAGGATACGTGCCGCAGCCGGGTTGGGTGCCAGGGCTATGCGATGGCGGAAGCCCATGGACTCGAGCTCGCTCCGCAACCGGCGTTCGAAGGCAGGCCAGGGGCCAAACAGCGCCATGCTCGACTGCACCTCCAGCAGCAATGCCCGCGGGTAATGCAGACTGACATGGGAGCTGAACCGATAGGCCCAGGCCGCGAGCAGCCTGTGCCAGCGCTGGATCTGCTGCTCATCGTACTCGGCCATGGCAAAGCCATCGGCCAGCGCCTTGGCTGCTGTCAGCGTCATGCCCGGTCGCAGGCCCAGGTCTCTGGCAGCGGGTGTGATCGCCTGCACCACCCGGCGCTGGGAAGGGCCGGTTATCAGCGCGAGAGGCGCTTCAGGATTCTCACTGGCACGCAGGACGCCGTCCATGGCCAACTGCGGAAAGAGTATGCAAGCCCAGCGCATGGCTCAGCGTCCGCGCAAAAACTGAATGGGGGAAGAAGACGGCCGACCGCCACGACATTTGAGAATGCGCACCTGGCCGGGCAGACCATCGATGACCAGCCGCAGGGCAGCCGGAGAGGGATTGCTCGCCTCGGCCAGGGAGCGGAACGCAAAAGCCAGGGTCTGCCCTGTTTCGGCGGCCACCTGGATGCGCCGCAAGGCGCGATCACCGGCACGCTGCGGCCAGCATAGTACCGCTGCGAAACAACCTGATCGCAGGCACTGCTCGGCCGCCCACAGTGCCTGCTCACCGGCAGCATTGACCATGCTCAGCTGTTGCTGATCGATGCCCGCCGATTGCCAGGCAGGGACGTAGGGAATGAATGGCGGTGCAACGAGCATGATACGTTCCCCGGCAGCGCTCAGCCGGGCCAGGGTTGGCCAGAGCAGTTGCAGCTCCCCCAGCCCCTCGTGGGCATGCAATATTTCGCTCAAGGCCGTATCCGGCCAGCCCCCTGTCGGCAATGCAGCGTCCAGGGCTACATGCCCGGTGGGCTGCACTGTATCGGGCAAACCCGTAGGCTGGCCTTTCCAGACCTGACGTTGCTGCAAGAGGGTTTCCAGAGCGACGACAGCACCCATGATTTTCACTCCAAAAATACTGTATATATGTACAGCATATCACTGAGCGAATGGCGGTCAACGGTATTTTGCAGGGTGCAGACGAGCGGATGGCCCCTTGACCAGTCAGTCGTCGCAAAGCGAAAAAGGAGAGGTGCTCACCGCCTCAAGGCGGACAGGGAGCAGGTCAGTGCGGCTTTGAATGCCGCGACAACCATTGCAGGTCTTCCGGACGGGTGACCTTGATGTTGTCCGAGCGGCCTTCTACCAGTCGCGGTGCCAACCCGACATATTCCATGGCCGAGGCCTCATCGGTAACGACTGCCCCGGCGCCCAGTGCCTGAGTCAATGCATCACGCAGTGCGCCCAGGCGAAACATCTGGGGGGTATAGGCTTGCCAGTAGCGGGACCGGTCCGGGGTTGAAGCGACCCTGCCTTGGGCGTCGGCGCATTTGAGGGTATCGCGCACCGGCACGGCGAGCAGGCCGCCCACCGGATCGTCGGCCAGGGTAGCCAGCAGCTTGTACAAATCCTCCTGCGTCAGGTTGGGACGTGCGGCATCATGCACCAGCACCCAGTCAGCCATGCCGGCGCCCCGAGCGAGCAACGCCTGCAGACCAGCCAGCACGGAATCGGCACGTTCCTGCCCTCCGTCTGCCCTGACTATCCGACTGTCCTGGGCACAGGCCAGCTCCGGCCACCAAGGATCATCCGCAGCCAGACAGACCACCAGACCGTTCAGACCCGGCTGACAGAGAAAGCAGTCAAGGGTCTGTTCGATCAGGGTGCGGTCACCCAGAGGCAAATACTGCTTGGGACGGTCGGCTCGCATGCGTGAGCCGATACCTGCGGCGGGAATGACTACCCAGTAGGACACCGGGCCAGTCATCAATCAGTGCTCAACTGGAAAAGCGTCTCGCCCTCCCGGATCATGCCCAGTTCATGACGGGCACGTTCCTCGACCGTTTCCAGGCCCTGCTTCAGTTCCCTGACCTCGGCTGTCAGCACACGGTTACGCTCGAGCAGCTGCTCGTTGATCCGCGCCTGTTCGGCAATCTCCTGCTTGAGCTGGGCTACCTGGGCCAGGCTGCCCTCGCCTATCCATAGACGATATTGCAGCCCGGCAAGCAGCAGCAGCGCGACTACCCATAGCCATTTCACAGGCAATCGTCCTCACAGGGCCGCACGCGCAGGGCAATCCCCCACGGGGCTGCCTGCGGTTGTACGCCTGCGAATCGCACTGCGATAGGGGCCATGTCGTGCATCACTCAGCTACGGAACTCGGCACGACCGTTGTACTTGGCCTTACCCTGCAGCTGCTCTTCGATCCGCAGCAACTGATTGTACTTGGACACGCGATCAGAACGGCACAGTGACCCCGTCTTGATCTGGCCGGCCGAAGTGCCTACCGCCAGGTCGGCGATCGTGCTGTCTTCGGTTTCACCGGAACGATGGGAGATCACCGCTGTGAAGCCAGCGGCCTTGGCCATCTGGATGGCTTCCAGGGTCTCGGTCAGCGAGCCGATCTGGTTGAACTTGATCAGGATCGAGTTGCCGATGGACTCGTCAATGCCGCGCTTGAGGATCTTGGTATTGGTCACGAACAGATCATCACCGACCAGCTGAACCTTGTCGCCAATCTTTTCGGTAAGAACCTTCCAGCCGGCCCAGTCGGATTCGTCCATGCCATCTTCGATCGATATGATCGGGAAGCGTTCGGTCAGACCGGCGAGGTAATCAGCAAACCCGGTGGCATCGAATACCTGCCCTTCACCGGCCAGATCGTATTTGCCGTCCTTGTAGAATTCGCTGGAGGCGCAGTCCAGGGCCAGGGTCACGTCGTCGCCCAGGGTATAGCCGGCATTGGCGACCGCTTCGGCAATCGCGGCCAGGGCGTCTTCGTTGGACGCCAGGTTCGGCGCAAAGCCGCCCTCGTCACCCACAGAGGTGCTCAGGCCACGGGCCTTGAGCACAGCCTTGAGGTGATGGAATATCTCGGCACCCATGCGCAGCGCATCGGCAAAGGTCTTGGCGCCAACCGGCTGGACCATGAACTCCTGGATATCCACATTGTTGTCGGCATGCTCGCCACCGTTGATGATATTCATCATCGGTACCGGCATCGAATATTCACCCGGGGTGCCATTCAGGTCGGCAATATGCGCGTACAGCGGCACACCCTTGGCCTGGGCCGCGGCCTTGGCTGCAGCCAGGGAGACCGCGAGAATCGCGTTGGCGCCCAGGGTCGCCTTGTTCTCGGTACCGTCCAGCTCGATCATCGCACGGTCCAGACCGGCCTGGTCGGTGGCATCGCGCCCCACCAGCAATTCCCGGATCGGACCATTGATATTGGCCACGGCCTTGAGCACGCCCTTGCCCAGGTAGCGGCTCTTGTCGCCATCACGCAGCTCGAGCGCCTCGCGCGAACCGGTGGAAGCACCCGAGGGTGCACACGCGGTGCCGAACGCGCCACCATCCAGGGTAACGTCGGCTTCGACAGTGGGGTTGCCGCGTGAATCGAGAACTTCACGACCCTTGATATCAATGATCTTTGCCATGGTTGCTGCTTGCTCCATCTAACTGAAAGACTGATGTGTAAGTTCGGTTCAGGTGATCAGGCGGTTTCCAGCGTCGGGAACCCTTTTACCAGATCGTCCAGCGCCTTGAGCTGGGTCAGGAACGGCTCCAGCCGGTCCAGCCGCAGGGCGCAGGGGCCATCGCACTTGGCGTTGTCGGGATCCGGGTGCGCTTCGAGAAACAGCCCGCCGAGGCCCTGGCTCATGCCGGCCTTGGCCAGATCGGTGACCTGGGCACGCCGGCCGCCGGCCGAATCGCTGCGCCCACCTGGCATCTGCAGGGCGTGGGTCACATCAAAGAAGACCGGGTAACCGAATTGCTTCATGATGCCGAAACCGAGCATGTCGACCACCAGGTTGTTGTAGCCAAAACTGGAGCCGCGCTCGCAGAGAATCAGCTGATCGTTACCGGCTTCTTCGCATTTGGTCAGGATGTGACGCATTTCCTGTGGTGCCAGGAACTGCGCCTTCTTGATATTGATCACCGCTCCGGTTCTGGCCATGGCCACCACCAGGTCGGTTTGCCGAGAGAGGAACGCCGGTAACTGGATGATGTCGCACACCTCTGCCACCGGAGCCGCCTGATGGGGCTCGTGCACGTCGGTGATAATCGGCACCTTGAAGGTCTGCTTGATCTCTTCGAAGATCTTCAGACCTTCATCCAGCCCGGGACCACGATAGGAATTGATCGAGGAGCGGTTGGCCTTGTCGAAGCTGGCCTTGAACACATAGGGGATACCCAGCTTCTCGGTCACGCTGACATAGGTCTCGCAGATCTGCATGGCCATGTCGCGTGATTCGAGCACGTTCATGCCGCCGAACAGCACGAAGGGCTTGTCGTTGGCAATCTCGATACCGCCGACCTGGATGGTCTTGTGTTGCATCTGCATACCTCAGCTCTTGAGTTTGTGCTGGGCCAGTGCCGCCTGAATAAAGCCACTGAACAGCGGATGACCGTAACGCGGCGTCGAGGTGAACTCGGGGTGGAACTGGCAGGCGACAAACCAGGGATGATCACCCACCTCGATCACTTCCACCAGCGCACCATCTACGGATCGCCCGGTGACCTTCAGACCGCCCGCTTCGAGTTCTGGCAACAGATTGTTGTTGACCTCATAGCGGTGGCGATGACGCTCGACGATCACATCCTTGCCATAGCAGGCATGGGCGGTAGAGCCGGGTGTCAGGCTGCATTCCTGGCCGCCAAGACGCATGGTGCCGCCCAGATCGGACTCTTCGGTGCGCAGCTGGCGGTCACCGGCGGCGTTCTGCCATTCGGTAATCAGGCCCACCACCGGGTGGGTACTGGTCTTGTCGAATTCGGTGGAATTGGCGTCGGCCCAGCCCAGAATGCTGCGGGCATATTCGATAACGGCCACCTGCATGCCCAGGCAGATACCCAGGTAGGGGATCTTGTTCTCGCGGGCATGGCGCACGGCGGCGATCTTGCCCTCGACTCCGCGCAGACCGAAGCCACCCGGAACCAGAATGGCGTCGACACCGTCGAGGATACCCAGCCCCTTGAACTCGATCTCCTCGGAGTCGATGTAACGCATGGTGACCTTGGTCTGGCTCTGGATGCCGGCATGGCTCAAGGCTTCGATCAGCGACTTGTAGGCCTCCAGCAGCTCCATGTACTTGCCGACCATGGCAATGGTGACTTCCTTGTTGGGATAGAGCTTGCCGGCCACCACGCGATCCCACTCGGACAGATCGGCGGGCGCGCACTGCATGCCGAAGCGCTCGATGACAAAATCATCCAGGCCCTGGGCATGCAGCACGGCAGGAATACGGTAGATGGTATCGACGTCTTCCAGGCCGATAACCGCGCGCTCTTCCACGTTGGTGAAGAGCGCAATCTTGCGTCTGGAAGAAAGGTCGATCGGATGGTCGGAACGGCAGATCAGCACATCTGGCTGCAGGCCGATGGAGCGTAGCTCCTTGACCGAGTGCTGGGTCGGCTTGGTCTTGGTCTCGCCGGCCGTGGCAATGTAGGGCACCAGCGTCAGGTGCATGAGCATCGCACGCTTGGCGCCCACTTCGATGCGCAACTGGCGAATGGCCTCGAGGAACGGCTGGGACTCGATGTCACCCACGGTACCGCCAATTTCGACCATCGCGATGTCGGCATCGCCGGCACCCTTGATGATCCGGCTCTTGATCTCGTCGGTAATGTGCGGAATCACCTGGATGGTCGCGCCCAGGTAATCGCCACGGCGCTCCTTGCGCAGTACTTCCTCGTAGACCCGCCCGGTGGTGAAGTTGTTGGCGCGGCTCATGGTCGCGGACACAAAACGCTCGTAATGGCCCAGGTCCAGGTCGGTCTCGGCGCCATCATGGGTGACAAACACTTCCCCATGCTGGAACGGGCTCATGGTGCCCGGATCGACGTTGATATAGGGATCGAGCTTGAGCATCGTGACCTTCAGACCCCGAGCCTCGAGGATGGCGGCCAGGGATGCAGAGGCAATGCCTTTGCCCAAAGAAGATACAACACCACCCGTGACGAAGATGTAGCGCGTCATGAAAAACCCGTTGATTGATCTG
>JAESUC010000007.1 GCA_016763285.1 Pseudomonas sp.
CCAGGCAAAGCCGTTGGCCAACTGCTGATCGGTCGCGGTAATTTCGTCATTGGCGTCGGTGAAGCGAACGTTGAGCAGCTGGGCGCCATAGGCGTAACCCACAGTGCCGGTATTGTTGCGCCTGGCCGCAAGGATGCCGGCCACATGGGTGCCATGATTTCCGCTGTCGCTACCGGCTGCTGCGGTGGTTTCGCCGGTCAGCACGTTAAAGTGACCGGCAATCTGCCCGGCCAGTTCGGTATGGGTGCTGCGTACGCCGCTATCGATGATCGCAATGCGGCTGCCTGCTCCGGTAAAGCCGCGGTCGTGGGCCACATGACCGTAGGTGAGATTGTAGCCGTTGGTCAGGGCATGCTCGGAGGATAACGGCAGTTGCTTGTCGGTGGGATCTTCCGGTCCGGGTTCCGGCCCGTAGTCCGGCGTCGGCTCCGGTTCCCCCGGCGGCGGGGCAGGTTCTTCGCCGGGCACGGGTTCAACGGGAGGGGTAGGTAACCCCGGATCCTCATCGACGATGGGTGCCTCTGTCGGTGCGCTGCTGCCGCCTCCACCGCCTCCGCCGCCACTGCCGCCTGCAGCCACCGCAACACCTGCAAGAGCGGCGCCGCCCAGCCACCAGCCGCGGCCAATGCCGCCCTTGGTTGCAGATCCTGCCGAGGCCGGGGTAGCCGCATTTGAGGCGCCCGCGCCATAACGTGCCGTGAGCATCTGTTCAAGCATGGCTGACTGGCTGGCGCTGACCAGCCCGAGGGTCTCCACATAGGCTGACAGGCCAGACTCGCGGCTGCGGCTGATCAGGGGCTGCGCGGCACTGCGCAGGGCCTGATCCGATTGCCCGGCGGCATTGAGCAGGTTCTGCAGCTCTGCGCCGCTGAGCCGGTTCTGATACCCGGGGTAGTTCCCGGCGGCCGCGATGGCCTCTGCCAGGGGAGGGCTGTATGGCTGGGCCATCAACTGAAGCGGACAGGTGAGGGCCAGCGCTGAAGTCAGGCAGGCCAGACGCAGTGAACGAGGCGGCATGATCGGATTCCATTCTGAGTTTTGTCATGGGAAACAATAGCAGAATCTCATTACGCTTTAGTGGTCAGCCCCGATCTTTGATTGCAGACTGTTACCTGGTTCTCCTCTTTAATCGGCCCAGCCGCCGCACACCGGGAATATCTGGCCGACAAAGCAGCTGGCAGCGTCGCTACACAGGTACGCGGCAAATTGCGCGTCTTCTTCTGCCGAGACCAGCCGCCCCAGGGGTACCTCCCGCTTCAGGCGATCCTGAAACGCCGGGTTGGCCTGTATCTCGGCAGGGAAGTAGGTGGGGTTATCGACGAAGTTCTGGGCAATGGCGTTGACCTGGATATTGTGTCTGGCCACCTCGACGCCCACCGCCCGTATGTAGGCCAGTTGCGCGCCCCTGGCCGCGCTGTAGCTGGAGGCGCGCTTCATCCCGCGCAGGGCCGAGGCGCTGCCCATCAGCAGAATCCTGCCGCGCTGGCGTTCGATCATGCCCGGTAGTGCCGCACGTACCAGCCGTTGCAGGGGATCAACCATGCGCTCGAACATCAGCTGCCATTCCTCGTCGGCGACCTTGTCGGCGGCGGTGGACGGGGCGGGCACGCCGAGATTGATCACCAGCACGTCCAGCTCGCCGCTCTGCTCGATCAGGTGGTCGGCGGCGTCCGGTTCGACCAGCGTGGCGGTACTACAAAGGACCTCTGCACCACAGCGTCTGAGCACATCGCCCAGCACGGGTCCCATGAAGACGTCCGCCTGGGTCAGCAGGATGCGTTTGCCAGCAAGATCGGGACAAGCCATTGTCGATGCTCCTCTGATGGTTTCAGTAATGTGAGTTCAGAAAATCCAGCACGAGTTCATTCACCTGCTCGGGCTTCTCACCCTGGATCCAGTGACCACAATCGTCCAGTACATGTTGCTCGACACGGGGTACCACGGTCGGCATTTTCTTGATCGTATAGGCCTCCAGTTCGCCGACCGGATCGTTGTCACCGATCAGGAACAGCGCCGGCTGGTTTATCTGTTGACCACTCAAGACGGCGGTGCGCTCCCAGTTGCGTTCGAAGTTGCGGTACCAGTTGACCGGTCCGTGAAAGCCGCTTTGCCTGAAGGTGTCCACGTACACCTGGAAGGCCTCCGGCGGGCACCACACCGGTGGTACGCCCGGGTCGGTGCGGTCGTCCAGCCAGCGCGCATCAGCCGGCTTGTCCTGCACCAGCGTGCTCCCGCCCGCACTGCCGGACATGCCGTGCATCATGATGCGCATGGTCCGCGGGATATCTTCCGCCATTTCCGCCTCGGCCAGCCCGGGTGTCTGGAAATAGAGCATGTAGTGGAAGCGGTCCGGATACAGCTCGCGCATAACTTCGATGGCCGGTCTTTTCGGCCGCCCGCCAAAGGGAACCGACATCCCGCAGACCACCTTGACCCGTTGCGGCTCGAGCAACGCCAGGTGCCAGGCGACCGGAGCGCCCCAGTCGTGTCCGATCATCGCCACCTGCTGATGCCCCAGCTGATCCATGGCTGCCTGGATGTCGGCGCAGAGCGTGATCAGATCATAGGCAGCGGGGTCTGTGGGTGCACTTGTCCGGCCATAGCCACGCATTTCCGGGATCAGTACCCGATAGCCGGCATTGGCCAGGGCGGTAATCTGGTGGCGCCAGGAGTACCAGCATTCAGGGAAGCCATGCAGGAGCCAGACGGGTCGGCCCTCTGCCGGTCCGGCACTGTAAAGGCTCAGGTGGATGCCGTTGACATTCAGGGTCTGGTGTTCAGTCACGTGCATGGTAGCTCCGGCCATTTCTCGGTTTTGGCCCCGCAAGGGGCGTGCAGAGCGCTACTATCGCAAACAACGGGCAGGGTCGCCGCTGCATTCATTAAACGAAGAGCAGGGCATGCATGGGAACTATCGGATTCAGAAAGCGGGCAGCATCAGTTCGGCGCCCTGATCGGCTAGCTGCTGATAGCTCTCATCGAGCTTGTCCAGCAGGCTCTGGCTGCCCATGGAGGACTGCCGGGAGATGATCATGCGCAGCGGTACCCACTGCAATGTCCTGTGCCTCAGGTCCAGATCCGGTCGCTGGCGCAGGGCCTGCTGCATCGGCGCATGGTAGTTCAGCAGATAGCGGGCACGGTCGCGCTCGAGCATGCCTATGGCGCCGCTGTGGCTGTGCGTTCGCTTGACGGCGATGTGATTGCGCGGGTCGTTGACCGTGGCCATCAGTGAGGGCCAGTAGTCGTACCCGCTGAGCATGATCAGGCTCTGACCCAGCAGGTCGTCCGGCCAGATGGGTGGTGGCGTGTCCGCGTGGTAGTAGAGGTTGATGCTCAGGTAGCCGAGGATATGCCGGCTTGTCCAGGTGTGTTCGATCAGTTCCGTCTTGCCTTCGATGCCGGGCCAGACGTGGACCGTGCCGTCCTGGAGCCCCTGGGCCAGCCGGGCGATAGGCAGTATTCGGAAATCAGCCTGATAGCCGGCATTCTCCACGATTCGGGTCAGCAGCGGCAGGTACAGCCCGGCTGGCTGCCCCTGGGCGTCCAGGTAGGAGTAGGGCGCAAAGTCGATCATTCCGACGCGCAGTAGCTGCCGGCTGTTGTCTCCGGGGGTGCCGGCAAGCGGGTTCTGTCCGTATGCAAGGCAGACCAGAGGTGCCAGGAGCAGACCGAAAAGCAGAACCAGACGGCACATACCGCTATTGAATGACCGGCTTGCTAGCATGCTGGGGACGCTGGTTGATAGGGGTGGAGGACTGTTTCACGAGACTGCACTGTACCCATTATGGTGGACGAGAAAGAATCGCCCAAAAGGGTGGACGCAGGTCCATGCCGCACTGGTATCAGGTTCTACCAGGGCGGGCGGGACGCAACAAGCGCCTGGAAGGTAAGGGAGTGATCCAGTCTCAGACCAGGTCGAGCGAGACGAGCAGGGCTATCAGACTGATCACCAGTGCAATGAAGCTGATGGCCAGGCTGATTCTGGCCGTATTGTCGGGTGCTTGCTGCGGGGCTTCGGGCAGCGGGTCGGTCACCGACAGGACGGTGCGCGCGGGTGCCGAGGCCCTGGCTTCGACGACCGGAGCAGTCGGGTCCGGAACCCCCTGCAGCAGCTGCATGACCCGTTCCACCAGGTGGTGGTCGAAACGGTAGGGATCGAAGGTCTCGAAACCGTGTTCCTCGAGCAGTTTCAGCATGTGCTC
>JAESUC010000080.1 GCA_016763285.1 Pseudomonas sp.
GACTCAAAGCGCCGACAAGCGTTTCATCGATTTTCGTACCCCCGGTCAGGGCGGCCAAGCAGTAGCACGTACTTCTGACGATGGTCGTCTGAACTACGAGGCAGGTGACGTTTTCTCCAAGATCTTCCGTGGCGTACACGACCTGGGCTTCACCTACGGTGACTCCGGTGCCTTCTTCCGCGGTAAGTACTGGTATGACTTTGCAACCAAAGATGGCAGCCAGGATTTCTATGACATCGAAGATGATGGTCGCCCACCGTTGGTCAAGGGTGCCGGCGTAGCACTTCTCGATGCGTTCGTTTATCACAACTACGCAATCGGCAACAATCCGGGCAACGTCCGTTTGGGCCGCCAGGTAGTCAGCTGGGGTGAAAGTACTTTCATCCAGAACTCGATCAACTCTATCAACCCTGTCGACGTAGCTGCATTCCGTCGCCCGGGCGCTGAAATCAAGGAAGGTTTGCTGCCAGTCGAGATGCTGTATGTATCTCAGGGCCTGACAGACAACCTGTCCATGGAAGCCTTCTATCAGTTGAAGTGGGCACCCTTCGCGATCGACAACTGCGGCACCTTCTTCGGATCCGACACCCTGGCCACCGGCTGTACCGATCGCCTGGTTGTTGCTGGTACCGATTATCCTCAAGGTGACACCGTCAGAGACTCGGACGATCTTGGTGCATTGGGTAACGTTGACTACATCGTCCGCGCCCGCAAAGACAAGGAAGCCAGTGACGACGGTCAGTTCGGTGTGGCATTCCGCTACTTCTCTCCTGAGCTGAATGATTCTGAGTTTGGCTTCTACTTCATGAACTACCATAGCCGGACACCTTTCTACTCCAGCATTGCAGGTCGCGTCCTCGGGCCCAATGCCGTAGCGCCTATCTTTGGCCCCGGCGTTTTTGGCACCTTGCAGCCTGTGCCGGGAATCGATGGTGCGAATGGTCCAGCGGGCTACTTCTTTGAATATCCAGAAGATATTCGTCTGTACGGCATGAGCTTCCAGACCATGGTCGGCCCAGCTTCTGTTGGCGGTGAAATCAGTTACCGTCCCAATATGCCGATGCAGATCAGTACCGGTGACCAGAGCCGTACCGCACTGTTGACAGCTAGCATTCCGGTAGTTCCGGGTGGCTTTGCGGTTCCTGGTAGCGACAATACTCACCGTGGTCTGGAAGGCAACGTCCAGCCCGGCGATTACATCCCAGGTTACGTCCGCAAGGAGTTCTGGCAGGCGCAGGTTACGGCCATTCACTTCATTGAACGGGTAATGGGTGCGAGCCGCCTGTCGCTGGTCGGTGAAGTTGGCGTGAACCACATCGGCGGCCTGGGCGACACTACCAAGTTTGGTCGTGACTCCCTGTTCGGTCAGAGCCCATATGTTGAAGGCGATACTGGTGCAACTGGTACCTGTGCTTCAAACACAGCGGTAGAGCAAGCCGGTGGCGCGCGCTCTGAAAGCTGGTGTGAGAACGATGGTTTCTACACCGAATGGTCCTGGGGCTACCGCGCTCGTGCATCGCTGGATTACTCCAACGTGTTCGCTGGCGTAAACGTGAGTCCGAGCCTGACCTGGTCGCATGACGTAGAAGGTTATGGTCCGAACTTTACTGAAGATGCCAAGGCTGTCAGCCTGGGTCTGAACTTCGACTATGCCAATAAGTACACTGCCAGCCTTAGCTACACTGATTTCTTTGATGGCAAATACAACACCAACGTGGATCGTGACTTCGCATCCGCCAGCGTAAGTGTGAACTTCTAAGACAGGCAACTGGAGATAAAAATAATGATCCGTATGCAAAAAACATTGTTGGGTGCCGGTGGGTTGGCTTTGAGCCTCCTGGCATCCGGCGTCATGGCGCAAAGCCTGACGCAGGCAGAAATCGACAAGCTGGGTAATGAGCTGACTCCAGTGGGCGCCGAGCGCGCCGGTAACGCTGCAGGCACCATCCCCGAGTGGACAGGTGGTCTGGGTCCGGACGCAGGTCAGATGGTGGGCGACAACTTCCAGTCCAACCCCTATGAAGGCGAGCAGCCCGAGTTCGTGATCACTGCGCAGAACTACGCGCAGTACCGCGACAACCTGACCCCTGGTCAGATCGCCATGTTCGAACGCTATCCGGAAACCTTCCAGATGCCGGTGTACAAGTCGCACCGCTCTGTGGGCTATCCGCAAGCCGTTTACGACCAGGTCAAGCAGACTGCTGGTCAGGCCAAGCTGGTTAACGGCGGCGACGGTATCGACAACTTCTCCCACGGCACCTTCGCCTTCCCGATCCCCAAGTCGGGCGCGGAAGTGGTCTGGAACCACAACACCCGCTACCGGGTGAACATCAAGCGCTGGTACATGCAGGCCATGCCGCAGACCAACGGTTCCTACACCCTCATCAAGCTGGAAGAGGAAGTGGGCTACCCGCAGCTGATGGATGACGTGGATGAGTCGACCATGCCCAACACCCTGCTGTTCTTCAAGCAGCGTGTAAACGCACCTTCGCGTCTGGCAGGTAACGTACTACTGGTACACGACACCCTGGATCAGCTGAAAGAGCCGCGCATGGCGTGGGTTTACAACGCTGGCCAGCGTCGCGTACGTCGCGCTCCCCAGGTCGCCTACGACGGACCGGGTACGGCTTCGGACGGTATGCGGACTTCCGATAACTTCTCCATGTACAACGGCGCACCTGACCGTTACGACTGGAAGTTGATCGGCAAGAAGGAAATCTACGTACCCTACAACAGCTACAAGATGACCCAGCGTGAATTGAAGTATGACGACGTGCTGCAAGCCGGTCACATCAACCCCGAGCACACCCGCTTCGAGCTGCACCGCGTGTGGGAAGTGCAGGGTAACGTCAAGGCGGGTCAGCGTCACATCTACGCCCAGCGTAACTTCTTCGTTGACGAGGATTCGTGGATGATCAACCTGGCTGATCACTACGACGGTCGTGGCACCCTGTGGCGTGTAGGTGAAGGCCATATCGCCCACAACTATGTGGAGAAGATCCCGGGCTACGCCATCGAGACCCTGTACGACCTGCTGGCTGGTCGTTACATTGCTCTGGGCATGTACACCGAAGAAGTCTCCGCACCGCAGTATGACTTCCAGCCGAGCTACAACCAGTTCACCCCGGCAGCCCTGCGCGCCGCTGGGGTCCGCTAGATCCAGGTGCAGGTGTCGGCGTAAGGTCTTTTGGGTGCCTTCGGGTGCCCTTTTTTATCGGCAACCGCTCACTTTCCGTTCTGCGCATTGCTCCAGACCATGCCGCACAACACCTCCAGTTGTTCGACGATTGCGGGTGTCGGTCGCACCAGGCGGTCGCCACCCATCGCCAACAGGCGTTCCTCACGCACCGCGCGCATCTGCGGGAACTGGCGCCATCGCTGCAACCAGGGGTTAGCCTGCGCAGGCTCGTCCGCGAACACAATAATCAGATCAGGGTCGGCAGCAATCACGCTTTCACGCCCTACCTGTGGCGCGAGCACGGGCAGCGCGGCAAATATATTGCGCGCGCCGCAATGGCGCAGCGCATCACCGAGCATTTGCCGGTCACTCACCGTATAGAGGGGATCATCCCAGAGCTGGACGAACACCCGCGGCGCATCGCTGGCGAGCGGGCGATGCAGGCGGGCGAGTGATTGCTCGAACCCGGTCGCCAGCTCCTCGGCTACCGCTGGCGTGCCGAGAAGCTCGCCCAGGGCCCGGGTCATCCGGGCAATGTCGTCGAGTCGCTGGGGATCGAAGCGGGCGACGCGCAGCCCCAGGGATTCCAGCTGGGCGAGCAACTGCGGGTCGTTACCCGAGGTCCAGGCAAGCACCAGATCCGGCTGCTGGGCAACAATCAGTTCACGCGAGAGGGTCTGGTAGCCGCCCAAACGGACCACGTCGGCGAGTTGCTCGGCCAGCAGGCCGTCGTCCAGCACACCGACCAGACGATCGACGGCGTCCAGCTGAACGACCATGTCGGTGAGAAAAGGCGCAAGGCTGACGATCCGTTGCGCGCCCGCGGAGGATTCATCGGCCTGCGCACCGCATCCGGCCAGCCAGAGGCAGACCAGAACGGCGAGCCGGCGCAGCATTACTTCACCCAGGCAGTAGGCGGACGATAGAGCAGCATGACGCCCATGCTGGCGAGCACCAGCAGCGTCAGGGGCACTACTTCAGCAGTACAGACGTAATGCAGCATGCCGACCCAGGCGGGGAGCTTGGCATTGAGCAGTCCGAGCATCTGCTCACGGTGCAGTTCGACCCAGGCCTCGCCGGCCTCCGGCGCCTCACCCAGACGGTCTACCTCGATCAGGGCTGCCTTGTAGCGACGGAATCGCCACAGCGAGAGAAACAGGGTAGCCAGCCCCAGAACGAACAGCCAGATGGCGCCGTCCTCCCAGGCCCCGGGCTGGTCCTTGAGTAACCAGGCCAGGGCAATGGGCAGACAGAGCGTGACAATACTCTGCATCCGCCAGTTGCGCCGCAGGGCGCGCCAATGCTGCGTGGAGTCGAACATCAATCTTTCTCCGCCTGATGCATGAGCCCCAGCATATGGCCCAGTTTGCCGGCCTTGGTTGCCAGGTACTTGCTGTTATGGGGGTTGAGACCGAATTCCAGGGGCAATCGTTCAGCCACCCGAAGACCGTATCCCTCCAGCGCCTTGACCTTGCGCGGATTATTGGTCAGCAGCCGCAGGCTGGTAATGCCGAGATGCTCCAGCATCGGCTGACAGATCCCATAGTCACGCTGATCAGCACCAAAGCCCAGAAGCTCGTTGGCTTCCACTGTATCGGCGCCACCATCCTGCAGATGATAGGCACGGATCTTGTTCATCAGACCAATGCCCCTGCCTTCCTGACGCAGATACAGCAGCGCGCCGCGACCTTCCTCGGCGATCGCCTTCAGGGCCGCCTCCAGCTGGAAACCACAGTCGCAACGCAGACTGAACAGGGCATCACCCGTCAGACACTCCGAATGCAAGCGCCCCAGCACGGGCTCGCCGTTGGCCACATCACCCATGGTCAGGACTACGTGTTCCTTGCCGGTTTCCGGCTCGAGAAAACCATGCATGGTGAAAGTGCCCCAGCGGGTCGGTAACTTGCATGACGCAACAAAGGTGACTGACACACCTGGCTCCTGTCCGGTTGCTGCAATAAGGGGCCGCTATATTATCAGGAGTACGAGCAAGCCGCGATGCATAGAAACAGAGCTAATGTGTCGACATGTCGCGGTACTGACCCAGTCAGTGCCGGCTTTCCAGCAGCAGCGTCTCACCGTTGTCGATCATGCGTACGCGACTGAGATAGCTGTTACCCAGCAGGACTTCCGTCGGAAAGGCGCCATCGAGCACCACGCCGGCCACGTTGGTCAACTCGATATCGCCCACCTTGACCCGATCCAGCATGACCCTGAAGGCCCGCTCCTGGCCACTGGCGGTGCTGGTGATGATCGGTACCCCGGTCAGGCGGTAGTCGATTCCCAGACGTTGTGCCTGGTTGGCGTTCATCGCCACACTGGTGGCGCCGGTATCCAGCATGAACTGGACATTCTGCCCGTTGATAGAGCCGACCACGCGGAAATGGCCTCCGTCACCGCGGCCGATGGCCACCTGTTTGCGCTCGACCTCGGCAAAACCTTCGGTGTAATCACGCTGCAGGGAGAGCTGTCGCGTCTGGCCATTGACCCGCAGCGTGGCCGTGCGGCTGTCCGCTGCCAGCAGCTCGACGCCTCTGGGACCCGGCTTGCCGATTCGCAGCATGTGCCTCTGGCCGTCGATATTGACCACCGCCGCATCCGCGAACAGACCGACGACGCGCACCTGGGGTTCGGCCCAGGCCACCACCGATACCAGACCCAGGCCGAGCGCTGTGAGCTGCACTGCCCTGGCAAAACCACTTTTCCTGTGCATGTTCGTTCTCCTTGAGAGCCTGCGTTCAGACCAGCTGTTCGACCACCAGCAGTACAGCCAGCGCCATGGCTCCGGCGAGTACGTCGTCGAGCATGATGCCCAGGCCGCCATGCAGCTTGCGATCCACCCAACCGATGGGCCAGGGCTTGAGGATATCGAAGAAACGGAACAGCACAAAACCGCCCAGCAACCACAGCCAACCCGGCGGCGCCAACAGCATGGTCAGCCAGTAACCGACAAATTCGTCCCAGACGATGCCGCTGTGATCGTGCACCCCCAGGTCCTTCGCCGTGCGCCCGCACAGCCATACTCCCACCAGCGTACTGACCAGCAGCACGAGGATGTAGCCGCTCAGGGGCAGGTGCTGCCACAGCGGCACAAAGGGCACCGCCGCCAGCGTACCCCAGGTTCCCGGCGCGCGGCGCACTGCCCCGCTGCCGAAGCCGAAGGCCAGGAAATGGATGGGATTGCGCCAGACCGATGCGGGCGCGTGAGAGATTGACTCAGGCATTGCTGCTCCCTTGGAAATGTTGGTAACCACCGGGCTGCGCCACCTGCTCGTAACCGTTGCCGGCGTCAAGCCAGATGCCGCTGCCGGCCACCGCCTCGCCGATAACTGTCACTTGAAACCCCTGTGAGGCCCAGACGTCCAGGCAGCGACTGCTTGCCACCGGCAGGGTAAAGAGCAGCACGTAATCATCGCCGCCCCCGAGCATCCACTCGCGACGTTGCTCGGCGGGCCAGGCGAGTAGCGCATCCGAACAGGGCAGGTCGGCCAGCCGGATATGCAAGGCCAGATCGCTCGCCGTGGCGAGATGTCGTGCATCGGCCAGCAATCCGTCCGACACATCCAGGCCGGCGCTCGCCACGCCGGCAAGCTCCAACCCCAGTTCACACTGGGCCCTGGGTCGCCAGAAGCGTTGAAACAGGTAATCACGGGCCTGGTCCGACAGACCATCGGGCAGGGCTTGCTGCAGCGCGACCGCCAGGCCAGCTGCACCGTCACCCAGAGGGCCTCCGACACACAGCAGATCGCCGGGCTGAGCATCAGCGCGGCGTACCACGTTGCGCGCCCGCACTTCGCCAAACACCGTCACATTGATATTCAGGGGGCCGCGTGTGGTGTCACCACCGATCAGACTGATGCGATGGTCCCGCGCAGCCTCGGCAAGCCCTTCGGCAAAGCCCTGCAACCAGTGCTCGTCCACCTCGGGCAGCGTCAGGGCCAGGGTAAAACTTAACGGCCTCGCCCCCATGGCGGCGAGATCGCTGACCGCCGCGGCAAGCGCCCGATAGGCCAGATTGCCGGGCAGATAATCGGCGGGAAAGTGGGTGCCCAGGACCAGGCTGTCAGTGGAAACCACCAGCTGCTTGCCCACGGACGGAGCGATCAGAGCGGCATCGTCGCCGATGCCGAGGGTGACATGTTCCGGACTACCGGCCGTTTCCAGCGCTGGGTTGCGAAAGAAGCGACCAATCAGTTCAAACTCACCCAGCGGCATGGCGGAAGACCTTTGCAGATGGCTTTCAACGCCCCCTGCGGGACGCATTCACCTCAACGCTGCGCAGGCTTGGCGCCAGCTTGTCGAGGATGCCATTGACGTATTTGTGGCCGTCGGTCGCGCCGAAGATCTTGGCCAGTTCGATACCTTCGTTGATCACCACTTTATAGGGCACGTCGATCCGGTGCACCAGCTCATACACGCCAAGACGGAGTATGGCCAGTTCGATCGGATCGAGTTCGCGTACCGGCCGATCCAGGACACTGCCCAGGTGCTCGTCCAGCTCGGTCAGGTTGCGCCCGACCCCGGTCAGCAGCTCATGGAAGTAGGCGCCGTCGACCTTGGCGAAATCGTTGTCGGCACGGTACTGCGCCTCGATGTCCGACAGGGGCAGATCCGCTACCTGCCAGCCGTAGAGCGCCTGTACCGCCAGACTGCGCGCCTTGCGACGCGCTGAAGCCTTGGGCCGGCCGGCACTGGCCGGCTGCTGGTCAGACTCGCTCACTTGGCCTCCAACTGCTTGAACAGGCTGACCATTTCCACGGCAGACATGGCTGCCTCGGCACCCTTGTTGCCAGCCTTGGTGCCCGAGCGCTCGATCGCCTGCTCGATGCTGTCTACTGTCAGAACACCGAAGGCAACCGGAATACCGTACTCCAGCGACAGGCTACCGATGCCCTTGACGCATTCGCCAGCCACATATTCGAAATGCGGTGTACCGCCGCGAATCACCGCGCCCAGGGTCACGATGGCATCGAACTGCTTGGTCTCGGCAACCTTCTTGACTACCAGGGGAATCTCGAACGCACCCGGAGCACGCACGATGGTGATATCCGCTTCCTTCACGCCATGGCGCTTGAGCGCGTCGATGGCGCCGGACAGCAGGCTTTCCACCACAAAGCTGTTGAAGCGGCCGACGACCAGGGCGTAGCGGCCCTGCAAGGATACGAAATCGCCTTCGATGGTACGTATAGCTGACATGTCATCTCTCTCTTAAAGAACCGGCTGCGCACCTGGCGCAGTCGTGTATCGGGTGCGTTTAATTGCAGGGCAGATATTCTACTACTTCCAGGTCGAACCCGGATATCGCATTGAACTTCATCGGCTTGGACAGCAGGCGCATCTTGCGCACACCCAGATCACGGAGGATCTGCGAGCCCGCACCAACGGTATTATAGGTCGTCGGCTCACGCTCGGGGGCATCGGTGCCGGCCAGCTGGTTGACGTGATGCAGCAGCTCTTCCGAGCCCATCTGGTTACCCAGCAGCAGCACGACACCATGGCCTTCCTCAGCCAGTTTGCTCATTGCCGCGCGCAGGCTCCAGCGACCCGGCTGGTTGACCATGAACAGGTCGCGCAGCGGATCCATGTTGTGCACCCGCACCAGCGTGGGCTCTTCCGGCTCCAGCTTGCCCAGGGTCAGCGCCAGATGCACCGCACCCTCGAGACTGTCGCGGTAGGTGACCAGATTGAAGCTGCCCAGCTCGGTTTCCAGGGGCTGCTCGGATACGCGCTTGACCGTGCGCTCATTGAGCAGACGGTAGTGGATCAGATCGGCAATGGTGCCGATCTTCAGGTTGTGCTCGCGGGCAAAGGCTTCCAGCTGCGGACGACGGGACATGCTGCCGTCATCGTTCATGATCTCGCAGATCACGCCCGACTCGCCAAAGCCGGCCATGCGCGCCAGGTCACAGGCCGCCTCGGTATGGCCGGCGCGGGCCAGCACACCACCGGGCTGGGCCATCAGCGGAAAGATGTGGCCGGGGCTGACGATGTCTTCGGC
>JAESUC010000081.1 GCA_016763285.1 Pseudomonas sp.
ATCGACCAGCTGGAATGGCACATGTCCAACCTGCCGGGCGTACAGTCCGCGGTATCGCTGGTCACGGTGGCCAAGCAGGTGCTGATGGGCAACAACGAGGGCAACCTCAAGTGGCAGACGCTGTCGCGTAACCAGGACAACCTGAACAACGCGATCAGCCGCGCTCCGGAAGGCATGTTCAACAATACCTGCTCGCTGGCGCCGGTCATGGTCTTCCTGAACGACCACAAGGCCGAAACCCTGAAAACGGCGACCCGTGGTGTCGAGGAGTTTGCCGCCGAGTACGATACCGAGAACATGAAGTTCCTGCTCGCGGCCGGCAACGCCGGTATCGAAGCGGCTACCAACGAGGAAATCGCCAGCTCCGAGCTGCTGATCCTGCTGCTGGTATACGTATGGGTAGGTGTCATGTGCTACTTCACCTTCCGCTCGCTGGCCGCGACCATCTGTGTTGTGTTGCCGCTGGTCCTGACGTCGGTACTGGGTAACGCGCTGATGGCTTACCTGGGTATTGGCATGAAGGTAGCGACGCTGCCGGTAATTGCACTGGGTGTAGGTGTGGGTGTCGACTACGGTATCTATGTATACAGCCGTCTGGAGACATTCCTGCGTGCCGGCATGCCGCTGCAGGAAGCCTACTACGAGACGCTTCGCTCGACGGGTAAGGCGGTTCTGTTTACCGGTCTGTGCCTGGCAATCGGCGTAGCCACCTGGGTATTCTCGGCCATCAAGTTCCAGGCGGACATGGGTCTGATGCTCACCTTCATGTTCCTGGTGAACATGATCGGTGCACTGCTGTTGCTCCCGGCCCTGGCGCGATTCCTGATCAACCCGGCCAAGATTGCCGCTTCAGCGCCACCCAAGATCCAGCACTGAGATGGCGTGGCTCCCGGCCAAGGCCGGGAGCACGCTTGTCTGACGCCCCGGTGGACCGCCCTGAGCGGAACCGATCAGCGTCATGATTGACAAGTGATAACCGAGGCCCGTTGGCACCCGCCCTCGAAGGCCGTTACTATCAATAGACCGCTCAACGGCGGTTGCCCTGCCTGTTTTCAACGACAGGTACCTATAAGAACAAGGGGAATGGTGTATGCGTGAGCCCATCCAACGACACAGCCTGATCGCCGAACTGGCCAGCCCTGTGTCCGGCAAGAGCCGCAAGCTTTCTTTATCCACTCAGATTTTTTCTGCGCTGGGTCTGTCGGTCGCACTGGCGTGCGCACCGGTAGCCATCGCTCAGGCGCAGGACAGCATCGCTGCCGAAGCCAAACCCGCTGTGATGTCAGACATGGCCAGCAAGGTGTTGCTGCTGGATGTCGAGCAGGTCGGTGATCGTCTGGTTGCTGTCGGCAGCCGCGGTCACATCGTGTATTCCGATGATATGGGTGCAAGTTGGACCCAGGCGCCATCGCCCACGCGTCAGATGCTGACCGCGGTGGACTTTGTCGATGCGCAGAACGGCTGGGCCGTCGGCCATGACTCCCTGATCCTGCATACCAGCGATGCCGGCGAAACCTGGGAGATCCAGTACCGTGACCCGGCCCTGGAAGAGTCGCGGGATGAACAGGCCGGCGGCCTGCTCGAGCGCCCGCTCATGGACGTCTGGTTCCGTGACGCCAACACCGGTTTTGCGGTGGGCGCCTATGGCCTGTTTCTGCGTACCGATGACGGTGGACAGAACTGGGAAGAACTGCCTGACCTGATCGACAACGAGTTCGGTTTTCACTACAACGCCATGACTGCGGTCAAGGGTACCGGTCTGTTCCTGGTCGGCGAGATGGGCACCATGTACCGCTCCACGGACTTCGGTGATACCTGGGAAACCATCCAGGACCTGCCCTATGACGGTTCACTGTTTGGCACGGCCGGTACCGGTCGTCCTGGCGAGATACTGATCTGGGGCCTGCGCGGCAACATGTATCGCTCCAGCGATTTCGGCGACACCTGGGATCAGATCCGCCTGCAAACCCCCGATGGCGATGAACTGCAGGCGACCCTGTCCAGCGGTCAATTGTCCGAGGATGGCAAGCTGGTAGTGGTCGGTGTCGGCGGTGTCGTGGTGATCAGCGAGGATAACGGCCGTACCTTTGACGTCCATGTTCGCTCCGATCGCGTGGCCCTGGCCACTGCGGCCATTCTGCCCACGGGTAACCTGCTGCTGCTGGGTCAGCGCGGGGCCGTGAAGACGGGTCCCGGTGGTATGAACGGTGCGAACACGAATGCTTCCGCAAACCTGACAGGGACTCCCTGATCGGCAACAACCGATGCAATGAACCAGAGAGCCAGGAGAAAACTGGATGTCCAGAAATCACCAGGAAACCGCTCCCTTCGTGGAGCGGTTGATCTTCAAGAACCGGCTGGTAGTCCTGCTGATCTTTGCCATCGTGACTGTGCTGCTTGGATACCAGGCAGCACAGGTCAGGCCAGAGACCAGTTTCGAGAAGATGATTCCCCTCGAACACCCCTACATCGTCAACATGCTCGAGCACCAGAACGATCTGGCCAACCTCGGCAACTCCATCCGCATTGCCGTTGCCATCGAAGATGGTGACATTTTCACCACGGAATACATGGAAACCCTCAAGCGCATCAACGATGAGGTGTTCTTCCTGCCCGGGGTAGACCGTTCCAACCTTCGCTCGTTATGGACCCCCAATGTGCGCTGGACCGAAGTGACCGAATACGGTTTCGACGGCGGCCCGGTGGCCAATCGGCCGGCCTACCTGAACGAGCAGGATCTCGACGAGCTGCGCGAAAACGTGCTCAAGTCCGGTGAAATAGGACGTCTGGTGGCGAACAACTTCAAGTCGACCATCATCGAGGTGCCGCTACAGGAGTTCTACCCCAATCCCGAGAATCAGAGCGAGCTGTTGCGGCTGGATTACGGTGATTTCTCCCGCAAACTGGAAAGCAAGATCCGCTCCGAATTCCAGTCGGAAAACCCGAATATCAGCATTCATATCGTCGGCTTTGCCAAGAAGGTGGGTGATCTGATCGAAGGCATCATCAAGGTGGTGATGTTCTTTGCCGCGGCGCTGCTGATTACCTTCGTACTGCTGCTGATCTTTACCCGCTGCCTGAAAAGTTCGGTGACGACCCTGGTCTGTTCGGTCATCGCGGTCATCTGGCAGCTGGGGCTGCTGCGCTCGCTGGGGTTCGGCCTGGATCCGTATTCGATTCTGGTGCCGTTTCTGGTGTTCGCCATCGGGATATCCCACGGCGTACAGATCATCAACGGCATGGCAATCGAATACAGTAACTCCAACGATGCCAATACCGCCGCACGGCGCGCATTCCGGGCGCTCTATGTGCCGGGTATCGTGGCGCTGATTTCCGATGCAGTGGGTTTCGTCACTCTGCTGCTGATCGAAATCGAGGTTATCCGCGAGCTGGGGATCGCCGCGTCGGTGGGTGTCGGTGTGATCATTCTGACCAACCTGATCCTGCTGCCGGTCCTGATGTCCTACATCGGCATCAGCAGCCGGGCCGTGCAGCGCAATCGCGACCTGGCCTCGCGGCCGCAGAAGCTGTGGCTGGCGGTGGCCAAGTTCTCCCACCCCAAGGTGGCGCCGGTGTCCATCGTGCTGGCGATCGCGGCCTTTGCTTTTGGCATCTACCACGGTCAGAACGTGAAGATCGGCGACCTGGATCCCGGTGCGCCGGAACTGCGTCCCGATTCACGTTACAACCTGGACAACGCCTTCATCATCGATAATTACTCCACCAGCTCCGACGTGCTCGTGGTCATGGTGAGTACCCCGGACGAGATGTGCTCGGCCTACGAGACCATGGAGGCGATCAACCAGCTGGAATGGCGCATGGCCAATATGGAGGGTGTGCAGTCGGCGGTCTCCATGGTGACCGTGGCCAAGCAGGTGATCATGGGGAACAACGAGGGCAACCTGAAGTGGCAAACGCTCTCGCGCAATCAGGACAACCTGAACAACGCGATCAGCCGTGCACCGAGCGGGCTGTTCAACTCGTCCTGTTCGCTGGCCCCGGTCATGCTCTATCTCGAGGACCACAAGGCCGAGACCCTGTCGCGGGTGACCGCTGCGGTCGAGGAATTCGCTGCCGAGTACAATACCGATACGCTGGAATTCAAGCTGGCTGCCGGTAATGCCGGTATCGAAGCCGCCACCAACGTGGTGATCGAGAAGTCCCAGATGAAAATGCTGCTGACGGTGTATGCGGTCGTGATCTTCATGTGTCTGATCACCTTCCGTTCCATCCGGGCGGTGCTCTGTATCATCATCCCGCTGGCGTTGACCTCGGTACTGGCCAACGCGCTCATGGCGTTCCTGGGGATTGGCGTCAAGGTGGCTACGTTGCCGGTTATCGCCCTCGGCGTGGGTATTGGTGTCGACTACGGGATCTACATCTACAGCCGACTGGAAACCTATCTGCGTCAGGGATTGCCGCTGGAGGAAGCCTACTACGAGACGCTGAAGACCACGGGCAAGGCCGTTACCTTCACCGGCTTCACCCTGGCCATCGGGGTGGCGACCTGGATCTTCTCTGCGATCAAGTTCCAGGCCGACATGGGTATCCTGCTGACCTTCATGTTCCTCTGGAACATGTTCGGCGCCCTGTGGCTCCTGCCCGCCCTGGCCCGGTTCCTGATCAGACCGGAGAAGCTGCGGGACAATTGAGAGAAGCGATGTTAAACGCCCCGGAAGGGGCGTTTTTTTTTGGTTCATCACGGAAGTCCGGGGCTACCCGGACTTTTTGTTTCTGGAATGAGGTGAGGCGGTGACATCTCGGTCATGATGGTTGTGCGACCAACACCATAATCCGAGAGCACCGCCTCATGAGTGATCAT
>JAESUC010000082.1 GCA_016763285.1 Pseudomonas sp.
GCCCATGGCTGCGCCGCGACAGCCCCTGCAGGCGCAACACCAGCTCTTCCGGATGAAAGGGCTTGGTCAGGTAATCGTCGGCGCCGGCGCGCAAGCCCTCGACCCGTTCGGCCCAGTTGCTTCTGGCGGTCAGTACCAGCACCGGCAGCGCCAGTCCGCCTGCTCGCCAGCGCCGCAGCACCTCAAGGCCATCCAGGCCCGGCAGACCCAGATCCAGCACGCACAGATCGTAGGGTTCCTGCTCGCCGAGCACCAGCGCGTCGCGACCATCCGCCCGCCAGTCCACCGCGTAGCCTGCTTCCTTGAGCACCGCACAGAGGCTGTCAGCCAGTGCCACAGAATCTTCCACCAGCAACACGCGCATCAATCGTCCTCGTCGACATCCAGCAGCTTGCCGGTTACCGCATCATATTCCAGTTCCAGTACGATACCGGCCCGGGTCACCAGCTCCAGCTCGTAGACGTAACGGCCATCGTCCCATTCCAGCTCCACTTCCAGCAGCCGACCCGGAAAGCGCTGCTGGGCGTCGTCGATGAACTGTTGCAGCGGCAGCACCTTCCCCTGCTCTACCAGGGCCAGCGCCTCATCCTGGTCAATATCGCGCCCGGCCTGCAGCCAGGGACTCCAGCCGAGCGAACCGAAGGCCAGCAAGCACAAAAAGCCGCACAGGGCGGCTTTCCGGCGGGAGCGGCGCAGATCAGTGGTCGCGTTCACTCTTCAGTATTTCCCCATTGGCTGCATCCAGATCGACATCCCACTCAGCCCCATCGGCGTCGCGGATCTCAACCTTGTAGACGTACTTGCCATATTCCTGCTCCAGCTCGGTATCGGTGATGGTACCGGCCCGTGCGGCCAAGGCCTTGTCGTTGAGCATCTCGAAGGACTGGATGGTGCCGTTGCTGACCAGCGCCTGAGCCTCGTCGATGCGCACATCATCAGCGAATGCGCCAGCGGTGCCAAGGGCAAGGGCGGCCGAACAGATTAGAGCAACATGTTTTTTCATGATAAAAGTCTCCGTTGTTTGAGTACGCTTGTATCCTAGAACAGCAACCTGAAGCCAAACTTAAAAAGGAAGCAGGCCGCGCCCGACGGCTTGCGCGAAGGACACTGCATGACCGCCATACACATCTCCAGGCCGGCACTGACCCTGCGCGCCGGCAGCCAGGCACTGGCCCATATCCGCGAGCACGGATTGCAGCCGGCCGATGTCCACATGATCCCCGGCGCGGCAGGTGGCCCCAAGGCACTGGGCATACAGGGCCTGGATATTGCGCTGTTCGGCGACTGGTTGCCCCGCACCGCGCAACCGCGCAGCCTGATCGGCGCGTCCATCGGCAGTTGGCGTTTCGCCAGCGCCTGCCTGCCCGACCCGGTGGCAGGGCTGCGCAACCTCGGCGAGCTGTACACCTCACAGCGTTTCCCCAGGGGCATCACTGTCAGCGAGATCAGTCGCCGCTGCGCGATCATGCTGGATGATCTGCTCGGCCAGCAGGCCGGTAGCATCCTGAGCAACCCGCTCTATCAGCTGAACATCGTCGTGGTGAAGAGTCTCGGCCTGCTGCAGCACGACACACGGTCGCGCCTAGGCCTGGGCCTGGGCGGCGTCATCGGCGCCAACCTGTTGGGCCGTCGCCATCTGAAGCGTTTTTTCGAGCGGGTGATCCTGCATGACCCCCGCCAGCGTCCACCGTTGGCGGATTTCAATGATTTCGTCAGCAGCCACATCGGACTGACCGCTGAGAACCTGCGGCCGGCCCTGCTGGCTTCAGGCTCCATACCCATGGTGATGGAGGCCGTGCGCGACATTCCCGGCGCGAGCGAAGGCGTATACCGGGACGGCGGTCTGCTGGACTACCACCTTGACCTGCCCTACCAGGCGCCGGGTATCGTGCTGTATCCGCACTTCATCGACCGGGTAGTGCCAGGCTGGTTCGACAAGACCCTGCCCTGGCGCCGCGGCAATCTGCAACAACTCAGGAGCGTATTGCTGCTGGCACCCTCGCGGGAATACCTGGCCAGCCTGCCCTATGGCAAGCTGCCTGACCGCAAGGACTTCAACCGCTTCATGGGGCGTGACCAGGAGCGGGAGGCCTACTGGCGCAAGGCAATGGCCGAAAGCGAACGCCTGGGTGACGCCTTTCTCGAACTGACCGAAACAGGACACCTTGTTGACCACCTGCAGCCCCTCTAGCGCAGTAGCGTCCCGATGCGCGCGCTGATCGCCCTGCCCGCACCCAGCCGCCACGCGCTGGATGATGGCCTGATCCTGCTGCGGCTGGCGATTGCCTATGCCGCCCTGGCGGCGGCCAGCAACTGGCTGGCGGGTCAGATCATGCAGCAGTGGGGGCACTTGCTGCATATCGATACCCAGTTCCTGGTCATCGATGCCCTGTTTACCGGATGGTTGATGCTCGGCAGCCTGGGGCTTGCCTGGCTGCTGGAGCCCCGTCGGCCGCTGAGCTGGCTGTTGGGGCGGGGCGTCACGCTCTCGGGGCTGGTGCCGGCGCTGCTGCTTGCCGGGATCATGGTGCTGAGTGCCAATCCTCTGGCCGAATGGCTTGATCTGAAAATACCCGCTCCGGATCTGCTGCCCCAGGAACCTGCCGAGCCCATCGCCCTGACCCCCTTGATGGACCTGCAGGGCTGGCGCCTGGCCGGCGCCCTCGTTGTAGCCATACTCTGGGTCCCGCTGGCCGAGGAGATTCTGTTTCGCGGCTGGCTGTTCAAGGCGTTGCAGCGGACCCGGCCGGGCATATGGATCGCGTTGCCGGCCTCCACGCTGATCTTCGCGCTGCTGCACAGCTTCTACAGTCCCGGTGGGGTGTTGGTCATCGCCCTGCTGGGGGCAGGTTTGGGATGGTTGCGCTGGAAGTATGATCAGTTGTGGCTCTGCGTGGTGGCCCACGCCGCCTACAACGGACTGACACTGCTGATGGTCGCCCTGGCCTGATCAGCGCAGAACGCGGCGGGCGCCCATGAAGGTGTTCTGCCAGTAGCTGGCATGCAACTCGTCAACGCGTACCTTGCCGCCACTACTCGGTGCATGCAGGAAACGGCCCTCGCCCACGTAGATGCCAGCATGATCCACACGACGGCCGCTCATGGCGAACAGCACCAGATCCCCGGGCACCAGAGCCTTGTCCGGCGCCTTGTCCTTCAACGCACTCAGGCCTGCTGTGGTACGCGGCAGACTGACTCCGGCCGCTTCACGATAGACGTAATTGATCAGCCCACTGCAGTCAAAGCCGGTATCCGGCGAGCTGCCACCGTACCGGTAAGGGGTACCGATCAGACTGAAGGCGCGGAAGATCACTTCGTTATTGGTTGGTGACAACGGACTGGCAGTACGCGGTTCCAGCAGCGCCTCGCTACCGGGGGCGGCCACGGGAAAGGCGCCACCAGACTGATCAGGCGTACCGGCAC
>JAESUC010000083.1 GCA_016763285.1 Pseudomonas sp.
GATCATCAGCATCGATCGCAAGAGCCGCGTGATCAGCCTGTCGATCAAGGCGAAGGATGTTGAAGACGAGAAAGAAGCGATCCAGGGTCTGCGTCAGCAGGAAATGGCCGCTTCCGGTCCGACCACCATTGGTGATCTGATCAAGCAGCAGATGGAAAACAAGGGCAACTAAGCCGTTGTGATTCACCTGGAAAAAGGGCGACTTCGGTCGCCCTTTTTTGTGCCTGAAGCCTGTGCCCGCAAGACCTGACGGGTGCTCATCCTGCAGGCCGCAGAGCATGATGGTCCGCTAGCTCTTCGTCCCGGGCAGGCGGCTACCGTGCCGTTGCGCTTGACCGATCAGCGGCACATCTCATCAGGCAGCCTGAGCTTCCCCCAGCCAAACACGGGATCATGTCCGGTTGCGCCCAGATCCTGACTGTAACCCTGCATGACGTTGTACAGAATCGCCCGTGACATATTCGGGTTGAGGCGCAGGTAGAGCGCAGCTACTGCTACCGCGTAGGGCGTAGCAAAAGAGGTGCCCGAGCGGTATTGGCCGTCTTCCCCGGGGCTGGCTGTCCAGATATCCACGCCGGGAGCAGAAAAGTCCAGGTAGTCGCCCTGATTTGCAAAGGAATACACCCGATTGGCCGCATCGATGGCCGTTATCGCAATGACCGCCGGGTGACCGGCAGGGAAGGCAACATCGTTCTGCAGCTTGTCGTTACCTGCCGCGGCAAAGATCAGCAGCCCCTGATGACTGCCGAGCTCGAGGATCCGATTCAGTACGCTATTGGTCCTTGACCCGGACAGGGAGATATTGACCAGCCTGACCTGTTGGGCCAGCAGCCAGTCCAGTGCGCGCGCCATGGCTTCGGTGGTGGCCACACTGCCATGGTCGAACTGCTCCAGAACCGAAGCGGCGATGAGTTCGGCGTCGGGCAGCAAGCCACCCAGTGCGGCGGACCGACCATTGCCCACCAGCAGCACGGCAATGGCGGTAGCATGTGCCTGGTCACCGCCAGGCCGGTTGCGATGGAAGGCCTGAAGGGTGATGCGCTGGCCAAGCAGATCGGGATGGTCGAGGGCGACGTCACCATCGATCAGGCCGATTCGCAGGGGTGCTGCGCCGGATGTCTGGCAATCCGGCGACGGCGGCCAGTTGATTTTCTCCCTGGCGTACTGCCGCGGTGCCGAGGCGTTCTGATAGTGATCATTGCGATCGATCTCGGCAAAGGGGAAGCGTCGACGCAAGTGTTCGATAGCCTCGTTCAGGGGCTGGCTATCGGTTTTGATAACCAGCAGGCTCTGCCCCAGTGTCATCAGGCTATGTAGCGCTACCAGGCGGTAGTCCTGGCGTTCAATCTCGGCTGATACCTGGTCAAGAAGGGCGCTGTCCATCAACAGGACGATTTCCCCGGCGCTATGCCCGGTGGCGGGCTGCGGTGCAGCCACCGGAGCAAAGGTACAGGTGCGGATATCAACGGCCATGGGCTGCGCCTGTGACCACTGGTCCCTTTGCCTGAATACCGGATAGATCTGCTGTGGCTTGATGCGGCTGTCGGAGGGCAGCAGGAACCTGGTCTGTCGTTTGTCCTGGCTCAGCAGCTGCAAGGCAATCAACTCCCCTTGAACCTCTATGAACCACTGCTGGCTGCCGGTTTGCGCGTCCAGGTGAATGGGTAACACCACTGCCTGGCCCGGGTACACGCATTGACCGGTCGGTGCCCTCAACCCGGGTGAGGTGGGCAGGGGCATGCGTTCGGTGCTTTGCCTGGCAGGCGACGCAGGTGCAGGGGTGTCCGGGAGCGCCCCTGGCATGGCTGCCGGGTCGCGAACTGGCACTGTGCTGTGTGCGGGACGGGTTTCGGCTGCCGACGCGATCAGACTGACGCCCGAGCCCCATCCGAGACCCAGGCAGACAGCGAACATCAGATACTTCACCCTACTGGACCTGTAGCGATTCGATAATGCTTTGCGCTTCCAGGCGGGCAAGCGCCTGCTCGTCTGTATCGTCCACGATCAATTGGTAGATACCCAGGGCAGAAGGGCCATTGATGATCAGGCTGTTGCTGTCCAGCAGTACTGCTCGAATCTGCTGTTCGGTGGCGGAGGGCACAAAGGTCACGCTGACCAGAGTACCGGTGATACCAGCCTCGCTGCCGCCGCCGGCCGGAGTGAAATGGACACTTTCATCATTCTGCCAGGTCAGGGCCGTCTGCAGCACCAGCATGAACGAGGCGGCGATCGCCGCCATCCGCCATCCCTGCTTTACGGGTTTGGGCTCCGTACTGTTGAGTTGCTGTTGCAAGCGTTGTAACCCCAATTCGCCGGGGCTGTTGGTACTGTCCCGCTGGCTCTCCATGTGTTCGCGCAGGGCGCGCAGGAAGGCCAGCTCTTCGCGCAGTTCAGGATGCTCGGTCAGGGCCTGCTCGACGTCATCGGTTTCTTCAGCGCTGAGCGTGCCGTTCAGATAGAACGGCAGCAGCATCTCGGCATCACGTTCAGTCATCATCACGTGTCGCTCCCATCAGTCGGTTCAAACATTGCTTCATGGCTTTCTTTGCATGGAACATGCGTGTCTTCACCGTATTTTCGGGGCAGTCCACTATCGTGGCGATCTCGCTGTAGGACATCTCCTGGAAAAAGGTCAGCTCCATGACCGCCCGGTGCGGCGTACTCAAGGTACCGATGCAGTGCCGGACCTGCGCGGCCTGTTCGTTACCTATGAGGCAACTGACTATTCCGGGACTGTCGTCGGTCATTTCCGCCATCATTTCATCATCCAGTTGCTGGGGTCTGATCTTTCTGAGCCGATCAACCACCTTGTAATAGGCGATGCTGAACAGCCAGGTGGACACCTTGGAGCGTCCCTGAAAGCTGTCGGCCTTGTTCCAGACCTCCATGAATACCTCATTGAGGACGTCTGCGGCCTCGAAGGCATCATTCATCTTGGTCAGGATGAAACTGAACAGGCGCTTCTCGTGGGCCTGGTAGAAACTGGCCAGTGCCTGTTTGTCCCGCCGGGCAATCCGTTGCAACAGGGCTTGATCGTCTTGGCTCATGTTCAGGGCGTCTGTATGGATTGTCGTGGTGAAACGCCGATCACATTGCCCCTATGGTCGAATGCGCGCAGTTGCCACTGGTAGGTCGATAAGGGCGATAGCCGGTCGAGACTCATGACGGACAAGTCCAGCGCGGTTTCCGTGGCAGGCACCAGCTTGCCGGTCAGCGGCACTTGCTCCCCGCGTCTGAACACCTCAAGCTGATAGGCGTGGGCATTGGCCAGGGGTTGCCAGGCAAACCGCGTACCGGCATCCAGCACCGCATTCTGCAATGGCTGCATGACGGTCAGCGTCTGTAGCTCAACCACCGACGGAGCCAGACTGTTGTCGATGACGTAATAGCGCAAAACGGGAATATCAATCCGGGCGGTGGTGTCCTGAACCGAGAACGCCAGCAGATACAGCCCCTGCCGGTCGGTCGGCAGCAGCGGACTGACAACCGGTATCCTGCCCTCGCCGGCACTGATCAGACTTTGCCGTACCACCTGCAGCACACGGCCCGAGCCGCCACCCAGGCTGGCGGTGGGATCGACGATTCGCCATTCACCTCGCAGCACGCCGCTGCTCTGAAAGCTGACGTTGGCCACGGCCCGCAATGGCGCGTGCTGTTCAACCACGTCGGTGCGCGCGTCACTCTCGAAGCTCAGGTCTATGCGTCTGACGGTCAGACCGTCCGCGCCACTGTTGCCGGCATAAACGGCGACGCTGCTGCGCTGCGCAGTCTGGGTATCACTGAACTCTCGCACTATCGTCACGCTACCTGCAGGGCTGTTGGCTATGCGCCGGGCCAGTCCAACGTTGAGCTGGATAACCTCATTGAAGCGCAGGCTGGCGCTTTGTCCGGCGGTCAGCACCGAGGACTGGGTCAGCGTACCGCCCACGGCCGCCACGGTGGTGCCGCCGATCTGCAGCAAGGCGCTGGGCGAGCTTACCTGGCGAACAAAAGGGCCCGGGCTGGCGGTATTGGTTTCCGTCCGGTTGATCTGCCAGACCAGTCTGACGGGCAAGGCGCTGTTTGCCGGAAGGGTCAGTGTGCCCGGGTTGACACTCACCGAATTGATATCTGCGCGTGCCTCACTGGCAAGGCCTGAAGCCATCAGGACCAGGCTAAAAACTGCCGGCCAGAGGCGCGCTGATACGCAGGACGGCAAAGATCTGGTAGCCATCCCGGCCTGTGCTGTGCAAGGTTGTTTCATCATTGTTCTCCATTGAACCTCTCAAGGCTAGAGCTACGCCTGGCTTGGTCTGTGTCGCCTGCAGAAGCGTCCAGCCTATTTGGGCACTGATATAGTGCCTATCAGGTAAGTCGTGGTCGCCACGGGCGAGGTTCACATTGTAATCAAGGCTGAAATCCAGCCTGTCCGGGATCAGCAGGGCCTGTACACCCATATTGAAGTTGGTGCTGTAACTGCGGAGCCCTTCGGCCTCGGTGTCGAAGATGCCGTATTGAATGTCCGAGTTGAACGACAGGCGCTCGCTCATCTGCCGGCTCGCTGCCAGTGACAGAAAGCGGCTCTGGGTTCCCGCGCCCAGTTCAGAGCGGTCGTTGAAGTCCGCGTGGGTGTAGGAGCCCGACCACTGCCACTTCTGGTAAGTGGAACCGCCGCCCAGTGTCAGGGATTCGGCCAGATTGTCCGTCTCGAAGCCCTGGTAGTTTTCCGGGGTTGTTTGTCTGTCAAGTCTGCCGATCAGGCCCGTTACCTGCAGGTATGGGGAGCCTAGCCAGGCAGTGGAGCCCGATTGCTGGTCGAAGGCATAGCCGCCACTCCAGGACAGGCTACGCAGACGGTCAGTCGGCAAGGCCTCAAGTTCGTCAACATTATTGGTTTCATGGGACAGTTGCAGATTGGCAAAGAGTTTGCCCCAGTACAGATCACCGAACAGGGACGCGACGTCCCGATCAGCCGCCAGCCCCGGGTTCGCCATACTGGCGAAAAAGGTGTCGATTCGCTGATATTCGGCGCCCAGCAATATATCTGCTGGCTGACCTCGCCAGGTCAGACTCGAAAAGGGCCTGACGTCTGCCTTCACACGCCAGGCATCGCTGTTTTCCATCAGGTTGGTCATGTCGCCCAGATCAGGGTTGAAACGACTGTGGGCGTGCTCCGCAGTCAGGTTCAAGCGGCTCTGCCAATAGGACTTTTCCAGCTTGAGACCCCAGCCCGAGCCCCTGCTGGTGCTGGAGAAGTCGGTGATGCCAAGGCCTGTGGTGCTGCCTTCTCCTTCGTAGTACATGGCGGTGACAGCGAGGGAGCTGGTGTCCTCGGAGAATGGCTGTATCCGGGTCGTCATGCCCTGAATACGATTGCGCGGATCACTGACGCCATCCAGGTGACGAGCGCCGACAACGGCGTCCGGGCGCAGGGCAAAAAACTGGGTGGAAAGCCGGTTGCTGTTGCCGCCGGCCTGAACCGACAGCCCGCGGCGTTGCTGCGGCGCGAACAACAAGGTATCCAGCCGCAGGCTGTGGTGACCCAGATTCACGCCGGTGTGGATGTTTTCACCCTGGTGTTGAGCACTCAGGGCGTATTCACCAATGTCCAGGGTCTCGCCGGTGAGCGACAGCGACCTGGGTGATTGCAACAGGTAGTTGCCCTGAGCGTTCATCTGCCAGTTCCCGCCCTGCAGCTGGGCGGTGCTGACACCAGCACCGGTGAGCTGCAGTCGGTCCGGTGCGTCCGCCAGGTTCCGCTCAAGAACACGGTAACTGGCTTCGAGATTGTTATTGGACGCATAACTGCCCGAACGCAACCATCGCTCGGCCGCTGCCACCTGTTCGGCATCTGGAAGACCGGGTCTGTTCTCGCCGGCCGTGGGGGGCTGGGTAATCTGCCAATGACCGACCGTGGTACTGCTGCCATCCGGCTCGAGCAACACCAGGCGTATGCTGTGATCGCCGGCGGCCAGTGGTTCGGGTGGGGTATACAGGAAGTTCCCGTCATCAAAGGACAGGAAAGCCGTGATGTCGATGCCGTCCATTTCGACCGCCAGCCGGGCCAGGGTCATTATGTCGATATCATCCGCAAGGGTGATCATGAACACATGGCCTGGCCCCGGACTGGACACAAGCTCGGCCTGCAATCCATCGGCGCGTACCAGAGCGGCGTGGGCCAGCAGGGATACGAGCAGGAGCAGATAGCGGAGTCGATATTTCATCGCTTAAATCCCTTTAACAAAGGTAGCAGGACTCCGTTGAAGCCCTGACGAACAGGCCACATGTTCATGTGGTTCCCTGCAGCCAATGGTGCGATCAGCGTTTTTGCAAAGTGGCTGGTTCCTGCTCAACCGCGCGGATACGCAGCGGCGCTGTTTCAGGTGGAACGGGCGGCTGGATCCTGTCACGCGGCGGTGTTGCGTTATCGGGCTGCACGCGGCTGGGGCCGGGCACGGGCTGAGCGGGCTGTTGGCCATTGAGGAAGCCTCCCATGCCGCCGGCCGGCTTGACGGTCACCTGTGGCACGCAGCGATGGTTCCAGTTGGCATTGCCATAGGTCTTCCATTCGCTCCATGTATTGCTTTGTTCATCCTTGATCGAGGCTTTGATGCTCAGCGGGTGAGAAAACGTCTGATTGAGCGTGTCCCAGCCCGAGTTGCTTTCCTGAGCCAGTTTGGCAACGAGCGGATAGCTGAAATCCAGGTGGGCGTTATGATTGAGCGCGGAGTCATAGGCAATGTGTGAGCTGCCATAGACCGGGTTGCCGTTATCCTCAACCATGAAGCGAATAAGCCCCTTGCCATTTCCGCTGTAGTTGATTCTGATCACCGGATCCGATTCGGGCGCGCAGCGACCTATGTAATGGGGCATGTTGGGTTGAAAGGTGGCGGCGTTCAGGGCAAAGGGCAGATCCTGATTCACCTGATCGGGCATTGGCGTACTGGCCAGTTGGGCACTGAGCTTGACCGGCGCAATCAGCGCCGGATCGCCCTGGTAGATAACCGTCATCTCGAGCGGAATAGAGACTGCTGCGGGCCTGGAGGTGTTATTGGAAGTGTCTTTGCACCAGCCGGCCAGTGACAGGGTGCGGTCAACCGTAATGTAGTGGTCCTGCCGATAGAAATCGATTTCGCTCCCGCCCTGGTTGAGATGTTGCTGAAGCTTTTTGTTCAACTCCTCGACCGGGTTGAATCTCACCGCGGGATGGCCCTGTTTGATGGCGGAAAGTGGAATATTGAAGGGGCCCGGATTGCCGGCTTCTGTCAGCCGTTTGTTGCCTTTGCCGGTGGTATGGCTGGGCTGATAGGCCGCATCAAACAGGGTTTGCGGTGACTGGACAGAGTCCAGAAACAATGAAACGGGGCCAAAATAGGCGCGTGCCCGGTCGAATTCCACATCGTTGTCCGCTGCGCAGGAGACAAGGCCGTAGGCATCAACGGAAACATGGCTGGTTTCTGGCTGTAACTGCAGGGCATCCAGTTGCTTACTGGCCGCCGTGTTTTTCAGCACGACAGCGTGCGTGTAGATACCTTGCTCGACACTGAGTGTCACGCCCTGAATGTGCTCGGGATACAGGTTGGCCGAAGCCGCAATGGGTGCGAGTCCTGCCAGAAGCAATGTGGCGAGGCTCAAGGTGGGGCGGGTGTGTTCTACTTTCATGGTCAAAGCTCCTTCTGACGCGCTAGGAAAATGGATTACACCCCCTATGTCGTGGCCAATCCCTGCCACGTTCAAATATTGTTCAAATATTTCGCCGTCGAGTATAGCCCCGCTTCCGGTTGAGGGAAATCGGCCCCGCACCCGCGCGACAGCGGCATCTGCCGAGCGTCGCTGGTTGCGCACCGCTGTCAAGCGTGATAAAACCAATAAAAAGAGATCTAGCCGCTTGATAAAAAAGGAAAATCATGACCAAGTCGGAGTTGATCGAGCGCATAGTCGAACAGCAGGGACAGTTGTCGGCCAAGGATGTCGAATTGGCTATCAAGACCATGCTGGAACATATGTCACAGGCACTGGCAACCGGGGAGCGTATCGAGATCCGCGGCTTTGGCAGTTTTTCGCTGCATTATCGGGCGCCGCGGGTCGGACGTAACCCCAAGACCGGCGACTCCGTTGAGCTTGATGGCAAGTACGTACCGCATTTCAAGCCCGGCAAGGAGCTGCGCGACCGGGTCAACGAGTCATTGCAGATGGCCTGAGCGGTATCTCCAGCGCGGGGCTCTGCGCTATACTTCCCGGACACGAATGGACTGGAGTAGTGTGGCATGCAATGGCTCAAGCGCGCGGTATTGATAATATTCCTCTTGCTCGTCGCCCTGGCAACCCTGGATTTCGTTCTGGAAAACCAGCAGAGTATTCAGCTCCAGTTTCTCGAATTGCAGTCTCCCGCCATGCCTCTGGCACTCTTTATCGTAATTGCCTTCGTTCTTGGCAGTCTGCTGGGCGTATTCATCGGCTGGCTGATTACCACCCGCCTGCGTCTGAAGCTGATGGTCCAGAGTAACGAGCTGAACCGGTATCGCAAGGAAATCGACAAACTCCGTACCCAGTCAGTCAAAGGCTGATATTCATGCAGGAACTGATGTTCCTCGGGCTTTTCGTTCTGGCGCTCGGGATCGGCTGGTTTCTCGGCCGTCGTGAGGCAATCAGGGTCGGTTTCATGGTTCAGCCACATGGCAGCGCCCTGGACCGTCAGTATTTCATCGGTCTGAACTACCTGCTCAACGAGCAGCCGGACGAAGCCATCGAGACCTTTATCCGCGCCCTGGAAGTGAATCCCGAAACCGTGGAGACCCACATCGCCATTGGCAAGCTTTTCTGCCAGCGCGGTGACGTCGAGCGGGCGATCAAGGTGCATCAGAATCTGCTGGCCAGACCCAATCTCACGCGACATCAGGCCGATCGGGTACAGCTTGAGCTGGCACGCGACTACCTGGCCGTCGGGATGCACAACCGCTCCGAGCGGCTGCTCGAGGAGTTGGTGGAGAATACCTCGCCCCTGAGCGCCGAAGCGCTGATCGATCTGGTCAAGGTCTATGAACGCGAGCACGACTGGTCGAAGGCGGCGCGGGTAGGCGAGAAGCTGGTGCGCGAAAGGCCCGACTTTGCCGTTACCCTGGCGCATTACTATTGCCAGATGGCGCTTGTTCCGCTGCGCCAGCAGGAAGTCTCCCAGGCTCGCAGGCATCTGCAGGACGCTCTCAGGGTGGAGCCGGTGTGCTCCCGAGCCATGTTGATGCTGGCTGAGCTGGAGATAGGGCAGGGGCATTACCGCGAAGCAGTCAAGGTGTTGCAGCGCCTCGCGACGGCCGATCCGGATATGGTCCCGGAAGCCTTGCCGTTGGTCCGCCGCTGCGCGGATAATGGCGCCCTGGATCTGGGTGACTACCTCGATGCGGCGATTGACCGTGGTCCGCCATTGATCGATACCGTGCTTGCCCGGGCAGACGATATGCGCCTGCAGGCCAGCATCAGCGATGTCAGCCGGTTTGTACTCCAGCAAATCCAGGTACAGCCGTCACTTCGTGGCCTGATGTACCTGATCGACCTCCATCTGGATCACGTGGAGGGCAAGGGAAAGGAAAACCTGCTCGTATTGCGCGGTGTCGTCGAGGCACTGGTGCATGAGAAGTACCGCTATCGCTGCACATCGTGCGGGTTCATGGCCAAACGGCTGCACTGGCAATGCCCCACCTGTCATGGCTGGTCGACAATCAGACCCCTGAAAGGCCGAGAAACGGCGTGACAGCTTCATTTTTCTACAGGAATCAAACATGCCCTGCGATACACCGGTAATAGTAGCCCTGGATTTTCCTGAGGCGTCTGCCGCCCTTGCGCTTGCCGACCAGCTTGACCCGGCCAAGTGCCGCCTGAAGGTGGGCAAGGAACTGTTTACCAGCAGCGGACCAGCGGTGCTGGACGCACTGCATCAGCGTGGGTTCGAAGTATTTCTTGATCTGAAATTTCACGATATCCCCAACACCACGGCAAGCGCGGTGAAAGCGGCCGCCGAGCTCGGGGTATGGATGGTCAACGTCCACGCCAGCGGCGGACGGCGAATGATGGCAGCCTGCTCCGAAGTGCTGCACGCACGGCAGGGGCATCGCCCGCTGCTGATAGCCGTCACGGTTCTGACCAGTATGGAGCAGGAAGACCTGCAGGAAGTTGGGGTCGATATCGAGCCGATGGTGCAGGTGCAGAGACTCGGTCGGCTGGCCCAGGATTGCGGGCTGGACGGCCTGGTATGTTCTGCACGTGAGTCCCGGGCGCTGCGCGGCGCCCTGGGCGAGGATCTCCTGCTGGTTACTCCTGGCATTCGGCCAGCGGAGGCCAGTGCCGATGACCAGAAGCGGATTGTCACGCCAGCTCAGGCGGTGCTCAACGGAAGCAGTTACCTGGTGATCGGACGCCCGATCACCCGCGCTGCCTCGCCAGCCGCCGCCCTTGAAGCGATATTGACCGAACTGCGCGGCTGATAGCCCCTTCGGGGCGCAGGGGCTTCAGGCGTCGGTACATTGCAGTGCCTGAAGGTCGCTGCGCAGGTCCGCGAGACGTTTTGCCAGGTGATCTTTCTGTCGATCATCGGCCATCTGCATGAGATCTACGACCAGGTGCGTGCCCTGTTCGCGATTGAACTGCGCCACGCGCTGGAATTCGGGGGTCCAGTAGCGTTCCCGCTCAATCAGCAGGGAGCGGATGCGCTGCTCGAAGTCGGCTTCTCCGCGCCGCTCCAGGGCAGCGAGAAACGCTTGCTGCCAGGCCTGGCGATTCTCCAGCCATACCTGATTGTGGCCCTGCAGGGCCGCGGCCCATATTGCCAGCCGCTTACTCTGCTGATCGTTCAAGCTTCCAAGCCAGTCCTCCAGACGCTCCTCTGCGCGTTCCACCCGCTCCTGGTGCTGAACGGTCAGATCAGGCCTGATGTATTTCTCTTCCAGTTCGGCGTGTTTTTCCTGCAGATTGTCCCGCAGTTCGCCCACCTGCTCTTCGTTCAGGCTGGACAGCAACTGTGACACGGTCGGGACTATCTCGACCAGCATGCGGTCTACCGCCTCTTCCACACGGGGTTGGCCTTGAAGCAGCATGTCCGCATCCAGGCTGTTGTCATACAGGCTCGAGCGCAGATCGCCCAGCAGGGGATCGTAGCGCGGCAACTCGTAACGGCAATGCCAGGCCAGATGCTGCCGAGTTCGGGTAGCGAGCCAGTCCTTCTGGTCCCCCGTCAACGGCAGGTAATCATCCACTTTCCAGCCGATCAGCCAGTCCAGGTTGTTGTAGGCAAGACGGTTGGCGCTGCAGGCGCCCAGCATGGCCAGGCTGGCGAGCAACAGCAGTGCTTTCAGGGCGAGACGGGGTCGGGAGCTGAGCATAGGTATTCCATGGTTTCCAGCTTCAATAGTAGAAGCTCAGGCTCCGCCGTACCCCGGTAAAGTGTCACTTTTTCATTCGGCAGGCATCGGCCCGCCTACCGCAGTACATCCGAGATGATGGCCTCGACAATGCCGGTAGCGGCCTCAATCAATACCGCATCGGCACCGACCTGGCGCCAGTCGTAGCCCGGGTACCTGGGTAGCCTGGATTCGAGTTGTGGGTTGAAGCGTTTGGCAATGCCCGGTGGGAGCGGCTTGCCGCGCTCCAGATTCTTGCGGATGCCCGGTGGCAGAGCACGGGATGGCTCAAGATATTGCCGTTGATCGCGGAAGATCTCGCGCACCAGGCTGTCTTCGATGCTGAGGGCGGGCGAAGTGCGGCGTTCGTCCGGGCCGGCATGCTGGTGTTTTTCGGCATGCTCGGGCTTGCCGCGGTTTTCCGGCGGCTGAGCGAAGGCACCCGTGGTGGTCAACCCCAGCAGGAGTGAGAGTGTGACAAGGCCAAGACGATGGGCGTTGGGGTGCATTGTAGTCTCCAGTTTCATCTATGGGAACGGCGAGCTGAGCGGGGCGATGCCCCGGTAGTGGCCGTTTCGCAGTCGGTATGGAGCTCCCTGCATAAACCGGCTGAATGCGTCAAATCGCAGTGGTTGATAGTGCATTGTATTTCTGTCGGGAGCTACGGGCAGCCGGCATACTCGGAGCAGAAATGTTTTGATGCATGTGCAGTGTGACCGACAAGTCAGACAGGATTGTATTGCCTTGTGTCTGCTCTAGAATCGGCAGGTACCCGACAAACGCCGATCCCCGGATGGGCAGCTCGGTCATGAAGTAACCGGAGCAAAGTCTCCGGTATTGATAACAATAACAGGTCAGCCATCCGCACAACGGATGGATCTGCGCCAGTGTGGCGGGGAGCAAGGCATGAGTCAGTCAGGTATCTTGAAGCGGTCGACCATTCTTATCCACGGTTCAGTGGGCATGCCCCTGGCCATCATTGGCTACCCCCTGGTGGTCTATCTACCCCCTTTCTATGCGCAGGAAGTTGGCCTGAACATGGCGCTGATGGCCATCGTGCTGGTGATCGCACGTATGTCTGATGTGATTACCGATCCGCTGATCGGCACCCTGAGTGACCGCTGGCAGACCCGCATAGGGCGTCGCAAGCCATGGTTGATCATGGGCGTACCCCTGATGCTCTTCGGCACGGTGATGATCTTCATGCCGCCCGAAGGGATAGGGATTGGTCATCTGCTGACCTGGACCATCATCATGTACCTGGGCTGGACCATGGTGACATTGCCCTACGGCGCCTGGGGAGCTGAGTTGTCTCCGCTGTATCACCAGCGCAGCCGTATCACGGCCTCGCGAGAGGGGTTCGTGCTGATCGGCCTGTTTCTCGCGGCGTTGGCCCCGGCCTTTGTCCAGGGTATGGGAGCGAGGTTTCAGGCCGGCGACACTGACGGTGCCGTGATGCAGACTCTGGTCTGGATGATTGGCAAGGACGGTGAGCTGGGTACCGGTTATGGTCCGATCCTGGCCAGCATGGCCTGGCTGTTGATCATTCTTCTGCCCCTGACGGTCCTCCTGGTGGTAACCCGGGTCAGGGAGGCGCCACCGCAGTCCGTGCAGCGCACCGAATGGAAGCAGGGCCTGCGGGTGCTGAAGAACAATGGCCCCTTCAAGCGCATGATGCTGATGCTGCTGATCGTGGTGACCGGGGAGTCCTTTCGCAATGCCTTGTCGGTATTCTTCATGCAGCACGTGATTCAGATCCAGGCGCAGATCGGTCTGATGTATCTGATCTATTTCGGTCTCGGTATTCTCGGTATCCCTTTCTGGCTGATCCTCGGTAAGCGCATTGGCAAGCATAAGGCGTTCTGTGTGGCGCTCGGCATTGCGAGTGCCAGTATTTTGGCCATGTTCTTCCTGCAGGCAGGTCAATTGGTGCCTTTTGCGATCATGTTCGCGGTCAAGGGCTTCTGCTTTGCTGCTTTCCAGTTCCTGCCGCTGTCGATGCTAGCCGACATCGTGGATGTGGATACCGCTCGCAGCAAGGAGCATCGCACCGGTCTGTTCTTCGCCATGTCCGGCATGGCGCACAAGCTGGCCATGGCCGTGGGCCTGGGTCTGTCCCTGGGTCTGCTGGCACTGGTTGGTTTTGATGCGACCCAGTCAGTGCATACGGACACCCAGTTGATGGCGCTACGGGTGCTCTACATTGTTGGCCCTGTTGTCATGTTCACGGCGGCCTTCGCCATGGCCTGGAACTATCCGCTGACTTCGGAGCGCCACGAGCGGATTCATCAGTGGATCCTGCGCCGTAACGTGCGCGTGCAGCTGGAACCCTGATCGTCCTGCCCCGGCGCGGCCTGAGCAGGCGTGCCGGGGCAGGGCGCTACCGTATCCGGATGTGCCTTTGTTCCGTTATGCTGCCTCAAACAGGAAGATCAGGCATAAAAGGACAGCCGGGATGTCACAGCAATCGCAATTCAGTCTGTTGCAGAAACGTCGGTTTCTGCCTTTTTTTCTTACCCAGTTCTTCGGGGCCTTCAACGACAACGTTTTCAAGCAGGCGCTCATTCTGGCAATCCTGTTCAAGATTGCCGTCCTGGCTGATCGCGATGTACTTATCAATCTCAGTGCCATGCTGTTTATCCTGCCCTTCTTTCTGTTCTCTGCGTTGGGCGGTCAGTTTGGCGAAAAATTCGCCAAGGACGCACTGATCAGGACGATCAAGTTCGGTGAGATCGTGATCATGCTGGTCGGAGCCGCGGGGTTATGGCTCGGCAGCCTGCCGTTGCTGCTCTTTGTTCTCTTCGCCATGGGCACGCAATCGGCCCTGTTCGGCCCGGTCAAATACTCGATCCTGCCGCAGCATCTTCAGCCCCATGAGCTGATCGGTGGCAATGCCCTGGTGGAAATGGGCACTTTCCTGGCGATTCTGGGCGGCACCCTCTATGCCGGCCTGTTGATGTCCGGCGAGCATTGGGCGGGCTGGGTTGCAGGGTCGGTACTGGTGTTGGCGCTGCTGGGATTTGTTGCCAGCCTGGGCATACCCCGTGCCCATGCGGCGATGCCGGAACTCGAAATCGACTGGAATATCTTTCGTCAGTCCTGGTCGATTCTGCACCTGGGGCTGGCCCAGCAGGTGCCATCGGTGTCCCGCTCCTTGCTGGGCAACTCCTGGTTCTGGTTTCTGGGTGCCACCTACCTGACCCAGATTCCGGCGTTCGCCAAGGACTACCTGCATGGTGACGAGAGTGTTGTCACCCTGATACTGACAGTTTTCTCCGTGGGTATTGCCGTGGGTTCACTGCTCTGCGAGCGCATGTCCGGCCGCAAGGTCGAGATCGGACTGGTGCCCTTCGGCTCGCTGGGGCTGACCGTGTTCGGCCTGCTGCTGTGGTGGGGGTCATCGGCCGTGCCGGCCGGCATGGAGCCCTACGGCTGGCTGCAACTGATGGCGCTGCCCTCTGCCTGGTGGGTCATGGCATGCATTCTCGGTATCGGCGTGTTCGGAGGATTCTATATCGTGCCCCTGTATGCCCTGATCCAGTCGCGTACCAGTGAAAACGAACGGGCCCGGGTGATTGCCGCCAACAATATTCTCAACGCCCTGTTGATGGTGCTTTCGGCCATCACGGCAATTGTCCTTCTGACCGTGGCCGAGCTGTCCATTCCGCAGCTGTTTCTGGTGATTTCGCTGATGAACGTCGCGGTCAGCGTGTATATCTACAGCATCGTGCCGGAATTCGGCATGCGCTTTCTTATCTGGTTGCTGGGCCATTCGCTGTACCGGGTCAGGCATGAGAATCTCGACGCCATTCCGGAAGAGGGCGCCTGTCTGCTGGTGTGCAACCACGTCTCTTTCGTCGACGCCATGCTGATCGGCGGAGCAGTGCGGCGGCCGGTCCGTTTCGTGATGTATTACCGGATCTACCGGCTACCGGTGCTGAACTTCGTTTTTCGTACCGCCGGTGCTGTACCCATAGCCGCCCGTCACGAGGATGAGCAGATCTACACGGCGGCATTCAAGCGCATCGGAGACTACCTGGATGCCGGGGAGGTGGTCTGCATCTTTCCGGAGGGCAAGCTGACCGCTGACGGCGAGATGAACACCTTCCGCAACGGCATCGCAACTATTCTGGAGCGCAACCCCGTGCCGGTGATTCCGATGGCGTTACGGGGGCTCTGGGGCAGTTTTTTCAGCCGCGATCCGCACAAGGGATTCTTCCGTCGATTCTGGTCCCGGGTGTGTCTGGTGGCAGGCGAGCCGGTAAATCCGGACGAAGCCAGCGCCGAGCGATTGCACGGGCAGGTCAGGTCGCTCAGGGGTGATGCGACGTGACACGCTCGCTGAAACAGAACGAGCAGATACTTGCCTGGGCTGAAGAAGGGTTGCTGGCCCCGGACCAGATGTCCGAGCTCGATGCCCAGGCACCCTTGTTCCCGGCGGCGGCGCAGTGGCGCCTGTTGCTGGAACGGGTCGCGGTAACAACAGGGGCATTGTTGTGCGGCGTCGGTATCATTTTCTTCTTTGCCTGGAACTGGGCTGAAATGCACCGGTTCGCCAAATTTGCCCTTGGTCTTGGTGCACTGACAGGCTTTACCCTGCTGGCGGTCTTCGCGCAGCCACGTTCCGTACTCTACCGGGCAGCACTGCTGGGATGTTGCCTGATAACCGGGGCCATACTGGCGTTGATTGGTCAGACCTACCAGACCGGCGCCGACGTCTGGCAGCTGTTTGCGATATGGGCGCTGCTGATTGTGCCCTGGGCCTGGCCGTCCGGTTCCGCTGCGTGCTGGAGCCTGGCCTGGGCAGTGGGAAACCTCGCTCTGGTACTGTTTTTGCTGCAGAACCAATGGCAGGGGCTGTTCGCCGGCTTGCACGGCTATCAGGCGATACTGCTGCTGGCAGCGGGTAATGGTGCAGTGATACTGCTGTTCGAACTCTTTGATCGCGTGCTGCTGGCGGAGCCGGTACGGGTACTCCAGCGCCTGGCCGGATGGGGCGTGCTGACGGCCCTGGGCAGTGGAGGTGCCGTGGCCTGGTGGGAGGCCCAGTACCTGCCGGTTCTCCTGACGTTCGGCCTGACAGCCGCGGTGATGCTGGTTTTTTATCTGAGGCAACGCCGTGATCTGCCCATACTGGCAATGGTTCTGCTGTGGCTGATCGCGTTGGGCGCTTCTGCGCTGACCCGGTTGACATTCGAGGCCGACGATACCTTTCTGATGATCAATGTGGTCGCCCTGTTCGTGCTAATCGCCAGTGCGCTCTCGGCGGTCTGGTTGACTCGGCTGTCGCGGGAGTCGCACAGATGAAACATGACGGACTCCAGGAGCTGCTCGAGCAGCTCCAGACCCAGTTGGACCTGGGTGAGGATCAGCGCGATCGGCTGCTCGCCGGCTCACAGGCCCCCTGGTGGCTATCTGCACTACTCGGATTGGCTGCCTGGTTCTCTGCTTTTTTCTTCATTCTCGCTTTTCTCGGCCCCTGGCTGTTGCTCATAGAGGGGCCGGTGGGGCGCGGCCTGGCGGGTGTTCTGCTGCTTCTGGCAGCGCTGTGGCTGTTCCGTCGCGGGCAGCCTTTCGCCAACCAGATCGGGTTGGCACTCTCCCTTACCGGGCAGGGGCTGCTGGTCTACGTGCTTGCTGAACATGGCGGGTTCGATTTCGACAGTGAGCGCGGGCCGGCGTGGTTCAGCCTGGCGTTGGCGGGCGGGTTGCTCTGGCTGCCTTCCTCGTTTCTGCACCGCCACGTCTGTGCCCTGGTGATGCTGGCCAGCGCAGCGGTGCTGCTGGGAAGCGGCGCCGGTCTGGCCCTGTATTGTGTATTACTGGCGGCCTGTGCCTGCGTCCTCTGGCTTGGTCGCCTGCTCTGGGTCAGCCACCCGCAGGCCGGGCGAATCCGGGCCATTGCCGATGCCGCAACGCTGTTGTCGCTGTGCCTGGCTGTCGCCGCCCACGAGCAGCTGCTCGAGCCTGTGTTTGATCTTCAGGGGGCTTCAGTGGGCCGCTGGACAAGCGCCATTTATCCGGTAGGGATGGCTTTGCTTCTGGTGGCGGTGGTGGCCTGGCTTATCCGGGATCTGAAAGGAACGGCGTGGTGGTCCGGCCTGGGGGCCAGTATTGTGCTGGTCGTACTGGCGCATCCGGCTCCGGGTCTGCTGCTGACACTCGCCCTTGGCCTGGCGGTGTTCCGGGCAAGCAACCGCAGCTGGTTGGCGCTGCTGCCTGCCTTTGCCGGGTTCTACCTGTTTGTTCTCTATTACAGCCTGCACATCAGCCTGCTGGAGAAATCCCTGGTGATGATCGCTACGGGTGCCACATTGCTGATCGGCGGGCTGCTGCTGCCGCGCCTGTGGGGTACGCGCCCATGAGCCGCTCTATTGTGCGGGCTTGGATCCTGGTTGCCTGGGGGCTGGTCGCAGGCGTGGCGTTGTTTGCCATACAAGGGCATGAGCGGACGTTGCGACACGGCGAGCTGGTCCTGCTTCGGCTGGCACCGGTTGACCCGCGCTCGCTGATGCAGGGCGATTACATGGCGTTGCGGTTTGCCGTCGACGCCGAGCTGGCATCGGTGTCCGGCGAGACGGAGAGCCCGAAGCAAAACAGGCCCTCGTTCGCCTACTTCACGTTGGACGAAAGCCGGCGAGCCGAGTTTACCGGTACGGGAGAGTCCCCGCGCCACGCCGCTGGACAGATCAGCATGCGTATACGGATCCTGGAGGGGCGCGCCACGGTCGGCCCCAATGCGTTCTTTTTTCAGGAAGGAACCGGCGAGCTTTTCGAGGCAGCGCAGTGGGGCAGCTTCAGGGTTGCAGCCGATGGCACGGCGTTGCTGGTCTCGCTACATGATGAGCAATTGCAGCGGATAGGTGAGCAGAAGCGTTAGTTGGCCAACGGGCCTTGGGCGGGGTGGGGGCTGTGGTCAGTTGGACCATCAAGAAGTCTGCTGGGCAGACTTTCTGAAGGGGGGTGTGCTGGCTGCTGCCAGGCTTGCGCCCGGCCAAGGAGCCGAGTGAAAAAACTACTTGGCGGCAGGACGACCGGGGCGGGGAGCGCCGTAAACCTGGCCGCTTTTCCCGTTCGGGATTTTCTGAATCTCACCGCCTGAGGCGAGGAATGCATCGATCTGGTTATCGATGGACTTGCTGGTAGCAACTGCGGCGTCGGCCTTGCGTTTGCTGGGGGCGGTTTTGGCTGCGGGTTTGGCTGTCATGGATACCTGCCTGAGGAAAAGTAGGCAGTCATATTACACTTTTTTCTTGCATTTTGCTAAGCAATTGTCTAGTGCCTACCACGACAGCCCTGTTGTAGCGGCCTTCAGTGCTGATGCCCGCCGGCGCCATGGGCATGACCGTGGGCCAACTCTTCCTCTGTGGCCTCACGTACGGAGAGAATTTCCACGTCGAAGATCAGGTCCTTGCCTGCCAGGGGATGATTGCTGTCTACCGTGGCCTGGGACAGACCCACCTTGATCACGGTGACCTGACGCTGACCCTCTTCCGTCTGAATGATTGCCACCATGCCCGGCTTCCACTTCTTCGCGCCATGCAGGTGCTTGATCTGGACCTTCTGTACGGCGTTTTCCAGCACCGGACCGTAGGCCTTGTCCATGGGCAGTTCGACACGGAAGCTGTCACCAGCTTCCCGGCCTTCCATTGCCTCTACCAGGCCGTCGATCAACCCCGGTTGACCATGCAGGTACAGGACTGGATCGTGGTCATGGGAGGTCTCCAGCACGCCGGTGGCGTCTGAAAGGGTGTAGTGAAACTGGACAACGGTGTTCTTGGCGATCTGCATCAGATGATTCCGCTCGGGCTGGCTAAAGGTTGGCCGCCATTATCAATGCCCGCGCAGAATATTTCCAATAGCCGATGCATTCACGGGTATCAGCGCTGCTCGCCCCACAGCTCGTCCAGGCGCGCATCGCGGCCGCAGGTAGTGCGGTAGTAGCGATAGCGCAGGGGATTTTTCTCGTAGTAATTCTGGTGATAGTCCTCCGCCGCGTAGAACGGGGTTTGCGGTAGTACATCCGTTACTATCGGCTTTTCCAGGCGGCCGGCGACGGCTTCCCGGGAACGCTCGATCATCTCCTTCTGCTGCGCATTGCCGTAAAACAGGGCTGTGCGGTACTGCGGCCCGCGATCACAGAACTGACCGCCGGCATCCACCGGGTCGACGGTGGGCCAGAATGCATCGACCAGGGTCCTGAAGTCTGTCTGCGCCGGGTCATAAAACACGGCGACCGCTTCGATGTGATCCGTACGACCCGACGAGACGGCCTCGTAGTTGGCTGTTTCCGCCTCCCCGGCTATGTAGCCGGAGACCGTCTGCAGCACGCCCTTTTCCTTGTCGAAATCCGCTTCGGTGCACCAGAAGCAACCGCCGGCAAAGACAGCCATCTGGCTGCCTTGCGGACCGTCAGTCTCGCGTAGGGGCTCGTTGGCCAGTGCAGTTGAGGATAATCCCAGCAGCAGGGCTGCGGCAGATAGCAAAGCACGCATGTTCAACCTCTCAGTTCCGGCAGGTCTTTGTCTTCGGGAATGAAGTCCAGGGCTACACCGTTGTTGCACCAGCGCTCGCCCCTTGGCGGCGGACCGTCATTGAACACGTGGCCCTGATGCCCACCACAACGTGCACAATGGTACTCGGTACGCGGCCAGATCAACTTGAAGTCCTGCTTGGTGTTCATGTGGCCTTCGATGGGCTGGGTGAAGCTCGGCCAGCCCGTACCGCTATCAAACTTGTCCTCGCTTCTGAACAGGGGCAGATAGCAGGCAGCGCAAACATAGGTTCCCGGCTGGTAGATCTTGTCCAGGGGGCTGCTGCCCGGACGCTCGGTCGCTTCTTCGAACAGCACCTCGAAGGCTTCCTCCGATACCTTGTCGCGCCAGTAGCTTTCAGGGTGGTCCAGGGGCTGGAATGACATGCTCTGCTCCGTATCGCCTGTGCTCTGGGCCGTTGCGGTGCGCGCGAGCAGGGGCAGCGCGGGCAGGCTCAAAAAGCCGGCCAGGAGAGTTCTGCGATTCATGGTATGTCCTGCGTGGGTGTTTAACCTTCAGATTAGTCCTGCGTGCCGGCTTATCAAAGCGCCCGATCATTTCAGGAAATGTAACGCGCCGTGCAGGTAACGCTCGGTTTCGAATAGTGGCTATTTATCCAGACAGTTTCCTAATATGCTTTCCCTGCACCCGCGATGGGTGAGGATGTGTCCACAAATAATATCGATAATGACAGAGGTCTTGATGAGACACCGTTCAATACGCAGCACCATGCTGTATCCCGTGGTATGCCTGGCAGCGAGCCTGGCGCTGGTGGCTGCACCGCTGCAGGCCCAGGAGCAAAAGGGGGATCAGAGCCAGGAGCGCTACCAGATTTCGACACCCCGCCTGCAGATGCTCGGTCAGGCGATGCATGGCCAGGTCGCCGAGAAAAAGCTCGCCGGCATCGCCACGCTGGTATGGCAGGATGACCAGGTCATCTACCGTGATCAGGCCGGCTACCGCAATCTCGAGGAGCAGCAACCGCTCACCGACGACACCATCTACAAGATCTTTTCGCTGACCAAGCCGATTACCGGTACGGCCCTGCTGATGCTCTACGAAGAAGGGCATTTCCAGCTGGATGATCCGGTGGGCAAGTATCTGCCGGAGCTGGCCAATCTGCAGGTCGAGATCGCCGGTGGCCCGGAGGGCGAGCTGCGCACCGAGCCGACCGCGCAGCCGGTAACCATTCGCCAGCTGATGACCCATACCGCAGGTTTCACCTACGGCCGTTTCTCCGAGTCGCAGACCGACCGCCTGTATGTCGAGAACGACCTGCAGAACATCGACTCCACGCTGGCCGACATGGTGACCAAGCTGGGCTCCATTCCCCTGCGCCAGCAGCCGGGCACGGTGTGGCATTACAGTGTATCGGTGGATATCCAGGCCCGGCTGGTGGAGGTCCTGTCCGGCATGGCCTTTGACGAATTCCTGCAGAAAAGGATATTCACGCCTCTGGGTATGGTCGATACCGGGTTTCATGTGGCCGAGAAGCAGCAGGACCGGCTGGCGGTTTCCTACACGCCTACAGAAGAGGGTCTCAAGCCCTTTCCCAATGGCCCCTGGCTGAGCAAGCCCGCGTTCCTTAATGGCGGAGGCGGGCTGGTGTCCACCATGGATGACTACCTGCGCTTTGCCCGCATGCTGCTCAACGAGGGCGAGCTGGAGGGCGTGCGCATCCTCAAGCCGGAAACCGTGCAGATGATGCGCAGCAACCAGCTGCCCGAGGGCGTGGCCGGACCAAACTGGGCGCCGGGCAACATGTTCGGTCTGAACGTGGCGGTTGTCAGCGACAGCGAGAAGGCGCAGTACCTGCCGGAGGGAACCTTCTGGTGGTGGGGCATCCACGGGCCATGGGCCTGGATTGATCCGGCCAACCAGATCATCGTGCTGGGCATGATGCAGAATACAGACTACCGGCATTCACGCGTCGTGCATGCCACGGTGAGCAATATTCTCTATCGTCCCGCCCCCTGATTGCCAGCCAGGGGCGAGCGCCGGGCGGGTTGCTGCTACCGCTCGGCCGCCTCCGGCTTGGCGGTATCCAGCATCTGCTCCAGCGGCAGTTGCGCATGCACGTTGACACTGCCCTGGGCGGTGAACACCACCAGATGGTCGGCGGCCACGCGGATGCCGACCACTTCGCCCAGGGCATGATCATCATGGCTCGGGAAGATGGCCTCGAGGATGCTGCCGGTAGGTAACTGCAGACGGTACATCGTGGTAGCACCCAGGAAGGTCTTGCCGATGATGGTCGCCTCCAGTTCGCTGTCCTGCTCACCGACGATGTCGTCGGGGCGCAGCAGCACATCGACCGCGCTGCCCGGCGGCAGCTTGTAAGCCCGGTTGCCACGAATCACGCCGAGTTCCGTCTGTACCGTATCCGGGGAGATCAACTGCCCGCGGATGAAATAGCCCTGGCCGATAAAGCTGGCGACAAAGGGCGTGGCCGGCTCGTGATAGAGGTTATAGGGCGAATCCCATTGTTGCAGCTTGCCGTCGCGCAGCACGCCGACATGGTCGCTGACCGCAAAGGCCTCGTTCTGGTCGTGGGTCACCAGCAGGGCGCTGGTGCCGCGGTGCTTGAGAATGTCGCGAACCTCACCCGACAGCCTGCGCCGCAGCTCGCCGTCAAGGTTGGAGAAGGGTTCGTCCAGCAGCAGAAGCTGCGGATCCGGGGCCAGTGCGCGGGCCAGCGCGACGCGCTGCTGCTGGCCACCGGAGAGCTCGTGGGGGTAACGCTTGCCCAGCTGGTTGAGCTTGACCAGATCCAGCAGCTCCTCGACGATGCGCTTGCGCTCGGGGTGCCGATTGATACCGAAGGCGATGTTGTCCTGAACCGTCAGATGGGGAAACAGGGCGTAGTCCTGAAAGACCATGCCTACCCGGCGCTGCTCCGGCGGCGTGTTTTTTGTCGGGCTGGACAGCCGCTCGCCATTGAGTCTGATTTCCCCGGCGGTCACCGGTTCGAAGCCGGCGATGGCCCGCAAAATGGTGGTCTTGCCGCAGCCGGAAGGGCCCAGCAGACAGCCGATATCGCCGTTGCGCAAATGAATGTCGAGCCCGCTAACCACTGGGTGGCCGGCGTAGCCGCACGCCAGCTGGTTCAGCTCGAGTACGATGCTGTTGGAGTCCGGCATGCTTTTTCCTCTTCAGTCGGCGAGCAGGAATTCCACCAGCGCCTTCTGGGCATGCAGCCGATTTTCGGCCTGGGCCCAGATCACGCTACGCGGGTCTTCCATGATCTGGTCGTTCACTTCCTCGCCCCGGTGAGCGGGCAGGCAATGCATGAACAGCACGGACTCGTCGGCATGGTCGAGCATGGCCGGTGTCACCTGATAGGGCGCGAAGCGCTTGAGCCGCGCCTCGGCTTCATCTTCCTGGCCCATGGAGGCCCATACGTCGGTGTTCACCAGGTGGGCGCCGGCTACTGCTTCCAGCGGATCACGAGTCACGGTCACACGGTCGCCTGCCTGATCGAGGAAGGCCTGGTCCGGTTCGTAACCCTCGGGACAGGCCACGCGCAGATTGAAATCGAACTGGATGGCGGCCTGGATAAAGGTGTTGCACATGTTGTTGCCATCGCCTACCCAGGCCACTGTCTTGCCCTGGATGCTGCCGCGATGTTCCAGGTAGGTCTGCATGTCCGCGAGCAACTGGCAGGGGTGCAGGTCATCGCTCAGGCCGTTGATCACCGGTACGCGGGAGTACTGCGCGAAGGTTTCCAGGTCGGCATGGGCAAAGGTGCGGATCATCACGGCATCGCACATGCTCGACAGCACTCTGGCGCTGTCTTCGATCGGCTCACCGCGGCCCAGCTGGGTGTCGCGCGGGGAGAGAAAAATGGCCTGGCCACCGAGCTGGATCATGCCGGCTTCAAAGGACACGCGGGTGCGCGTGGAGGCCTTTTCGAAAATCATGGCCAGCACCCGGTTTTTCAACGGCTCGTAGATGACGCCCTGCTGGTGCAGCGACTTGAGTTCGACGCCCCGCTTGATCAATCCGATCAGTTCGGTCTGGGAGCAGTCCATCAACGAAAGAAAATGCCGTACAGTCATGTTTACTACCTGGAAAGTGGCCGGTCAGGAACCGGAAACAGAAAGCCCTACCGTGACCCGAAGGCCCGATACAAGCCATACCCGAAAAAGAGAAGAGGCTGATCTTATCGGTAAAATCCGCTGCAAGGCAAATACCCATCGGGAGCTTGTGGATGCTCGGGTTGATCAGGCCAATGAATGCCCGGGCATTCTGCCCTGGGCTGTCCCTTGCCGCCCCGGCTGGCGAGGCCTAGAGTTGACGGCTAAAAATAGCTCACAATAGAGACACTTCCATGCCTGTAACCCACTACCGTGCCTGTCACCTCTGCGAGGCTATCTGCGGTCTGGCCATCGAAACCGAAGGTGACCGCATCCTGTCGATCAAGGGGGATGCCGAGGATCCGTTCAGCCGCGGGCATATCTGCCCCAAGGCCATTGCCCTGCAGGATATCCAGAACGATCCGCAGCGCCTGCGCATGCCGGTCAGAAAGGCAGGGGACGGGTGGGAGCAGATCGGCTGGGAGGAGGCCTTCGAGCTGATCGCCGAGCGCCTGGCGGGCATCCAGCAGGCCCATGGCCGCAATGCGGTGGGCGTATACATGGGCAATCCCAATGTGCACAACTACGGTTCGATGACCCATGGCAACTACTTCCTGGGCCAGTTGCGGACACGCCAGCGCTATTCCGCCACTTCGGTCGATCAGTTGCCGCATCATCTGGTGTCACTCTGGATGTACGGTCACATGCTGGCCATACCGATTCCGGATATCGACCATACCGACTTCTTCCTGATGCTCGGCGCGAACCCGATGGCGTCCAATGGCAGCATCATGACTGTCCCCGACGTGGGCAAACGGATCAAGGCGCTCAAGGCGCGGGGTGGCAGGCTGGTCGTGGTCGATCCGCGGCGCAGCGAAACCGCCGAGCAGGCCAGCGAGCACCTTTTCATTCAGCCTGGTACCGACGCCGCATTGCTGCTGGCGTTGCTGAATACCCTGTTTGATGAGGATCTGATCAGGACCTCTCCCGCGCTGGAAGCCACGCTTGGCCTGGAGGAGGTAAAGGCAGCCGTAGCATCGTTTACGGCCGAGGCGATGGCTGCGCATTGCGCGATCGATGCTGGCCGCATTCGCCAGCTGGCGCGGGACTTTGCCGGCGCCGAACGTGCGGTCTGTTACGGCCGGATGGGCGTATCGGTCCAGCGCTACGGCACGCTTTGCCAGTGGCTTATCCAGATCATCAACCTGGTAACGGGCAATCTCGACCAGCCGGGGGGCGCCTTGTGCACCGAGCCGGCCTTTGATGTGGTTTCCGGCAAGCCGGGGCATTTCGACCAATGGCGCAGCCGCGTGTCCAATCTGCCTGAATTCAATGGCGAATTGCCGGTCGCGGCGCTCGCCGAGGAGATTCTGACGCCGGGCGAGGGGCAGATCCGTGCTCTGGTCACCTCGGCGGGCAACCCGGTGCTCTCAACACCCAATGGCCGACAGCTGGACCGCGCGCTGGAAAGCCTGGAGTTCATGGTCAGTGTCGACCTGTACATCAACGAAACCACACGCCACGCCGATGTGATTCTGCCGCCCACCGCGTCGCTCGAGCACGATCACTACGACATTACCTTCAACACCTTTGCGGTACGCAACGTCACGCGTATCAACCAGCCGATCCTGTCCAAGCCCGCAGGCAGCCTGCATGACTGGGAAATTTTTGTCGGCCTGGGTCAGGCCTTTGCGCGGGTAACCGGTGAGCAAGCCCGTTCCACCATGCCTCCGGCGCAGATGATAGATGCCGGCCTGCGTGCCGGTCCCTACGGCGACCGCCTGAACCTTGAGGTGCTCGAGCAGCATCCCCACGGGATCGATCTGGGGCCGCTCAAGCCCAATCTGTTGCGTCGCCTCAGGACCGAGAGTGGCCGTATCGAATGCGCGCCCGCGCTGATGCTGGAGGATCTGCAGCGCTTTGCCAGCGATATCGACCAGTTACGTCCGCGCGATGGCGAACTGCGGCTGATCGGCCGGCGCCATGTGCGCAGCAACAACTCCTGGATGCACAACTACCAGCGACTGGTCAAAGGCAAGCCGCGTGATCAACTGCTCATGCATCCGGATGATCTTGCACGGCGGGGGCTGACCGATGGCCAGCAGGTGGTGGTTCGTTCCCGGGTAGGGGAGGTGACGGTGGCGGTCAGTGCCAGCGATGAGATGCTCGCGGGGGTGGTGAGCCTGCCCCATGGCTGGGGTCACAACCGCCCGGGCACCGCCCAGGACACGGCTACACGGCATGCGGGTGTCAGCGCCAACGACCTGACCGACGAGCGTTTCCTTGATCCGGTTACCGGCAACGCCGCTCTGAACGGCGTCAACGTCGAGGTGGTGGCTGCCTGAGGCGAGCGAGTATTTACGGGCGGCTTAATGCGCTACAATAGCGCTATTTGCAGGCCCGTTCGCCTCCATCAGCTATAGAGGAAAGATCATGGATACTATCGATACCATCAAAGAACAGATCGGCAAGAACCCGGTTCTGATCTACATGAAAGGTGCACCCAACGCTCCGCAGTGCGGTTTTTCCGCCCGCGCGGTCCAGGCATTGATGGCCTGTGGCGAGAAGTTCGCCTATGTGGATATCCTGCAGAATCCGGACATCCGCACCGAGCTGCCCAAGTACGCCAACTGGCCGACCTTCCCGCAGCTGTGGATCGGCGGTGAGCTGGTCGGCGGTAGCGACATCATCATCGAGCTGCACGAATCCGGCGAGCTGAGCAATATGGTCAAGGCGGTTGCCAAGGCTGAATAACCGGTTTCGGTAAAAACCGCGCCCGCTGTCACCGGCAGGCGCGGTTTTTTTTGCTAGTCGAACAGGCCGGCAAAGGACAGGAAGAGTACCTGATCCCCCTCGGCAAGGGTCTTGCCCGCCTGAATGCAGGCCAGGCCATTGGCCAGGCTGGCGGTGCTCAGTACCCCGGAACTCTGGTTGCCGGTCAGCATTACGCGGCCCTGCTCCAGCCGCGCGCGCAGATATTCCTCCCGATTGCCGGCCCTTGGCCATTCGAAACCGGCAGGCACCTCCAGCTTGACCGGCTCGACCTCATGCACGCCGAGACGTCGCAGCAGGTAGGGTCGCACCAGCAGCAGGAAAGTCACCAGCACCGCAGCCGGGTTGCCCGGCAGGCCCAGCACCGGCGTACCGGCAAAGCGCGCCAGGGTAAAGGGTTTGCCGGGCTTGATGGCCAGCTTCCACATGTCCAGCTCACCGTGCTCGCGCAGGGTCTGCCCCAGATAGTCGGCCTCACCGACCGATACGCCGCCTGAGGTAATGATCACATCGGCGCGGCCAGCCAGGGTTTGCAGGCGCGTGCGGGTGGCTTCGGGCTCATCGGCGAGAATCCCCGCATCAATGACCTGGTGGCCCAGGCGCTGCAGGCAGCCGATCAGGGTAAAGCGGTTGCTGTTGAATATCTGGCCCGGGCCCAGGGGCTGACCGGGTTCGACCAGTTCGTCGCCGGTCGAGAGCACGGCGACCCGCAAAGCCCTGGTGACCTCCACGGTATCCAGCCCCACCGATGCAATGATCCCCAGGTCCTGCGGTTTGAGCCGAAGCCCCGGCTCCAGCAGAATGTGGCCGGCGCGGATGTCCTGGCCCTGGGGACGAATGTTCTGGCCGGGGTTCAACGCCTTGGCAAAATGAGCCAGGCCCTGATCGTCAATATGGACGTTTTCCTGCATCTCGACACTGTTAGCACCCGCAGGGACCGGTGCGCCGGTAAAGATGCGCGCACAGGTGCCTCGCGCCAGCGGCTCGGGCGCCATGCCGGCGGTAATGCGCTGGCTGACGGGCAGTCCCTGAGCAGTCGCCATCTCCATGTCGTCGGTATGCAGCGCGTAGCCGTCCATGGCGCTGTTATCCCAGGGAGGGACGTCGTAGGCCGAGCGCACGGGCCTGGCCAACACCCGGCCAAGGGCGGCCTCGAGCTTCAGGGTCTCGGTCTCGGGCAGGGGTTCCGCCGAGGCACTGGCCAGGAGCCGATGCAGTGCCTCGCTGACGGCCATCAGACTCATGAGCGGGTTTCGCAGGCCGGAGCGGCGGCCAGATGCTGGACGAAATTGCAGGGTCGGGTACGGCTGTCGAGCTGCTCGCGCAGGATGCGTCCCCAGGCCGTGCGACAGGCGCCGGTGGAGCCGGGCATGCACACCACCAGGGTACGATTGGCCAGGCCAGCCAGGGCGCGCGACTGCAGAGTGGAGGTGCCGATCTCTTCCCAGGACACATGGCGGAACAGCTCACCAAAACCGTCCACCAGTTTGTCGAGCAAGGGGGTAATAGCCTCGGGCGTGCTGTCCCTGCCGGTAAAGCCGGTGCCGCCGGTGATCAGGACCACCTGAATCTCAGGCCGCACGATCCAGTCCGACACCACGGCGCGTATGCGATAGATGTCATCGGGGTGCAGTTGACGGTCGGCAAGCACATGGCCTGCGGCCTGCACACTCTCGCTCAGAAACTGTCCCGAGCTGTCGGTTTCCAGGTTCCGCGTGTCGCTTACCGTCAGCACGGCAATGTTCAGGGGAGTGAACTCGGCAGTATCATGGCCCATCGTGGGGTATCCTTTGGCAGTTTTCGCATCCGCTGTTATATCACAGCACTGTATCGGGAGTCGGCCGGTGGCGACCGCAAATACCATTCGTTTCAGCGCCTTGCTGCTTGCCGGCGGGCAGGGTAGCCGGCTTGCCGGCAAGGACAAGGGGCTCATGCCGTGGCGTGGCCAACCGGTTGCCGCCGGCCTGAGCGCCACCCTCGGACAGTTGACCGATGATGTCATGATCAGTTGCAACCGCAACGAGGCCATCTACCGGCAATGGTCCGATCGGCTGGTGGCTGATGATGCGCCCGATTACCCGGGTCCGCTCGCCGGGATGCTTGCAGGGCTACGCGCGTGCCGGGGTACCCACCTGCTGACAGTGCCCTGCGACATGCCGCTGGTGGATACCGATCTGCTCAAGCAACTGTTGGTCCAGGCGCAGGCTCGGCCGGATATACCTTGTCTGGTCCGGGCCGGCGAGCAGTGGCATCCGTTGCTGACAGTGATCCCCAGGACGCTTTTGCCGGCGCTGCAGTCGGCCTGGGAAGATGGCCAACGCAGCCCGCTGCGCTGGCTGCTGCGCCAGCCCCATGCCGTGCTGCAGCTGCCTGCCGAGGAGCCCCGGCTACACAACGCCAACACCCTGGCAGACTGGTCCGCGCATAGCTAAGGTACTGCCCGGGCACAGATTTTTTGCCCAAAGGGTATTGTGAAAAACGCTCTTTTGGGTAAAATGCCGACACATCATCGGGGTGTAGCGCAGCCTGGTAGCGCGTCTCGTTCGGGACGAGAAGGTCGCTGGTTCGATTCCAGTCTCCCCGACCAAAAACCTGTATCCGGTCGTATCCCGACAGTCCGGAAACATAGCAAAAGCCCGCCACGTGCGGGCTTTTGCGTTTCAGAGCACAAATCGCACTAACGGCTGACCCCTATAACGAACAAAGCCCGCGTCATGCGGGCCTTGTTGTATTGCGCTACGAAGCTCTGCGATCAGAACCTGTAATCGAAGCCGACCTCGAACGACCGCTCCGGTCCTACGTAGATGCCCTGGCGCAAGCCGGTGATGTAGCGCTTGTCGGTCAGGTTCTTCACAGCGCCTTCGAGCTGCAGGTTCGGCGTGAGCTGATACTGGCTGGTCAGATCAAACACGGTGTAGGAGTCCATTTCGCCGCCCCAGATACCGCCGGCCGCATCGCTGGGAATGTCTTCCTGATTGGTCGGGTCACCATATTGGGAGCTCTGGTAGTGAGCCAGCAGGGCATTGGTGAACTTGCCCTGGGTATGCGTCAGCGCTGCATTGGCCAGGTACTTGGGCGCATAGGGCAGGCGATTGCCCTTGTTATCGCCGGTCTGGAACTCGGAGACGGGTACCCAGGTGACATTGGTGTCGATCGCGAAGCCCATGCCCAATTGATAACCGAACGCAGCCTCCAGGCCATAGTGCAGCGTTTCACCGGCGTTGGATTGCGACAGGTTCGGGTCGCTGTTGCCGGTAACCACCTGGTTATCGAAGTCCATGTAGAAACCGGTAAGCTCATAATTCGCAGCACCGCTGGCGCCGCGGACCCCCAGTTCATAGTTGATCGAGCGTTCCCCATCCAGATTCTGGTCGGTCAGGCCATCGAGGGCCACGCCATTGGAAGCGGGGGAGAAGGCCCGATATACACCGCCGTAAAGCTGGGCTTCAGGGATCAACTGGAAGGTGGCGCCAACGCCTGGCAGAAACTCGGTATTACGGGTGTTGGCCGTTTCATTGTTCTGGGTGAGCACCTTGCGGGTCTGCTCATAGGATTCAATACGAAGGCCCGGGGTGACGCTGAAGCGCTCGCTGAACACGATGCGGTTCTGAACGTAGCCGGCAATGCTTTCGGCGGAATCTTCACGATGGCGGTCATTGATGCCGGTGCGGTCCTGGGCGCGGGTCGCGCGGATTCGCTTGTCGTCGGATTCTTCCTTCATCAGGCGCAGGCCGAATTCGGCTTCGTTGATCCAGCCAAACAGATCATGGTCCAGGGTCAGGCGGGTTTCCACTCCGTACCGTTCGAACGAACGGTTGTTGCCGGTCAGCGTGTCTGTATAGACCCAGCGCCCGGCAGCATTGGACGCAGCGGTATCGACGTTGTAGCGCCAGTAGTCGCGGGTGACTTCGCTCCAGTAGGCCAGCGTCTTGAGGGTGGCGCGGTCGCTCAGGTGCCATTCGTGGTTGATGTCGAACGCCTTGCGGTCGGCCAGGAAATAGTCA